>PAQF01000028.1 GCA_002709695.1 Candidatus Poribacteria bacterium
TCGTCTTTCTTGATAATTGGTCATTTTATCTGTATTCAGAAAGTATTGAGAATCGACAGTGTATTTTAAAGCACGAATTCGTTTACGGAAATGATCACCCTGAGACTTAGTAACACCTACCAAATTCTCGAATTGAGACAAGATATGTTCCCGCATATAATCTACGCGCTGATAAAGTGACGCACCTTCAACGGGTTCAATCCTATGTTCCTTCTCCAGCACTGAGACTATGGTTCTTATAAGTTTCTGAAGCCGATCAATCGCAGTCAATTCTCTTTGCTGATCAGCTGATAGAATCACATTCTCCAACTTGGTAATTGACTCCTCAATTTCGATAGTCATATCCTGATCATAAAAATATACTGTACTCATAGGAATAGCATAGATTGGTTGTAGATTGTCAGCTTTCCTCATATCATCAAATGCCCAAAAACACAGTTGTAAAACACCACTCTCAAAGGGCATGACTGTCTGTGTTTGTCGTGATACACCACCTTCAGGAAAGATAAGAAGTGATCCATTCTTCTGACTCAATATTTCTCTTGTGGTACGAAACGAATTACGATCTGGTGCTCCACGCAGAATTGAATAACCACCGAGATGCTGCATAAGAGATGTTCGAATACCACGGAAAAATGGTGAACCTTCATCAAACAGTTCGCGTCCAGTAACATAATACAAGTTCCGTCCGATTTCACGAGAGAACCCCATAATGACATAAGCATCCGCATAATCGGAGTGGTTTGGCAAAAATATCGTTGAGAATCCCTTCGTCGCTTCAACACGTGCTTTTGATTCTGCATCAATCTCGATTTTTGAAACTTTATGCAAAGCTCGCGTTAGTGCAGGTTGCAGCCATTTACCTAGTCTAATCAGAAGTGGTGTTGGTTTGGGCGGTAAGAAATTTGGTTGGGCTGGCAAGAAATCTGACATATAGAAGCTTACTTAACCTTTCTGAATAGGTGCTGATTCATTTCTTCATACCAATCAAAAGTTAGCTCCCAGTTCTATTTCTAAGTCCGCAGCACGCTTCAGTATTCGTCGAATAGAGTTTCGGTCTATATCTAAAAGTTGTGCAGCACGCGTCTGATTCCCATCAGTAATCCGAAGAACTTCATTGACATACCAGGCTTCGAAGGCTCGACGCACATCGACATAGGGTTGAACGTTCGATTCGCTATTCGGTGATATCGAACTCAGATCAGTAACAATTGTTTCCTGTTCTGGGTGACTTGAAAAATCCAGATCTTGTACTGAGATTTCTTCCCGATCCGACATCAAAATTGAGCGTTGAATTAGGTCCCGTAACTGGCGAATATTCCCTGGCCAATCATGCTTTTTCATATGATCCACTGCTTCAGAAGTAAAGCGTCGTTGAACATTGTACTGCTGGCAAAACAAATCAGAAAAATAGTGGATTAACATCAATAAATCTTCCTTCCGATGTCGCAACGAGGGCAAGTGAACAGGTAACGAATTCAATCGATAATAAAGATCTTCCCTGAAATTTCCAAGCTTAACTTCTTCCCTCAGATCGCGGTTGGTTGCTGTAATTACACGCACATCGACCACCCGCTCCACATTCTCTCCAATTCGTTTAATTCTTTTTTCCTGTAGCACACGCAAAAGTCGGGGTTGCATGGAAATGGGCATCTCACCGATTTCATCTAAGAAAATAACGCCTCCGTTAGCCGCTTCAAAGGCCCCAGTTCGATCACCTGTTGCTCCACTGAAAGCACCATGCTGATGGCCAAAAAGTTCATCTTCAATCAATTCTATTGGGAAAGCTGCACAGTTGAGTGGCAAGAAAACATTATTAGATCGCTGACTATGGTAGTGAATAGCTTGAGCGACTAACTCTTTTCCAGTTCCACTTTCGCCCGTAATTAGCACTGTTTCATCGACTTTGGACACTTTCTCTATGAACTCGTAAGTTGTTCGTATTTCCCGTGATGTACCCACCATAATTTTTCCTGGACCATAAGGATAACCACCAACACGATCGATTTCCCACTCATTATTGACTTCAATTTGCTGTTCAAGTTGTAGGCGTTCAAAAACCGCCTGCACTCGGAATCGAAGCGCATCCAGAAAGCCACTACCTTTTTCAAGGAAATCGCTGGCTCCCCGTTGTATAGCTTCAAGGGCAACTTGCCGATCAGTGGAAGCAGTAATCACAATAACTTTGATATCAGGAGAATCTGTTCGTACTTTGGAGAGGAAATTGAGGCCTGTATTTGGAGAACTTCCATCGAAACTCAGATCTAGCAATATTAGGTTCGGTTGGAATTCCCCCATTACCACTTCTGCCTCTTTGGGGTGGCGCGCTGTCTCAAATAAGAAACCTAGAGGAGCTAGCTTGCGCTTATAGTGAGACCAGTAAGACAATTCATCTTCAATAATTAAAATTTTGGGCGTTGACATCTTTGGTTGGTGATTCTAACATTTCGGTGAGATGATACTTGGGGTTTTCAAGATTCGGCAAGGCCTAAGATATTAGTATAATGTGCTATAAGTTCATAGTTTAAGCCAAATTATCTTCGTTGTCAACTGTCAACAGAGATAGCGATATCACCTTAGACAAACACACTTTAGAACTGAGTGGAAACAAGCTTAACTGTAGGAGAGACGAAAATCAGTTGTAGACTGGCAACGATACTAGTTATTTAGTTGGTATAAGTTCAAGCAGTTTTCGGTATGCATTGATCAAATGATTTAAGTCTTCATCTGTGTGAGCTGTCGAAAGAAAAAAACGTGTGCCAGATAGTGATAGAATACCTTGCGATTGTAGGAACAATTGGTACTGGTGAACTGAGGAAAGTCGTTTTTGAAAATCGAATATTCGTGACCATGAAAACTTGGAGGGCCAAGCGACAAGTTCTATTTGAACAATCGAACCAAAATGATAAGCAAAAAAAGGAAAGCCGGCAGAATCAAACAGTGAATTTAACCGATCAACCATCTTCTGCGCTTTTTGATCAAGGGTATTGTAAGGATCATTCTCTTCGATTGCCTGAAGTGTTGCTAGTCCCATCATAGTTGATACTCGATTGGCCGCCATCGTGCCGCCAACGAAGACCGCCCGACCACGAACAGTCTGGGTAACATCACGGCTGAAGTATTGGATGAAATCTCTGTGCCCACCTACTGCGCTTAGAGAAGTACCACCACCGAGAACCTTACCAAGTATCGTCAAATCAGGTTGTAAATCGTAGACGGCTTGTGCTCCCCCTTTAGCCAACCGGAAACCGGTAACGACCTCATCAAGAATAAAAAGGATTTTGTGTTTGCGACATAATCGTTGAATTTCATGGACAAAATCCGGGTAAATAGGTATTCGGCCAGATTCGGGGCCCGGTAATTCCACTATAACAGCTGCTATTTTCCGAGATCGTTTTCGAATCGTTTTTTGAAGCGCACTTAAATCATTGGCAGGAACAGTTAAGCATAAATTTGCCTCTGCCTTTGGCACCCCAGACATATATAAGTCACCAACGCCTGGTTGTCGGATATCTCGTATCGTTGGACTCATCCAACCATGGTAACTGCCACTAATTTTTACAACAAGATCTCGCTTTTGGTAAGCCCTTGCCAGTCGAATTGCCGCTTTCACAGCTTCAGTTCCAGACTGAAAAAACTTGATTGATTCTACTAAAGGCATAAACGCGTTGACTTTTTCTGCTAACTCTAGCTCTTCTGGGTGATGAAACAGCGAAAACCGATCTGTGGCTAGAGTTTGCCAAACCTGCTCATAGTGTTCAGACGCATACCCAAACAGCTGGGCTCCCGCCCCCATGGTAAAATCGAGGTATGTGTTTCCTTCGACATCAAAGACTTTACTGCCACATCCTCCCTTTATAAAAATCGGGTAAGGTGAAACATAGGTATTGTGATGTTGAATACCATCTGGGAAGTAACGCTTTGCCTTTTCAAAAAGACTCTTTGATTCCCCAGTTCTTTCGAAATAACCAACGTATTGATCAGCCAATTTCTGTTCGGGAAGAACTGAAATTGGCATTTTCAGAAGAGCTTCACGCTTTACGTATGCGTCTTCTACATTTTGATTAATAGAATTGAGGGTTCGCATTAAGCTTTTTTCTCAGGAACAATAATATTTATTATCTGCGCTTATTAAAGATAACAATGGCAATTATCGTGCCATAGCTATCAATGCTCGAACGCCAGCTAAAACAGACATATCAGCATGATATTCAACGAATCTGCTACAAAAATGTTGCAATATAAGCAGGATAAGCGAGGCACAAAAGTAGCAAACACTTATTAGGGTTCCCCCCACCTCTTGATTAAATTAGTACTAACTCCGAATTGATCAAGGAGTTTGGTAACGATAAAATTGACTTGGTCATCAAGGGTCTTGGGTAGATGGTAGAAGCCTGGTGCTGCAGGAAGGATTACGGCACCAGTTTGGGAAAGTTTCAACATATTCTCAAGATGGATCGTGTTAAGAGGCGTTTCGCGAACAGCCAAGACAAGCTTTCGACGTTCTTTGATGCACACGTCTGCTGCTCGTTGGACCAAATTTCGCGAAATACCTGTGGCCACAGAGCCTAGCGTACCCATACTACAGGGGACAATAATCATCCCCTCTGTTTGGAATGAACCGCTGGCAATTGCTGCTGAGATGTCACTTTGATGGTGGTATACGATCTGGTCGCAATCACACTGAAGTAATGACGCAACCTGAAAGTTATTAAGGTCAACCTGAATCTGCATCTCTTCCCATAATGTGCGGACACCGGATTCAGAAATAGTAAGGTGAATCTCATAATCAAGTTGAGCCAGTGTTTCAAGTAACCGAATGCCATAAATGACACCACTTGCCCCTGTAATAGCTACAATCAAGCGTTTCAAGGTGTTCCTTTCAACATCTCAACTAAAAATTTGTAGTAGCAATCTTTAAATTTTAGAATGAGTCTAGATTCCCTGAAGAATCAAACGGAAACACTTTGGCTTCGCTAATAATTTCAAGATCACTCCGTAACTCAGCATCTTCAACTAAGATTTCAGATATATCTACTTCATCTAGTTTAAGGGTATTTTGAATCCTTACAACTCTTGCTTCTTCCGGAGGTGTCAAACCGATTGTATTAAGCGCAGCTTCAATGACTTCCAAATCTGTATCGTAGTGAAACGGAATTCGCGACTTTTGAGGACCCAGTCCTGTCAGGCCATTCATATAGGTTGCTTTTTTATCAAATTTTTCTACAAGCCGTGTTGTGGTAAAATCTGCCAACCCAATTCCTGTGGCATTTCCTGAGCTATCTTCAGTTAAATCACGTGCAAAAATGCGGGTAATAGATGGCTTTTCCGGATCTGATTCGAAATTTTGCATATACCTACCAATGATGTTGGTATCCATACCAGTACCAGAGATATTTTTACCCACCTCATCCAAAATCAGTAAGTCTAATTCATCAAAAGGTAACTTGCCAGATAAAGCTTTTGCCTCGACTAGCAATTCACGTTCGCGGCGCACAAAATCCTTTGACTGTATGGCAGAGACTTTTGCTGTTTCTTGATAGGCATTTTCCACCAAGGCAACGCCAAACCCGATTTTACCCGACTCGATTAAAAGGCTCCCAGAAGCAAGAATAACATGCTCAAAACCGTAACGGAAGAATGCACGATGGTACATGCTAGCACCTTTTTGTTTGCCAAAGCCAATTGCCAACATCTTCATTAAGCCGCTTTCAATGGAACCATGAAAATCAGTGTGGGATTTGACGCGATTAACTGGCACTGCTACATCTGCTTCATAAGCATAACGATCGAGAAAAACAGGCAAATCGTCAGTTGTTCTACCAACTTCGACTACTTCCATAGTTGCTCGAACTGGGACGCCCATTGTTTCTTCTGTAATCCCATAATGTGCTAGGATATCCTTTTGTCCTGCTGGGGTTGCCCCACCATGACTTCCCATAGCAGGAAAAACAAACGGTTTTGAGCCAATTTCTTTTAAATAATCCACAACCGATTTGATAGCGACGTCAATGTTAGTAATTCCACGGCTTCCAGCACCAACCGCAACAGTATCTCCCGATTTCACAATTGAATCCATGTTAAGTTGATCGAGTTCGGTAAAAATCGCAGACCGAATATCTTCAACCACATCAGTTGGGAATTTTTGCTTTACTCTAATCATTTTTGGTAATAGCATAACACCCTCATATAATTGTATAATTTCCCCAATGTTATCAGAGTATCAGGTGTGTTTGCAAACGAAATGTATCATCAAAAGCTAAGTAAAAAAATCAAAAAGGTTGCTCAGCAAATGGGGTTTGACCTGGTTGGTATCACTCAGGCAGATCCTCCCAAAATGATCGATCGTTACCAAAAGTGGCTGGATAAAGGATATGCTGGGAAGATGGATTACCTGAAACGGCATCTAAATCTGAAGAGGGATCCAAAAACTATACTCTCTGAAGCCAAGTCGGTCATCTCCGTGGGGATGAACTATCATACAATTGAACCCGATCCAGCACGGAAAATTGATCCATTGCGGGGGCAAATATCACGCTACGCCTGGGGGGATGACTATCATGACATTATACGCACAAAACTTAAAAAACTGGTAAAAATTATCGAAAAGATATCGCGAAAAGAAACGCGCAACCGTGTTTTTGTAGATTCCGGACCTGTTTTGGAACGGGAATACGCTAAAAACGCCGGCTTAGGTTGGCTAGCCAAAAATACCAATTTGATTAATTGGGAAAAGGGGTCGTGGTATTTTCTGGCCGAAATACTAATTGACATTCCGTTACAACCGGATCAAATCGAACCTCGAGGCAGCTGTGGAACCTGTACTCTTTGCATAGAAGCTTGTCCGACAGACGCTATAGTTGAACCTAACATTCTGGACTCGCGTCTTTGTATTTCATATTTGACAATTGAACTCAAGGAGTCAATTCCTAGGGAAATCCGTTCAAATATGGGTAATTTAATATTTGGATGTGATATTTGCCAAGAAGTTTGTCCGTGGAATAGCAAAGCTAAACCATCTTCGGAAACAGGATTCCAACCACGGAAAGGCAATTTGCTTCCTAAGCTGACCTCACTAATGAACATGACACAAGAAGAATTCAATCGACGTTTCAAGGGAAGCCCAGTTAAAAGGTCGAAACGACGCGGTTTTCTCAGAAATGTGGCAGTTGCTCTCGGCAATTCGAAAGACAAATCTGCTGTCAATGTGCTTGGGAAGGCATTGAATGACTCGGAACCACTTGTTCGTGGTCATGCTGCTTGGGGGCTAGGGCAGATCGGCGGAGATGACGCAATTCAAGCACTTAGATCGCGTCTGAAGATCGAAGAAAATCCGGAAATTATTGAGGAGCTAGAAATTGCAATCGATTCAATCTAGTAGTATAATGCCTAACATGATGTATTGATTAAATATTCAGTAATTTTTGTTACATAAAGTTTGTATTCAATTTGGTTCAGGTGCTGACGTCTTATACCAGATAATAGGGAAGTTCGGTGAGAATCCGGCGCAGCCCCGCTACTGTAATCAACAGGGTTCGAGTCCTAATTTTAGCTCGGATCCACACGCTGGTGTTCGATTATACCACTATTCCTAAACTTGGAATGGGAAGGTGAACACAGTCCGTTGTTAGCCAGGAAACCTGCCTGAACTGACTAGCGCATTAGCTTTCGTGGGTAAAGTTGCGTTAAAAGAATCGCATTTTCATCTGTCTACGTATTGATTCTTTTGAGCCAATTTTCCTGACGAAAATTGGCTATTTTTATTTCTATTCAAAAGTGAGGAGGTTTTGATGAAAATGCTGCAACTCAGTAAAGTAACGACGGTCATATTTATTATCAGTCTTGGTGTTTCCGCACAAATCCAGAACTTAGCTATAGTTACTAACGGCCTCAAAGATCCTGGATCGCTCTCAATAATTGATATCAACCAACTAAACATCAAGAAAGCGGTAAAAAATGACATCATTACTACTGGGTCTACTCCTAATGATGTGCAGGTGCAACAGAATCTAGCTTATGTTGTTAACACCTACAGTAACAACATCCAGATCATCAATTTGCTTGAGCAAAATAGCGTAGGAGAAATTTCGGTTGGTTCCGACACCTTGCCAGAAAAGATTGCCTTCGTTGATCCCTTCAAAGCCTACGTCACCTGCAATGAACCAGATCAAGTCGCAGTCCTCAATCTACACACAAAATCTGTTACTAAAAGAATCCAAGTTCAATCTAAACCTTGGGGGATTACCATAATTAACAAGAAAGCTTACGTTGCCAATTCAGCTGCAGTTACCAACTGGGTGACTTTTAAAACGACCTATGGTAATAGTAGTGTATCAGTTATTGATACAACAACTGATCGAGTCATAAAAAAAATTAAGGTAGCAACCAACGCAACAGAAATCACAACCGATGGAAACTCTAAGGTGTTAGTTATCTCAACAGGCGATTACGCCATGATACCAGGACAACTAACAATTATAGATGCAAATACTGACGAAATTGAAAAAACAGTCAAACTTAAAACTACTCCAGGCGCAATAATTGTTAACCGTAAGCAACAAATTGCTATAATTAATACCAACGCTGGAGCCATGGTTTATGATTTGGTCCAAAATAAACTTGTTCGTGACAAAAATAACCCGATCGTTGGATTCTCAGGTGGATTTGGAATGACAATCAATCAGGAGAAAAGTATCTACTATGTTTGTATTCCTGATTGGACAGGAGGTGGTCTAGATGAACTTCGTGTCCTCAACTCAAAATATAATATTGTCAAACGGTATCAAGTTGGAAAAGGTGCCTCTTTTGTCGCAGTCGCACAAATTGAAGGGAAAAACTCGATAGGAGTTTCAAAAATCAATGATCTGTATAAAACAACATGGGGAACAATCAAGCAGAGTATGAGCACAAACAAGTAAGTGATGTATGGTTTTGGTATTAGGTTTTTATGTATTTTGCTACTCTGTTTTTTAGGATGTTTTCGTAAAACAGAACAGACTAGTTTTAAGGAGTTTTCTGCTAACGTTGAGTTTTTTCAGCGTGGAGCTAAAATTCACCTTCTTGAGCATAATCGGAGACAGCTAAAACACGTTAGTGTTTTCAACGCAGTAGACAATCAAATTTTGGCTAATCTGGACCTTGGTGGGATAGCTAATAAAACTGAATTGATCTACTTTAGATGGTATAAGGATCAGAACTACCAATTCAGGTTTGAGAGCTTAAATGGTGAACAAACTTGGCAGTTGCATACTGCGCCTAATCTTGAACCAGGAGGATCGATCCGAATTGGAGTTCCTTACCCAGATGCAAACCCGTCCAAAAGTTCGCTCGTTCTTTATGGATCTGAAGTATATGCATCAGTCATGGTTAAAAATGGTTTTGAAGCCCCAACCAATTTTCGGCTTGAGATTGAAACTCCATTTACATCACCTATTATTCGACAATCATCCTTTATGACTGGATTTGAGGTGTGGCACGATCAATTTAAGCTTAGAATTCCTGATGAATTTACTTCACTCAATACAAAAATCATAGGACGTGTTTTTTTTGAAGCCCCTAATGGTAAAAACTGGACAAGAACTACAACAATAGAATTACGATTAGCTTCAATTCAAGACGTTGTCGAGCAAATCTCAATTGGGGAAGTCCTGATGCCGACTGATGTCAATGGGACTCTTAACCGAAGGCAACGACCAGATGCGATAAAACTACTCAAAGATAGTGAGCAGCATAATGCTTATATACCAATAGCTTTTCAAGCAGTACGAATTCGGAATCATCTTCCAGAGACGATTCATGTAGCCGTTTCATCCATTAACCGCGACGTTAACACAAAAAAAACTATTTCTTTTCTAAAACCTCCTAATGAAAACAGTCCGAAATCAAATCAAAGCTTTGCCATAATCAGCTTAGTAGGTGAGAGTGTTACAAGTGTGGTTCTTCCGTTTTATTTGAATCCTGCGTTGAAACCAAGAACAGGTCATTACGAACGGCATATCGAAATCAAAGTTTGGGGAAACGAGATTCCCATCTTTTCTATGACTCGACCTCTTGAAATTGTGAAACCGAATATATATTCGTTAGCTATGGCCGGAATTGCCACTATGGTCGCTATTTTTGGTTTGATTGGTTTAATTCGGTTCCACCAAAAAATCTTCGGTTTTTTTTCTACCAAAGAGTTAGTCCTTATCGCGCTTTTCGCCACCACAATCTTCGTGACTGTAAGTGTACCGACAACACTATTTTTTGCAGTTATCAATGCGCTGCTAGGACCAGCCTCTTTTCTAGTCATTGGTTTTCTTAATGAAATGCTATACTATGCGTTGCTAACGACTTTAATCATGCTAGTCCGAAAACCATGGACAATAACATTGGTCTCGGCGGTACGAGTTTTGCTTGGTGGCATTCTCTTAGGCGCATTTACACCTTTCACTCTTGTTTATGTTGGTGTTTCCACTATTTTACTGGAACTCGGTTTTTGGCTGTCCCGCTGGGGTAAGAATAGGCTTATACTAGCCTTGGCCTTTGGGTTCTGTGACGCACTTAGCGTTCATATCGACTTTCAGATTAGCATCGCTTTCTATCGACTGTTTTATGCAGATTGGTACGTCTGGACCATGATTATTGTTTCTGGATTTGCCTACACTGTCATTGGTGTGTTATTAGGGAAACATATCAGTTTAGGATTACAAACAATTACGGAATAATGCAGAACCAAAGCTCGAAAATCAGGAGATTCAGTGCTATGTATGCTACTTTTTTTACTACATGCATCTTTATTTTTTGTAGCAGTATTGTTTGTGGCCAGATCGATATTGATTCTATTCTACCGCCATTTTCCAAATTTCAGAGACCTGCACAATTTACTACGATTGCACTCTCTCCTGATAGTAGTCAACTTGTATTAGGAACGAATTCTGGTTATCTTGCCACTATCAGCACCGTTACCAGAAAAGTAATATGGAAAACTCGAATCTCACAGGGATACATTAAACATGCAACTTTTTCTTTGGACGGCAAGCAATTGTACCTCGGTGAACAATCGGCTGATGGATTCATTTTTTGTTATGATGTTTTCAAATCACGAAAACCTAAACTCCTGTGGCAATATCGTCTTGCTGATGATATCGGTACATCCATGCCGGAAAACCCAGATGCTTACTATGCTTGGATTCAGTATCCCGGTCCATACCGTATTGCTAATACCAAACAAGGCGATTTAATTGTGGCTGCCGTTCATTCATGGTATGAGGATGGAAAATCTCTGATAAGATCGCAGCTTTATCGATTCGACGCTAAAACAGGAAATTTAGTATGGAAGTTTCCGTCCGAAATACCACTTCCAATGATTATCCGCTGGTTCGATTATAGTGATGATGGCCGAACGATTGCTTTCGTTTGTGATAAATATTCAATCGATCAGCCAATTGGAGATCTAAAACCAGGGTCTCTTTATGCTATCAATGGTGAAACAGGAAAAATTCGATGGGGGCATACTTTTAAAGCATTTACACCCTATTTTGATCAGGTAACTTTTTGGCGTGGTGTTGCTGTGTCACCTGATGGAGAGTCAATTGGTGTGACAACTGATGATGGACGAGCCTTCATTTTCTCAGAAGAAAAATTGATTTGGCAGGAGGATCTAGCTACACCAATTGAAATTAGTGGCGTTCCGATAACGGCAACTTCGGGAACAGTTGGAGCCACAGATGATTTTATGATATTTATTACTGGTGATACCTTCATACCTTATGATTTGCAAAAGGATGTCAAGCGTCCGCCAATGGCACATCCAAAAGGGCTTACTCTTTTCGGATATGAGTGGAACGGGAAAAAATCTTGGCAATGGAAATTAGAGAATGTGCCGCAAGGGTTACGTATTGACTCATCTGGAAAATACGCGGCGATTCCGATATCAATGTATGGTCATAAGAACACAGAAATGCCAAATGGTATCTCAATTTTTGATCTAACAACAGAGGGTGAAGGGCTTGACAAATATCTACGTACTCACCGACTAGCGGGCCAAATTCCCTATGATATGATTGCATTCAGTCAGAATGGAAGACGGATTGCTGTAGTTGAAACAGTAAGTTCTGCTCGTGGAAAAGAACAGCGAGGTAAAAACCAAGTTCACATCATTACTCCCAAAATAGAAGATACAAACTGAGACGAAAATCTTCACATGGCAACAGTTGACATGGTAATTATTGTGCCGTAGAATTAGCAATCATGAATTTTTGGTCAGATTACACTAAATCTGCACTCAAGAACCCTTTCCTAGATAAGATGAGTTCCCGTTTATTACCTTATCTAGTCGTTTTAGGTGCAATACTTGTATATGCTCTGATTCAAATTCAACACTTCACACCCGCCCATCCGGAATATGATTGCGATGGCTATCTTTTTTTAGCTAAACGTATTGCTCATCTTCAACCACTTGCCGTAGATGATCCCGATCCCTTTCGTCATCAACTCCATTTTTGGGTTGAAACCCAAAATGGTGGGATCATGCCCAAATACAGTCCAGGTTATCCATTTCTAATGGCTATTGCTTATTGGTTCGGTGGTGACGAAGCGATGTTCTTGGTTAGTCCAATTGCAGGTATAATGACATTGATTGGAGCTTTTTTGCTGTTTCAACTGTGGATGCCACCTTTCATGGCCGCGCTATCGGTCTGGGTTTTAACAATTAATCCGATGTGGCTTGCCTATCCAGGATATTTATTGGCTCATGGAGTTAATACCTGTGCAATTACATGGGGCATGTACTTCCTGTGGAGGTGGGTTAATTGTGGCACAAACAGATACGGCATCTTAGCAGGTTTGATCCTTGGTTTTTCCGCCACAGTTCGACCAACCAGTGCCATGATGGCTATTGTTGTAGGAATCGCCATCATTAGGAAATATAGGAATAATTATGGAAATCATGGGATTAACCAAAGTTTGACCAATAGCCCCGTTGTTCGGTCGATTGGAATTCTTGTCTTATCGTATTTGGTGTTTGCCTTAATTATAATGAGTTTCAATTGGGTACATTTTGGACATCCGATTAAAACAGGCTATGGTCTCAGTCAAGAACAAGCAGCATTTAAACTCGAAATTCTGTGGAGAAATTTCGGCCGTGTGCTTAAAGGGTTGAATGACACTTGCCTTTATCTCATTTTCCCAATTGGTTTAGTGGGATTATTTGCCGTAGGAACAATCCTGGAGCGTCTAATGCGAGTTGGCTGGTTTTTACCAACTTTTTTAATTTACTCGGCATATTATTGGCAAGCTGGAGGCATGCCTTTTTTACGATTTCTTATTTGTACTTTCCCCGTACTTATTGGTTCGGCTTTTATGTTGTTAACGCAAGCTTGCAACCTGAATTCACCTAACGATCGATTGCAAAAAAATGTAAAGTACATTTTAGTTAGTTCGTTTGCAGTTTTAATTATATTTTTGCAATATGGTCCGTCTCAAGCACAAATGGACCGTATGGTTTCAAATGAGAAATCAGAAAAGAGGTTGGCGGTGGGTCGTATGCTAGCGCAGAATTTGGGGGATCAGGTGGTGATTTTTTCGCAATCTCCATACGAAGCCTATCTCGATACGCTTCGAAATTTTCGGCACTATAATCTTGCTCGTTTTTCTGGTGCTTGGGCTGGAGGAGAACTCCGTCATCCACTTCGAACAAAAAAAATCAAATCATTTTATGCCACCTTCGATCAAGAGCAACGTGACCAAAAACAAAAAGAAATCATTAAATCTTTCTTGAGTGAGAATCGTCCTGTTGTTTTCCTCGTTCCCAAAAAATTACTTGAAAGTTATGGAGCACGCCTCGGTCCGCATTTTACGTTCAACTTATTCCAAGATTGGGAGAACGGTAGTTGGGGGGTTTATCTTATCAAATTCGATGAAAAAATTTGATGTATTTAAGGGTAATTATTAGTGTCTGAATCGTATCAGAAAATCCAGTGAATACAGCGCCTGAATTCTATTGTTTTTCATATGTGCCTATGATAAAATGCTTTCGAGATGTCAGCATAAAATAATTAAGATGAGAAATTTTCTCTACGCAGAAATCTACAACTTTTAGTAGTACTGTTTTTTTCGTAGGGTTAGGGTAAGCTTTTCTACTTCCATCTAGAGCACAAAACCTGCCTGATTTTTATCAATTGAAGCGTTCTGAGGGATGTTGTGAAATGGGAAAACTCGGAAATTTCACCAAATATCGTTTTTAGAACATTGTGTTCAGTAACTGGAAGAAACTTAAAGTCTCTAATTGAAGTTTCTGATCAGTATCTCGTTTATGGAGGGGGGGTTGCCAGATCAGATTATAGAGATTGAGAAATTAACCAAGAATTTTGGTGCTATTACAGCAGTTAACGAGTTGGGATTCTCAGTCGCAAGAGGTGAAACGGTTGGTTTGCTAGGGCCAAACGGTGCAGGAAAAACAACAACGATTCAGATGTTACTTGGTTTGACAAAACCAACCTCTGGTGATATTCGTTTTTTCAACCTTAACCTTCAGGATAGTCGCCGCAAAATTCTTCAGCGCATTAACTTTGCTTCCGCTTATATTTCTTTGCCAAGCAATCTCACGGTTTACGAAAATCTGAATGTGTTTGGCAAATTGTATGGTATTCCTACCCCCCGAAGAAAAATTGGTGATTTGCTTGATTTACTTGAAATACCACAAGTCATTAACCAGGTGACTGGGGCACTGTCATCTGGTCAGCTTACGCGATTGAATCTGTGTAAAGCATTTCTGAACGATCCAGAAATCCTGCTTCTTGACGAACCGACGGCCAGTCTGGATCCTGATATTGCTGAGAAGGTTCGGCTGACTCTCCAGAATGTACAGCAAGAACATGGCGTGACAATGTTGTATACTTCACATAATATGCGGGAAGTTGAGTTAATGTGTGATCGTGTTATATTTTTATCGCGTGGTAATATCGTAGCTGAAGGAACACCACAGGAAATTGTTGATAATTGTCAATCGGAATCGTTGGAAGAGGTATTCATTTCACTAGCTAGAAATGGTGAACTCAAGGATTTTTCGGAGTTAGAGTAGTGCTAACACGAATTAACGGCTTAGTGCTCCGCTACCTGTATCTTTATCGTAGGAGCTTAGCCAGAGCCGGGGAAATCTTTTTCTGGCCTATAATGGATTTACTGGTGTGGGGCTTCGTTAGCACTTATATTAATCAAGAGAATAACGTTGCACTTTTTTTACTAGGTTCAGTGATTTTCTGGGATGTTCTCTATCGGTCACAACAAGCTATCACATTGTCTATCAGTGAGGACATATGGGTCAAAAACATCCTAAACGTGTTTGTTTCTCCAGTTAGTATTTTTGAGTTGATGGTCGCTACCTGTATAATGGGAATAATCAAAGCGGTAATCACTGCCGTTGTGCTAGGTTCTCTGGCATTTCTGCTTTATGCATTTAACATAGTATCAATAGGTATTTTACTGTTGCCTTTTTTAATTAGTTTGTTGTTGTTCGGATGGGCACTTGGTATGGTGACAATGGCACTTATTCTTCGGTTCGGAAAATCTGCTGAAGCCCTAGTTTGGGGAATTCCTTTTCTGATTCAACCTTTTTCAGCAGTGTTCTACCCTGTAGAAGTTCTACCAAATTGGTTACAGATTGTTGCCTATACTATGCCATCTACATATGTCTTCGAAGGAATGCGAGAAGTACTTTCAAATGGAGAATGGCTCAATCTAAAGATATTAATGATTGCTTTTTTATTGAACATTCTTTACTTAGTAACTGGTGCAATATTTTTCGGTTGGATGTTCTCTCAAGTCCGTGAGAAAGGGTACCTAACCCGGCTTGGCATGGAATGAAAACATGTTCTTGAAACTAAGCTTGATAAGACATAATTTTTGCCATGAATGACTCAAAGATATGCCTTATTGTCAATTCCAATCAAGTGCAAATGGATAATGTCAGCCGAGCATTAGCTGATGAACGGCTTGAGGTTGTCGTTGCCCAAAATCTCTATGCTGCTCTGGACAGAATTGAACGTCTCAAGGTAGATATTTTAATTACACCTCTTAAATCAGACCGGATTGATGGCTTGGAATTGCTAAAAGCTGCTCAGCAGGAGAATCCCGATGTGGGAATTATCTTTATTTCTTCTCCTAAAATTTTGGCAATGGATCTTGGTATTAAAGCCATGACATTATACGAAACAAGCTATTTTCTAACTGAACCCATCAATGCTATCCATCTTCGTGTATTTCTGCATAAAGTTCTGGAAAATCAACGACTTCATATTGAAAACCGGAGACTACAATCGCAAATTGACGAGAAAGTTGGTTTGTTGCAAATAACTGGGAACTCGCCAAAAATCCAAGAAATCCGACAACTGGTTAGTCAGGTTGCACCAACAAACGCTACCATCATGATTTGTGGCGAACGAGGAACCGGAAAAGAACTTACAGCTCGTACAATTCACTACCGAAGTTTGAGAAAAGGACGATTTGTTGCTCTTAATTGTGCAGCGTCGAGTGAATCAGTAACAGAATCAGAACTATTTGGAACTGAACTCGGTAAGGATACATACCATGTCCGAAAAGGGAAATTTGAAATAGCAAACGGAGGTACATTGTTTCTTAAACATGTAGACGAGCTAAGTCTAAATAGCCAAGAAAAACTCCTTCATGTGCTGAGAAATGAGGAATTTGAAAAAACTGACAAGAATCAAAAGGTCAAACTTGATGTGCGGATTATTTGTTCTACCAGCTTAAACTTCGAAGAAAAAGTGTCCAACAGAAAGTTTATGGCAGATTTATATGATCGATTAAATATTGTCAAAATTGAGTTGCCTCCGCTTCGCAATCGGAAAGAAGATATTCCTTTGCTAATCAAGGCGTTTATTGAAGAATTTTGTCGGGAAAATCGAGGAGGGGTGAAAATGATTACTCCGCGCACGCTTCGACTCTTGATGTGTTATGAATGGAAAGGAAATGTTCGCGAGTTACGTAACGTGATCGAAGGAATCGTGATTTTGTCCGATCGGAATGAACTTGACGAGGATGACCTTCCCTCACACATCCTAGAATCTGATGCCAATAGTGAATACTTTCCTACTTCCACACCGATAGACAAAGTCAAACATCCTTCAAAAGCTATAGATGTTGAAGTTGGAATGAAAATGTCACAGATTGAAAGAGAAGTGATTCATGCAACGCTTAACCATGTAAACAATAACCAGACGAAAGCAGCAGAAATACTAGACGTTTCAAGACAAACAATATTCAGAAAAGCCAAAAAGTATAGCCTATACAAAGAGTGATTTTCGGTGACAAACTATACGAAAACGATTTTGGCAATTTTAACTGTTCTCTTGTTTACTTCTAAAAAAATCTTGTTTGCGAATGTAGACGGGGAAAAAAGTTCTGATCTTACTTGGGCTTTAATTGGAGTGATGCTCCCATCTTTGCTTCTGATATGTATTGTTGGCGGAGTCTACTTTTGGGTAAAGCGAAGAAAGACATCGCTAGTAAAAACTCTAAAGAAAACTGGTGGTAAAGAAAACCCAGATGTGACGATGTTGAGTGAACCCTTCTCGTACAATTGTAAAACTGCATCTATCTACCCATACTACAGTCAAGGCACCCAAGAAACGCGGTTGAAGGGGCTAGAGGAATCTGCTCTTGAAGATTTAGAGCAGATTTTCCGTTTGAATATAAATGACAAGGAATTGCAAAAAAGCTATGCTTTGATAGCTAATCTTGTGAAGGATTACATCTCTGAAAAATACGGAATCAAAATGAAACGACTAACAACAACACAAATCTTGGAAAGTTTACCAAATAGTTCAACAGATTTGGTTGTTGACCACGTCGGTGAAATCCTTCGAGGTTGTGACATGGTTGAATTCTCACATTATCGTCTTCTTCGAGCCAACCTGATGGAGATCTACGTATCCACAAAAGAATTTCTGGAAAAACAATTAGAAAATAACGCAGATGCAGAAATTTGATCTTGACGAACTAAACGCTAAAATAAAAGAAGAAAGCACTTTTGTCGAAGCAATATTTGATGAAGTCAGTAAAGTTATTATTGGTCAAAAGGAGATGATTGAACGTTTGATTATTGGGTTGCTGTGCAATGGGCATGTTTTGCTTGAAGGCGTTCCTGGATTGGCCAAAACGGCAACTGTACAGTCAATAGCATCTGCATTTTCAGTTAACTTCAACCGTATTCAGTTTACACCTGATCTTCTTCCTGCCGATTTAATTGGAACCCTCATATACGATCCTCAGCAGGCAACATTCTACACTAAGAAAGGACCGATCTTTACCAATATAGTTCTAGCAGATGAAATTAACCGTGCACCAGCAAAAGTGCAAAGTGCTCTTCTGGAAGCAATGCAGGAACGGCAGGTTTCAATTGGTGATGAAACTCATCTTTTAAATGACCCATTTCTGGTTTTAGCAACCCAGAACCCAATAGAACAAGAAGGTACATACCCATTACCCGAAGCCCAAG
The DNA here is from genome assembly GCA_002709695.1 of Candidatus Poribacteria bacterium. Classification (GTDB taxonomy): domain Bacteria; phylum Poribacteria; class WGA-4E; order WGA-4E; family UBA9662; genus UBA9662. Next base: position 18,497 of record PAQF01000028.1, read on the forward strand.
TTGACCGCTTTATGCTCAAAGTAAAAGTAGATTACCCGACGAATTCAGAAGAGCTAGCTATTCTTCGCAGAATGACGTATGGTGATATTACACCGATTAAACCTGTGATTTCACCTCCACAAATTGTTCAACTAAGATCTGTTGTCCGCGAAATTTATATAGACGAAAAGATTGAACATTATATTATTAGACTAATTTCTGCAACACGAAACCCACGAGAGTCTCAACTGGAGGACCTTGTTGATTTGATAGAATTTGGTGCGTCTCCACGTGCAACAATCTCTTTGGCAATGGCAGCCAAAGCTCACGCATTCTTATGCCAACGCGGGTACGTTACACCAGAGGATGTGCATGCAATTGGCAAAGACGTATTAAGGCATCGAATTATCGTTAGTTACGAGGCTGAAGCTGAAGAAATCTCTTCTGAGGAAGTCATACAAAGAATCTTTGAGAATGTTGAAATTCCATAGAGCGTTGTAATGTTAAGTCTATTATGACAAGGAAACTATAAATGACAAAGAGGATCTTATCGGATAAACAGGTAGGTCAATATTTTCAAGACGGTTATCTGTTAGTATCAGGCCTTATCCCTGATCAAGTTTCAGCCAAAGCTGAAGAAAAAATGTGGCAGGAATTAGGGTTCACCCCAAATGAACCAAAGAGTTGGGAAGGAGCAGAATCCGTTTTTCATTCAAACGACGCTGATTTGATAGCTTGCTATACAGATGATTTTCTTTCTGCCACAACCCAACTTTCTGGTGATGAACCAGCCACGTTTCATAAACCAAGTGGGATCTTCGCTATAAATACTTATCCAAGTGAAGGTAAATGGGATTGGCCACATCCACATATAGATCATGCGATCAAGGAACATGGACATAAATCTCTTCCGCGTCCTTTTCGAATTGCTGCTATGACTTATATTAATGATGTCGATCAACATGGTGGTGGTACTGTTGTTTGGCCTGAATCTCACCACAAAATCCGCATGTTATTGGAAAGTGATATTGAGAAATACGAATACGTGTGGAAACTTGGTAAAGATATTCGCACGGTAGGTCTTGATAACCCAGTTGAGTTGATACCTAGAAAGGGGGACATCTTATTTTATCACTATTTCTGCGCCCATGCGGGTAGCAAGAATACCAGTAACCGTCCACGTTTCGCTTACAACGCCAAATGGTAAGCACACACAACAAGCACAAAAGGAAATATTAGATGTTCAAAATTGGTGTCGTCACAGATGAAATCAGTCAGGATCTTGTTGAAGCAATTGAAGTTGCAAAATCTTGGGGGCTTAAATATATTGAGCTGCACAGTCTTTGGGGAAAAAACATCTGTCAGGTAGATGATGCAACACTCAGCCAAGTGATCAGCATTGTTAAAAAAAGTGGCATGATTGTAACAAACATTGATTCCTTAACTCTCCGATGTCATCTTGATGACGACGAGGAATATGCCGAACATATAAAGCACTTAATGAGATCTATTGAAATTGCACCTTTATTTGATAGTAATGTTGTACGTTTGTTTTCGTTTTGGAAGGAAGAAAACATTGACGACGAAACATGGGAGCGTATCTTTGCCAAGATGGAGCTACCGGTCAAAATTGCTGAACGCGAAGGGATAATTTTAGGCTTCGAGAATGTTAGTTCCGGTAACATTGGAACGAGTGCGGACTTAGTGAGGTTATTTGATCATTTCAAGTCACCTCACCTAAAATTAATTTGGGATCCGGGAAACGCATACGCTGCCGGAGATCCTGACCCATCGCCGAGTGGTTATCAACGCATCAAGGAGCACATTATTCATGTACATGTTAAGGATGTAGGCTTTATTGATGGTAAACGCGTTTGGTTGCCAGTTGGAACTGGCCAAATCGACTACCAAGCGCATCTACGTGCACTGCAACACGATAATTACAATGGTGTCATTGCACTTGAAACGCACTTTCGTCTTCCAGGTGACAACGGAATAAAGAGTACAAAGCAATCCTATGAAGGATTAATGGAAATCCTTCATTCAATAAAACAAAACTGAAATGCATATCGATAACGTTCTCATATATATTCTTATAATACATTAGAAAGGATAATTAACTAAAAATGGAAAAAGTGAAAGTTGGATGTATTGGTACTGGAGGAATGGCAAACTCTCACCTGAGTACTTTGACCACTCTTGAAAACGCGGAAATCGTTGCTTTATGCGATATTTCTGAGGAACGAGTAAGCTCAGCAGTGGCAACATATGGGGGAATTGCCTATACAAATGCAGAAAAAATGATCAATGAAACAGAGCTCGATGCTGTTTATTTCTGCCTACCACCGTTTGCGCATTCTGAGATTGAAAAGATCGCAGCTGAGAACGGGCTTCATATCTTCGTTGAAAAACCGGTTACGATGGATCTTGAGCATGGTTTATCAGTTGTTGAGGCAACTAAAACGTCGGGCGTGATTTCCGGTGTTGGCTATCAGGGAAGGTACCAGAACGCAGAAAGTACACTGAAGGAGTTTCTTGCCAATAGAACAATCGGTATGGTTGCTTGTCATCGTTGGGGAGGAATTGCTGGTGGCCCAGAACATTGGTGGAGAGTAATGGCAAAATCAGGAGGAATGTTGCATGAACAAGCCACGCACCAAATCGACATGATCCGCTATTTAGCTGGGGAGATAACCGAAGTTTATAAAATTGATAGTATGCGTATTAACATTGATCAGGAAAATAATACTATTCCTGATGCAGAAGTGGTAACACTCCAATTTGAAAATGGAGCAGTTGGCTATATCACTACGACGTCAGCGTTAATTCGTGGTGGAGGTAGTATGCGAACCGATTTTATTCTTGATGAGCATGTTGTACTTCAGTTAGGTTGGGGGAATTTTACAATTGTGCCAGAAGGTGTTTTAGAAATTGAGGTTCCAGACACTCCACAGGTTTCAGTAGATGAGGCTTTTATCAGCGCCATTCAGGCCAACGATCAATCTATTGTAAAATCCTCCTACGCTGATGGGCTTAGGTCAGCACTTGTATCGATATGTGCTAACCAATCCGCAATCGCAGGAAGGCCAATTCAAATTCCGAAAGTCCCATAAGCAACTAGGAAAAATTATGGGAAATCTACAGTATCAAGTAGGTGTTGGAAAAATAGATATTACGCCAGACTATCCTATTCGGCTTAGTGGCTACGGGGCTAGACGTGAAGAAACTAGTGAGATCACCCAAAGAATTTACGCTAAATCTTTGGTGATTAGCTATCAAGATAACGATCCATTCGTAATGATTTTGGTGGAAAATGTTGGAATACCGGATCATTTAACTAAAGAAGTTTCTAATCGTTTGGGAAATGCCGCTGGGGTTTCAGAGGAACGGTTTGTCATATGCTCGACCCATACACATGCAGCTCCATGTCTCAGTGGCATGTTGCCAACTTTATTTGGCCAACCAATTCCTGCTAAGCATCAACAAAGAATTGAAAAATATACGGTTGAATTAGCCAATCAACTTGAGAGTGTTGCGAGATCTGCCATTGACTGTTGTGTTCCAGCTCACTTGGCATGGGCAATTGGAAGCGTTGGTTTTGGCAAAAATCGTCGCGACGTGGATGGTCCTGTTGATCATTCTCTGCCCGTGCTTCTTGCTTGTAACAAAGATGGAAATCCAATCGCAATTTGGGCGAGTTATGCATGTCATACAACGACGCTGAATCTCAATTGTATTCATGGTGACTGGGCAGGATATGCAATGGAGCAAATAGAAACTACTTATTCACATGCGATGGCGTATATATCTCTCGGTTGTGCAGCTGATATCAATCCACACCCAAGAGGCGAATTCAAACATGCTCATCAACACGGTCAGACCTTAGCTGATGAAATTAATCGTTTAGTTAAATTTGGAATGAAACCGGTTACAGGGAAATTGAATGGATGTATCAAACGTATATCGCTACCATTTGATACTATACCAAACCGTAAAGAATGGGAAAAACGTGCCGAACAACAAGGGGCAATCGGGTATCATGCGAAAATCCAACTGAAAAAGTTAGATAGTGGTGAGAAACTCCAAACAGCAATTTCCTACCCCATACAAATTTGGGAATTCAATGGAGAGCTATTGATGGTTTTTCTAGCAGGTGAAGTTGTCGTTGATTTTGCACACCGATTGAAGAATGAACTAGATCATAACCGGCTCTGGATTAATGCATATTCAAATGATCTGCCATGCTATATCCCATCCGTTCGAATACTGAACGAAGGTGGTTATGAAGGAAAAGATGCTATGATTTACTTTGATCGCCCAACTTATTTTAGGCCGGAAGTTGAAGAGCTGATAATCTCAGCAGTACATAAACTGGTCCCGAAAACATATCTACCTAGTTAGGTGTTGCAGGAATTTGGGGATTATGCTACAATCCAAACTTGCTTACGAATCCACTGGAGTAATAAGATTGCCCAAGAAAAAGAATAACTCAGGGTTTACATCAACACAAGTTTTGCTCGTTATTATAGTCATTGCTGGCGTTGTTGGTGTGGTTTTCTCATCTCGGTTGTTAAGTCAGTCCGGGAAAGCTGCCAACGCCGAAGCGGCCGAGGAGATCGAGAAAATAGGGATTGCACTTGATACATATGCCAAAGACAATGGCGACTATCCGTCAACGGATCAAGGTATAATTGCACTTTGGGAGAAACCAGAAATTGCACCTATGCCAGTCAATTGGAATGGGCCATACCTTGAAATTCCGATCATCAAAGATCCTTGGGGTAGAGATTATATCTATATCCGTCCCGGTGTGCATAACCGCTTTGGGTATGATCTCATATCCTTCGGTGCAGATGGGATAGAAGGGGGCACCGGTGAAAAAGAAGATGTCGTAAGTTGGATCCGCCCTGATGAATAAATGGAATTTTAGAGTATTGCCGCATTGATAGCTTGGGGAAGGCTCAAGGTTCCAGTATACAGTGCTCGACCAACAATAGCTCCAGAGGCACCAATGTCCCTAAGTGCCATGATGTTTGCTGGGAACGTGATACCACCGGAAGCAATGACATCAACTTTAACAATGTCGATAATCTTTCGGGTTGCTTCGAGATTTGGGCCTTTTAGCATCCCGTCGCTCTTAATATCGGTATAGACTATGGTTTTGATTCCAGACTTTTCTATTTCCACAGCAAAATCAAGTGCTGACTTATCAGAAACATCAAGCCAGCCTTCGGTTGCAACTGCCCCATCCTTGGCGTCGATGCCAACGGCAATTTTTTTGCCATATTCTTGGCCGGAGAAGTTGAGAAAGTCCGGGTCTTTTAGCGCAGCTGTTCCGATGATTGCACGTGATACACCAACTTCAAAAACCTGATTGAGCTGATGGATGTCCCGAATTCCTCCACCCAGTTGGACTGGTATTGAAATGGACTCGATAATGTCTTGGATGATTCTAAGATTTTGAGATGATTTCTGAAATGCTCCATCAAGATCGACTAGATGGAGGTACTCTGCACCTTGTTGCTCCCATTGTTTTGCAATATCAATTGGATATTCAGAAAAAACGGTTTCCTTGTGTGCATGCCCTTGAATTAAATTTACGCATCTACCTTGACGTAGATCAATCGCAGGTAATATTATCATAACTTGTCACCATTAACATTAATAACTTTACTCGAAAAAATTGGAAATGCGTCCTGTAATTGGCATAACCTGTAGTCTGACTGCCAGTAAAATTGGAGGGGACTCCCCATATTTCTCTCAGTATAACATCATTTCATGCGACTACGCGCAAGCAATTGAGAATTCTGGTGGTGTTCCAATGTTTTTACCTCATACTGAAAGTATCGAATTAGCTGATGATTATCTTTCCTACATTGATGGTATTCTATTATCCGGAGGAGGTGACGTAGACCCACTCGTGTTTGGAGAGGAACCGCATCCAAAAATTGGTAATGTTGATATTGTACGAGACAGAATGGAACTCAGCCTTCTCGAAAAAGCACTAAATCAGGATATACCAATTCTGGGTATATGTCGTGGCATACAAATGTTAGCAGTTGCCAGTGGAGGCAAAATTTGTCAAGATATTGCCTCTGAAAATACCAATTCGGAAGTTTGTCATTCGCAAAAAGGTGCAGGGTGGTACGCGTCTCACACAATTGAAATCGAACCTGATACTATTCTGCATAAGATTTTTGAAACAACAACCGATCGCGTTAACTCCTTTCACCACCAAGCCGTTAACGAAGTGGGGCATAACTTTGTCGTCGCGGCCCGAGCCAAGGACGGCATAATTGAAGCCATTGAAAGCTTAGTGCACCGATTCGCCATTGGTGTGCAGTTTCACTCTGAATTGATGTGGAAACGACATTTACCTACCCAGAAACTATTTGCTCATTTTGTTAAAGCCTGCCAAAGTAGAGACTACTATGACGAAGAATCCTGATTCCCAAAAGTCACGCTTTTCGGGCCAGGAAAACCAGTATATATCAACTCGGGCGATGAACTCAATGCACCAAGCACAGCTCAAAAACTTGGAAGAACGAATTCTCTTGTTAGAAGAAGATAAAAAATATCTAACGGCAGCGATGTCCCGTGACCTCAGTGACATCAAGACAGAGCTTAAAAAGTTTCAATGCATAGTTGACGACCAAGGAAAAAAGTTGATGGGAATGAAGGGAATCTTTACCAGATTGCGAAACTTTTTTGGTATCTAGGAAACGGTGTAGCACTTTACTGAGTAGACTATTTGGCCTAAGAAGATTATCTAATAAATTTCGTACCAATTTGAGCCTTTCTTATCGAGGTCGATATTTTTCAGGCCACCAAAACTTTTATGATCAAACCACGGAGTGGCATTAGATACCGCTATATTTGAATTCTTGAAGTTAACGCTGGCTTCTCCTCGCAGAAACTCAGCAACCGCGTCTTCATTGGGATATAGAGGAACAGCATCTTTCCATATTGCTCGACCACACAAAAAACCACTAGCTCCATGTGCAGATGAAATCTTGACGTTTTCTATAAACTCTTCAATATCCACGCCCGCACTGAGTATTACCCATGGCAAGGTCGATTTTGCATCGAGGTCCCGACAAAATTCTTCAACTTCACCTAAAGTGTACGCAGGTGCTCCCATATAGAAATCTCGGTCTTTGTACTCTTCCACAAACTTCAGATTGGCAGGGAATTCCACTTTAAGAATATCGACTTTGTATTGCGGCTTCGTAAATTCTTCCACACTACGGATGACAAGATCCGGTTTTTGACTAGCGAACTCAAGGGTATTTGTTGATTCGCCATCCAACGAATAACAAACAAACTCAAGCAAGAATGGAAGATCGTACTTCTGACACTGCTCACCAACATATTTTGTAAAGTCTTTTTGGTGATTACATGCACTTGGAGATGCATCAGGATGATAATAAATCAACAACTTAATGGCATCTGCTCCTGAACGTATAGCCTTTTCAATGTTCCAATTGGCGATCTGAACCGAGGCTCGTTCGTTTTCTCCAACACCATCGTCGACATAACCTGATTCTTCAAACGCAAGGAGTAACCCTACATCACGTGGGACATCCATTACCGAATACGGATACCCGAAAATGGGGTCTGTAAGGACTGCGGTTGAGTTTGGCGAAAGTATCTTTGTGATCATCGTTTTCATCTTAGCTACCTGTTCATAAGCAGCTTCTTCACCAGTTGCACTCTGAATAGCCTGTTCCATCGAACCACGTTGATCGATAGCCATCATCCTGAACCGACCATCCAAACCCGCGAGCCGTGTAATTCTTCTTAATTTACCCCCTGAAATAGTAACCGACATATTATTCCTCCATTAAAATAACCAAATAATAAAAAATCTAGTATTGCCTTTCAATCACAAAATCAATTAAATTTTTAAAAACCTGCTTCGCTGGCTCACCAGGTAAGGCACTTGCAACTTGGTCGAAGCCATCACTCGCCTTTTTTGCAAATTGCTTTGATTTTTGTTCTGCATACTGAATCGAATTATATTCTTTCATCAAATTCAACACATCGTAAACTTCGACTTCCGTTTTTTCTTTTCGTGGCTTACTCATAATTTTTTTTAAAATTGCAGATTCATTCTGAGTACAAGAACGAAACAGGTGAATCAACATCAATGTTCGCTTGCCTTCGCTAATGTCGCCTGCGATTTCTTTCCCATAGGTACCTTCTTCACCAATCAAATTTAAGACATCATCTTGAATCTGAAAGGCGACGCCAAGATCGGATCCTATCTGCACGAATTGGGCCAGTTGGTCGGGCTTGACGGTACTGCTGATCAATGCTCCAAGACGACAAGGTGTGATGCAAGTATACCAAGCCGTTTTCTGAACGCACATCATCCAATAATCTTCTTCAGAAACATCCCATCGTTTTTCCCGCATCCAACTTAGTTCAATGTGTTGGCCTTCAACAACTCGATTACTCAACTGAATGAACTCAGATAAAATCTGAAAGCTCAGTTCGTAACCTAGCAAACTAACATTTTGGTTAAGCATTTCCCACATTTTACAGTGGAGTGCATCACCCACATTAATTGCCACAGGAACGCCATGTTGATGGTGAAGACACGGTTCGCCACGTCGCAATATGGATTCGTCTTCGATATCATCATGTATCAGAAGCCAACTCTGTAAAAGTTCCAATGCAGTCGCAGTGTGAATTGCATCTTGAGTTTTGCCACCAAACATCTCGCAAGTAAGAAAGCAAAGAGCAGGCCGCAACCGCTTACCTGGCCGCATCGGGTAATCACGCATGAGTCGATATAAAAAATCAATCTCTGGATTTCCATGGGCTGTTGGTAGAAAATCGGAAATATGGGCATCTATTTGCTTTTTCGTCTCATTAAGGTATTCAAACACACTGCTAAACATTCAAGCTAAATTTACCTTTCATCGGGAGGGAATTTGAATATGACACGAATAACATAGGTCAAATCCTTAGCAATACGTTGTATTTCATTAACTATAGTAACGACAACATCTAACCCAAACGTTCCCATTTGAGAGAGAGGATTTGCTTTGATATGTGTGCTTTTAAGCACCCAATGCGGTTTATTTTCTGCCCTGTATCCTTGGTGAGGGCGAGAGCTGGCAAAAATATCAAGTCCCCTTAACGGTTTTAGATCTTCAGTATAAAGAGCTTTCAAGCATTTTCCACATCTGATCTTACCAAATACGTTACTATGGTTACATCGTGGACATTTAGTCGGATGATAAAACATAGGTATCCTCAGCAAAATTTAGTAAACGGAGAGAGAATAAAAGATTGGATACAGCAACAAAAAAACTCTTCTGCCAAAGCACTTTAAACTATAAGTCTAGTAGCATGAGATCAATGTCTGAAACAGATTGCGTTAATATGCAATATTCCCTTTGGAATCCCAAAACTTAGAAATTCTACCATGCGAGAAACGTTTCTGCAATTTATTTATCTCAGGTTTTATACAACAAGTATATTGACGTTCTCTTCTGATTTTGCTAAGATGCGAATATTAAAAAGAGAAGGGGTTGTATGCACAAACAAAATCGAGACCAGTTCGCAAAACGACTTAATGGGGGGGTTGCCATTATTCCAGCCGCAATACCAGCCATACGCACACACAACATGGAGTATACTTATCGTCAAAACAGCAATTTCTATTATCTAACTGGTTTTGAAGAACCGAACTCAATTTGCGTAATCGCCCCGGATCACCCAGAACATCAATTCATTATGTTTGTTCAGCCTAGAGACTGTGAACGTGAAATTTGGGATGGAAAGCGAGTTGGTATCGATGGTGCCATCGAGGACTTTGGAGCTGATGTAGGGTTTCCAATATCGGAATTCGACCAGAAAATACCAGATTATATTAATGGAACGGATCGGATATATTACACTTTTGATAACGGACCTTTAGACCAAAAAATTATCGGTTTTATACAACAAAATCGTCACACCCGTTCAACCAAAGGTATTGGCCCCAACACGATAATTGATCCCTCTGAGTTTTTTGCAGAAATGCGTGTTATCAAAAACGAGGAGGAAATCCACCGTATTCGTCGCGCAACTGAAATAACGGCTGATGCTCACTTAGCAGCTATGCGAGTAACACAACCCGGAATGTACGAGTATGAAATCGCAGCACTGATGGAATCAATTTACCACCAAGCACAGCAGAGCTACCCGGGTTACAAAACAATTCTAGCTAGCGGCCAGAATGCGACAATTTTACACTATATTGACAATAACCGGCAGATTCAAGATAATGAACTTGTACTGATTGATTCTGGTTGTGAATATAAATATTATAATGGCGATGTCACACGCACATTTCCCGCCAATGGTAAATTCACCGATGTACAACGCCAAGTCTACCAAACTGTCCTTGAAACACAAATAGAACTGATCAATATGATAAAACCTGGAATAACAATCGATCAAGTTAATAGAAGAGCGGTTAGTCAACTAACGGAAGGAATGATCAAACTTGGATTACTAAAGGGAGACCCAGATGAGTTGATCAAAGATAAAAAATACCGACAGTTTTATATGCACAGCGTGGGGCATATGTTAGGACTAGACGTACATGATGTTAGCAGAACCGCAGAAGGAGATGAACACCGAAACTTCGAGCCTGGGATGGTGATAACAGTTGAACCAGGTTTATATATCAATATTGACAGTAAAAACATAGATCCCAAGTATCTGGGAATCGGTGTACGTATCGAGGACAACGTCTTAGTGACTAAATCGGGGAATGAAGTTCTGACAGCAAGAATACCGAAAACAATTGACGAAATTGAACGAGTCTGTTCGGAGAATCAGGCTTGAGGTTGTGCAACAGCAACTTTGTCTGCTAATCTTGATGTGTTATTTTCGTCGTGCTCTAGCTCATCTTCTTCAAGTTCTATGGAAGTCTCATTGTCCTCATCATTAACTTTTTCGACAATATCAATGTCTTCTTCGTTAATTACTTCTTCAACTGCTTCAACTGCTTCAACTTCATCATCCTGAAAGGTCATCTCATTTTCTATAAGTTCTAGTTTTTCTTCCGTGATTTCCGTCTCTAATTCCTGTTCCTGAGTAATTTCGATATCAAGGTGTGGGTCGTATCGTTTAATAAATTGTCCATCAATGAACAGTGTGACCTCGCTATTTTCCTCACTCACAACAATAGATGCCATTACCTCAGCAAGCGAGGACGCATAAATCGCAGCATTGTGACGAGAACTACCTTTCTGTAGCTGATCAACCCTATTATACACACGAAAAGTACGTACACCTTCAACCATCATACATGACCGAAACGCAACTCCCTGTAAATTGATTAATAGTGACCCGTCTCGTTCCTCATGACCGGTAATTTTCCCGGATTTATCCTTGATGATTGTTTTTTCTCCCATATAAGCCAAAACTTCACTAATTTTTGTTGAGAAGAGGTGCGGGAGCTGATCAATCCCTTCGTAGATATCTTGTTCAAGATGTTCTTCTTGGCCGTAATGGAATTCAGAAAAATTAGACCCTTCCATGTTTCGATAATCAGCAAGAACTAGAAAGAGACCACGGTTCTTTTGTAATCCTTTACTTGTCTTAGCGAAATGCTTAGCTAACGAGTATAGTTTATCAATGTACATGTCGATTAATTCGGTTCTGTCGCTCCACAGCTTTTTAATTTGATCATGACTCATTCCAAGATCTTTGATTGTGAGTTCAATTCTCTCCGATCTATTAGCCTCACTTTCTTCTTGTACTAGACGGTATTCTTCTTCGAGACCCTGAAAGTCCTGCCCCATTTTTTTTAGATTAATCAGCTGTTCTTCTAATAACTCATCTTTCTTATGCAATTCTTGGTTAAGATGATCCTCTTGCTGCTGGTATTTACTAATTTCTGCTTCCAGCTCAGTACATTGATCTTTTAATTTTCGTTGCTCTTCCTGAAGAGCCCTAAACTTTCTGTAACTAATAATTTTGAAAAGCATTTCTATTCCAATCTGGTTATAGCATAAAGCTCAGGTTCCAGTTCTGACACCAAACATCTATTTGGCCTTAGCGATCTTAATAGCGTTAAAATCCGAAACGCTATAAAACGACATCTGAATTTAGCAACATTGGAAGCGACTCTATTTTAAAAACTGTACATAATGACTTGATGACTTGTTCCAATAAGTGTAAACGATTCCCTTTCTCTTTCTGTTACGCGGAAGTTCAAGAAGAGAATCGAATGCTCTTATACAGCAAAACCTGTCAAGCGCCAAATTAAGACCTAAATGAGCGATCATCTCATTATAGAGTTTGCCTGTGAACTATAGACTCACGGGATTCTTTGTCTTTTCCAAGGTAAAGCTAGCAACGTGCTAAATTGGCTTTCCTTCACACCATGAAAAAATAAAAGCGGATGATAAAAAAGCACGAAGGGAAAATAAAATGCATTGAGTAAAGCCAAAGATATCCGAAATCCTCCACCAAAATTCTAGCAAAATGCAATAATAGTTTCAAGAAGAAAGTCATGAAAATCCTATAAACTTTGATTTTCTAATTACGTCCAATTAGCGTGGTGTTTAGAGATATGGGTTTTAGGAGACGTGGATGACGAAAATAAGAACGCGACGCTACTTTATTGTTCGTGTATGTGCCCTTGTGTTTTTTTGGGCATCAGGAGGATACATCTCAGCTCTAGCGGAGTTGGCCCAACTTATTGATATAAGATATCATTATCATTATGAAGATCGAAAAACCCGTATCGTGCTTGAGTTTAATCAAGATGTTAATTACAAGGAGAATGTTAAGTCTGATCATACTACCTTACACATATTAAACACAGTAGCCATTCCGAAGGTGAAATCCAAGGTTGCTGCTGTTGTTTCTGACCCAATTTTAACAAAAAAATCAGAACTGAAAGAGCTAGCCGAAAATAAGCTTCAACTTACTTTTTCGTTTCGCCCACCAATAAAATCGGAAGTTTTCAGGCTTTCTGGTCCCAGTCGCATTATCATAGATCTAAAGCAGGCTAGAGAAACTGGCGTTATTCCTTCAAAACCAAAAGAATTGGAAGAATCACTGTTGACCACTTCCTCTGTGTCTAAAAAGGAGGGAAATGAATCTCTTGAATCTGGGTTGGACTCTGACCTTCCTCAGCTTGTGAATATACGATCCCATTACCATCATAAAGATGGTAAAGCGCGTATTGTCCTCAAATTTAACAAGGCAACCACCTACAAGAGAGATATTGGTTCCACTTACGTCACCCTGTACATTTCTAATACCATAATTCATTCGAGTGTTAAGCTAAAAAGATCAGTTGAAGTTTCCAACTCAATTTTAGTGAAGGATATTAAGCTTATAGAATTACCCAGTAATCAATTGAAACTTGATCTTCTGTGTTTTGGGGGAGTGAAATCAGAGATTTTTACACTAACCCAACCAAATCGGATTGTAGTTGATCTGTTACCAAAAGAAGGGGTTGATTTTGCCTTTCCCGAGTCAGCACAGCCAACCAATTTTTCAGTTAAGTCACAAAGTAATATCCTCACAGATATAGGACGACAGGAAAGAGAATCATCTGTTGTTGATGGACAAGAAGAGGCTTCACCAATCCCCGAAATCTCCTCTCCCACGGTTGAACAAGGTAGTCAAAGCACGACAGGAAATGACTTGTTTGTCTTGAGTGAAGATGGAAATGACATCTTGGAACCTGAAGAACCAGTTTTATCACAGCTAGAATCACAAAGTATTTTGGTCTCTGAATTTGAATTGGAAGAGGAACAGGATGAAAATTTTGAGATCGAGGCTCAGCAGAAGGAAAATCCTGCTGACATTTCCAAAGATGGAAATAATCTGAGAAAAGATGGAAATAATCTGAGACCGGAGTTGTTTATTTTGCCTGGAGGGAAGAATAAAGGTCAAATTCAAAAAGATCCGAGAATTAGGAATATTCCTCCGGTTGCTGTTGTTCAGGCTGATGCCGTCTACGATTTATCTCAACCTCTTACGCTCAAGCAATGCATCGCGATAGCCAAGAAGAATTCAAGTGATATAAAAAATGGGCAAATCAGCGCAAAGATTGAGGAATTACGAGTTAAAAATGCCCAAGCGCTTTACTATCCAGATCTTTTTCTGAACGGAGGTTATTCTGCTTCAAAACAGGTTGATTTTGGATTTGAGCGGAATAATTATAATTTTGGAGTCACTGGACGCTACACAATCTGGGATCATGGACAGCGAAACGTTGGCCTCTTACAAGCACGAGAGACTAAAAATTTGGTTGATGTTCAAAATGACCAAATTCGTCAAGATTTGGTTTTTAGAGTAACTCAAGCTTATTATGAAGTTTTAAAAGCACAGGAGTTGGTGAAAGTTGACAGACAAAACCTAGATAGATCCCGTGAGAACCGAGAACGAGTTGAAGCTTATGTGGAAGCAGGAATTCAGATTGAAGCTGATATTGCCACTGCACAAGTCCGTGAAGCTAATAGCGAATTAGCACTACTCAATGATCAGAACCAACTCGATATCGCACTAGCTAACTTACCACGTGTTATGGGGCTTAATCCAGCAACTCGAATTCGTGTTATTGAGAACAAGGAACCGAAAAACAGAGTCGAAACAGTTGATATTTCACTGGATGAAGCTATTAGTCGCGCTATTAAAGCCCGTTCTGAATTTATGGTAACCAAATCAAATATCAAGCAAACGGAATACGCCCTTAGGTTGGCAAAACTTAATCGTTTTCCTCGATTAAATGCCCAATATAGTCATGATTTTAATCTGGACGATTACTTTGATGATACAGAAGATCTTGGTCATTTGCGTTACTGGCGTTTTGCTGCTACATTGGACTTTCCTATTTTCGACGGAGGCACAACTAAGCGGCGGGTCAGTGAGCTCGAACTCCAGCTGGAACGAGCCCGGGAAAATCTTGAAGACCTGAAGAGATCGGTTGCTTTGGACGTCCAGCAAGCTTATCTAAATCTCATCCGGGTGACAAAAGCCGTTGAGATATCAGATGCACAAGTTCGAGACGCTAGGCAAAGTCTCAATGTTATTCGCGAACGATTCATACAAGAACTAGCCATATTGATTGAACTTCTTGATGCACAAACCGCACTTGCTAGTGCTCTCACCAATCAAGTTCGTATATTTTACGATTACCAGATAGCACGAACGTCCCTCCAGCAAGCTTTAGGTGACCTATAATTATTTACCCCAAACACCCTCATTTCGCATTCTATGGCAAACTGTGTATTATTTCATTTCTCAGTGCCTAATATGAAAAAACTAATTGTATTCCAACAAAAACAAAAAAAACTCTGCAATTGTGCTCGTTTGCTATTCAACATTTTCTTAGTTAACACGATTACTATTTCCTTGATTATCAATGGTTGTAACAAGAAAGAGGAAGAAGAAGACAAAATGGAGGTTGTTCGATATGGAAGATTTGTCGTTAAAATTCGTGAAACAGGAAACCTCGAACCATTGGTTTCTGTAGCTGTTAGGTCAAACGTTGAAGGTGAGATTGAGAGAATCCTTGTCAAAGAAGGAGACTTTGTTCAGAAAGGACAAGAATTGATCAAAATTGATCCTCAACAGATCGAAGAACAAAAACACCAAGCAGAAGCTAGTCGCGATGCACGGCGTGCATCGCTTGATCAAGCTAAACTCAGGATCTACTTGGCGGAAAAACAGCAGAACAGTACAATAGCCCAAAGCAAGAATGCAGTTGCAGTTGCGCAAGCGAACTTGGACTCAAACCAAGCTACTTCAAATCAACAGATTCGTCAAGCACAAGCAAACATCGCCACCACTCGAAACCTGTTGGAGCAAGATCAAATTTCTCTTAACCAATCAAAAATTGCCTTACAACAAGCGGAAATCCAACTTCAACAATATCAATCGAATTCTGCATCTTCCAAGATAAACTATGATAATGCCAAAGCAGAATATAATCGAAGCACGGAACTATTTCAAAAAAAGTTCATCTCAAAAAAATCTTTAGACGATGCCAAAGCTAGTTATGCCACAGCAACCTCACAATACGAATCTGCACGAAAAAATGTCGAATCCCAAATAAGAACGGTAGAATCCCAGAGACAAAATATTTATGCTCGAAACCGAGCAATTGAGAATCGTAAAACCACACTGAAGTTAGAAGAGTTGAATCTAGAGTCAACCACAAGTGCACAAGAAGCACGGCAAAAACAATTGGAAGCAGAGTTAAAGAACGCTCAAACACGACTTCAGGAAATCCTTGAAACTTCTGAACAACAGAAAGAGCTCACTGTTCATTCTGAAGTTGGAGCGCAAGCAGCTTTGCTCGAATCAGAAAGTCGCCTCAAATTCGAGACTGAGCGCTTGGCCTGGACAACCATGGTAGCCCCAATTTCGGGGAAAATTACAAAATTGAGTGTTGAGGAAGGAGAAATTATTACTTCTGGCAGGTCAGCCTTTAGCCAAGGACCAGCTATTCTTACAATAGCAGATCTCTCAAAAATGGTAGTTAAAACTTACATTAACGAGGTTGAAATTGCGAAAGTAATGATCGGCCAAAAGGTGGAGATACGCGTAGATGCATACCCTAAGAAAACCTTTCAAGGGATTGTAAGTGAGATTGCGCCGAGTGCGGACGTGCAACAGCGAACATCAAGTGGAATTGTCACTTTTGAAGTTGTGGTTGAAGTTGTTGGATCCCCTCCACAGTTGCTGCCGGGAATGTCCGCTGACATTGACATTATCATTACTGAAAAATCTGATATTCTACAACTACCGATTGAATCTG
Source organism: Candidatus Poribacteria bacterium (assembly GCA_002709695.1). GTDB lineage: Bacteria > Poribacteria > WGA-4E > WGA-4E > UBA9662 > UBA9662. Next base: position 35,262 of record PAQF01000028.1, read on the forward strand.
TTATTATCTCCGAAGTTCTAACAGTTCAGGCTAATATCCCGCTAATGGAGCTGAGCAAATTACAGGTTGATCAAGAGATAACAATTGAAAATTTAGTTGGTAAGCAGTTTAAATCCACTGTAGGCAAAATTTTTCCTGAAAAGTCTTTTGGAAACGCTGAGATTCTGCTTGATAAGTCTGCCCGTGGCATTCGAACAGGACCAACTGAAATTAAAATTTATCTTCAGGATGGAGATACGCTGAATGGTATAGAAACGAATATAGACAGTGGAAAAAAGTATTTTGTTCAACTCGACGATGGCAGAACGACGAAAAAGGCTAAAAAAGGAAAGAAAGATGAAAATGAAGAAAAAGGTCTAAGGAAGAGGATCGAAGTTGGGCAGCGAAACAATAGTCACTTCGAAATTATAAATGGCTTGGCAGACGGAGACCGAATATTCGTTCCTTCAATGAAGCAATTAACCCAACAAGATGATAATGATGATAAAAGATAGAGGTTCCGATTGACGTTCTAGAAACGATACGAGTTGAAATCTCATGCAGACTTACTTAATATCCAGGTAGATTGTAGTCTGTCAATTCGAAGGTATGGATTTTGGGCTGTGAACCGACTGGAATGTACTTTGGATAATCATACTTGACTACACCAACGTTTTTAGCTACCCAGTAGTGAGCAGGTGGAATATAAGGTTTCCCTGAATCGGTTTTGACTCCGCTTTTCCCTTCCTCGTTTTCTTCCGTTTCATCTGGTTGCCCAACATCTTCTATACCCACAACGACTTCTTCAACAAGAAAAGTTTGGAAACTACCGGCTGGTACATCTACTGCAACATCTTCAGCAACAACTCGACGAATTACCAAAGTTGTGGGTACAGATACTTTTTCGAAAACTGTCCATTCCTTCCCAACAATTAGAGGGAAATCCCACATTTTTTGGGGGATGAAATAGGATTGGTGCAAAATAGGAACTTCACCCAAAAGTGTTAGATAAACATCAAGTGCGGCTTCTTGGTAGCCCTTAATGGACTTGAAGAAGTATCTGGACTTAATCGGAATCGAGGCTGGAAAGTATACCCCTTTCCACCGAAATACTAGACCATTTGTGGCTAAATGGTCAAAAGTCTCGCGAGTGAAAACAACTAATTGATCATCTTCTTTGCGTATGATGAAAGGTTGCTGAAAATTTTCAAATATTCGCCATTCATCGTCTTTCTTTTGTACAGTGAATTCTTTCGTGGCACGATTTGTTAGTAGGCCAAAATCATTTTTTTGGAAGTCTTTATCGATGACAGAACGCAATTGCTTCTGGTCAACCTTCAGCGGTTCAAGTTCTTCGTCAGATACTCCCTTTCGTTCGCCCTCAGCAATCTGCTCCTGAACCTTGTAAAGTGTCTGTATAACATCTTCCAAATCACTGACTTCTTGACCTTGCATATCTGGTATCTTATCTTTTAATGGCTCAAGTGGGATCTTGAAAAGGCGCATCTCACTGGAATTGAGCTTTCGATACACGAAGCCGTCAACAAACCTGGTATCCTCAATCCGTAGTGTGAACTTACGATTATTTTCTGGGTTTAGATAAGTCCATGTTCCATTTGATGGGGTAGGAAATTCTACAGCGTGCAATCCTTCTACATCACCGAGTTCCCGATCTATGACAGGATCATCAAACGGGTCACCATCACTACAACTAAAAAAGGATACAATCAACAATCCAAGAACTAAGACATGTATTAGATATTTAAGCATATCATTTTTGCATCCAAGGCTATTTAACGATCACCATTTTTCCACTGCCAACATAGCCCGTCGTCCGAAGCACATAAAAATAAACGCCACTTGCTACTCTTTCTCCTGTGGCTGTTCGGCCATTCCAATAAGCAGCAGAGTCTTTATGAATATATCTGCCAGATGATTGCATCCCAATATCTAGAGTACGAACCTTCTCACCTACTGGAGTATAAATATCAATACTGATCGGCGAATCTGTGGCTAACTCATATGGAATCCAAACCTCAGGATTGAACGGATTCGGGTAACTCTGGTGTAAAGTGGTCTGAGAAGGTGCAGCAGTAATTTGATTATCTTCAGGGATATAATCAGGTGTTATAGACTTTTGGCCAATAGCAGGGGTTCCCATCAGGCCATATTGACCAATGGGAACAACAGCATAAAAGTAAGCAACCCCCCTTGGATTAAACGATTTGTGGTTCACGTTAATATCTTGAAAAGTGGTTGAGTCAAAAAAGTTAGTGTCCGTTGCCTCAACGTAACCAACAATGTTAATGTCTCCATCGGGTACACCATTGTTATCACGGTCACCAGCATCGAAGACTTGAGCCGCATTTTGAAATGGTTTCAGAGTTTGACGCGAGGTATCGGTTCTAAGCTCGAATCGCTTGCGGACGATAGCTATCTGTTTGATTCCTGCTAGGTCTTCGAGTTCCCATTCGATGTGAACTCCACCGTTCTCTCCTTTGCGCAATTTCGGTTCGGTCAATCTACCCACCGGAGGCACACCCGCATAATAACTTATACTCCCACCTGTTGCGTTTTCCCCTGTTTGGGGGTCATAATCCGGCGTAATAACCTGCTCAATATCAGGATGAATGTTGATCAAAATCAAGACAATCTTAGTAATATCGCTATGTTTGCCAAAGTTCTGAAAATTCATCTGTGCTTCTTGTGACCGATGATAAGTAAAAACCTCAGTATCTTCAGTTGTCCCGTTGTTTTTGTGAATGATAAATTTCACGCCCCATCCACGCAGGCCAGTTGAACCAAGCCGACTTAGTTCTTTTTCAATCTTTTCACGACGCTCTGCGATCTCAATGGTTCTCAGGTCTATTGGAGCGATATCCATCCCATCTATCCGCACAGCAAATTCCTCAAAGATCCGTCCATCCTCCGGCGGATTAAACACAACATAACGAGCTCCGAATGCTTCCGGCATTTCCTTGTCATTGTAATATCGATGAATAGGATAAAAATTATGTATATTGGTTGGATTAATAGCAACTCTGGGAAAACGGTTACCGTTAAAATAGTGCCTTCCTTCGTCACGATCTGCAGTATAGTAGTTCCAAACAGTAAACATTTTGAATGCTTCAGCTAAAGTAGTACCATAATCTTCAAAGAGGGAAGCAAAGCTGCGATATTCGCGGCCAGCACCTTGTGTCGCTTTAGCAAAAAATTTCCTCACAATATCCATCTCAAAACGCTCAGTTATATAGAAAAACCAGATCATCGAGCCATAATGATGATAGAATTTTGTTTCATCAAGAGAAATGTCTGGAATAATAAACCAATCGTGTAATTGGCCTGTATAATAGTGATAACCATCAGTCTCATCGATATTGTCGATGTCAGGAATATCATCAAAATCTTCATGGAATCTGAGTTCGTCGCGGTATTTGCGAATCTCGTAAATACGACGTTTGGTCCAGTCCTCGTTTCTGCGATGATCCCTGATGCGCCACCGTAGTCCTTTTCCCGTCTTCTCATCAGGAGGGATTCTTATGACAGAAACATCCTCGCGGATGCTCTTTTTATCTGGCGTTAATAGAAAAATCTTGTGTTTTTCCCTCAATTCCATGGCTAATTCAACGGGAAGTATCAACTGATCCAGATCTCCTTGATACTTCGGATCAATGTTGAAGACGGTTCTTCCTCCATCATAGACTTTTGATTCTATCCAAGTGGCAGTGGCTTCCATACTCCACGGAGGCATTTTAGCGTTATAGGCTAATTGAACGCCATGAAAGTATTCGTGGGCGATAGTAGTATCGATGTAACGATTCCCTTCTGATCGACCGTAGTAATCCCACATTCTGGAATTGATTAGGTAAAATGGAATAGCTGTTACTCCAGCTGAAATAAAACGCCCGCTAATACCACTGTTTAGTGCCAAACCTAGGGAACCAAATTTGACTAAATAAATATCTGCTTTGATATTCCCACCGTTATTCGTTGCCCAAAAATCGTCATACGGTGCCTTAAATCCCATTCCTTTCAGTTCAATACGATAGGATTTTTCAGCTGCGTCTGCCGCTCTATCAACATAGTCGGGAACCCCATTTGCTGGACTGTAATCATCTAGAGGTGGAGCATGACGATCGTTGGTTGAATAATGTATCCGAAAATGGGGGGTGTCGAATTTGTGTACTAGAGAACCTGTAATTGGGGTTCGTGGTGGGACACCTCCACCGTCGCGCCCAACGATGCCAGTAATGTGGGGTCTGGCAAAAACACCTGCAAACTCTCTTTGATGTATAGGTGATAGTACATCCCAGTTTTGGGCCAATGTTGCCATGCCCCCAGTAAAACATTTTTCAATTTCATGAGCAGCAAAATTCCGGTCAGAATTCAAGTATTTTCGCGCAACACGAATAGCCTCGGCTAACTGTGTGGCACTTGCTCTTTGCGCTAAACTAACCGAGAATGGCACCATTGTAGACGCAAAAACTAAGACAATAATAACGAACAAATTAATTGACTTCACGCACAATACCTACGCTTATTTCTTGGACTTACTGCTGGCCATTCAATCTTAGCAGATCGGTCTAATTCTTGTCAAGGGGGGGTTAAAGTAACAGAAATTAACGAAACCAACCAAATAATTTTCTGGAAGGGATTGAGCCAAATCCTATAATTGATCCGACCTTAACTTCTGAATGTAATTCTCATTAATATTATTTGATGGGTGGCTTGGTGTTTGATGTAATTCCGGGAAGTTTATCAGTAACTGTTGATAGGCTTCAACAGCCCCATCAATATCATTGTTTCCTTCAAGCAACTCTGCAATCCGATATTGAGCTGACCTGCGTGTATTGTAATCGATCATCGTGTTATCTGTGACCTTTCGATAAGCCTCTGTAGCACCTTGGTAATCTTCTTTAGCATGATAAATCTGGGCGATAAAGAATTGCGAGTTAGGGGAATTTTCGTTGTGAGGAAATAGCTCAATTGCCTCCTCAAGTTGCAAAATAGCGTCATCATACTTTTCTAGTCTCTGATACGACCACCCAATGTAAAATCGTGCATCTTCAGCGGATTTCGTTGCACTGTAATTGTCAATAACTTTCTTGTACGCATCTATCGCTTTTTGATAACTTGCTTCGGAAAAGTGGGTTTGGGCAATACCAAATTGGGCTAAAGGAGAAAGCTCTTTGTGATTCGAATCGATGACATTCTTAAACTCTATCCTTGCTTCCTCATACTTGCGTTGTTCAACATAAATCATGCCGATATAGTAGATAACTTCATGAATCATCAACGTATCTGCTAAATCATTGGTCAAAGCGCTAAGTTGTTCTAGCGCTGGCCCAAACATTTTTTTACCGTAGTAACACATGGCTCGATTAAATAATGCTTGGTCAACAAGCACGCTCCCAGAGTAATCTCGAATGACCTGATCGAAGAAAGCAAACGATCGATCGTAATAAGTATCGCCTGCATCCTGCAATTCTGGATTATTTTCCGCTGCTTCTGATCCCAAGCGGTAATAGGCAACGGCAATACCGTAAAGTGAATCATCTGCCCATAGACTATCCGGATAGTTGTTAATAATACGCCTGAAAAGCGTAAACTGTTCTTCTTGAGATCGTGAAATACGAGATGCATATTGGTATAGGGCATCATCCGCCCAATCACTATCGGGGTATTTATCGAAAACTTTGCGGTACAGAGCACGAACTTCCTGCAATCGTTCTTGATCAAGATCGTCGAGAGTAACAGGTGGGATATCAGCTTTTTCCGCTTCTTGCCAGGCACGATCAGCATCCCTATAATAGTTGATAAAATCATCACGATTCAATGATTTGCCAACCAGAAATCCGATTGCCAGGGCAATAATAACAGCAACTTCAACAACAATGAACTTTTTCATTACTTGGCCTTTTTACTTACCTGTTGACGTCCGAATGCTATCATACCTGCACAACTATTTGCAACTGATTTTTCAGCTGGTTAGGTGGGATTGTTTCAGTTGACAAGCGAATTTTGCAGTGTTATATTTTTTCAAGCTTGGAGACTAAACATGAAAGTATTGATCAGTGACTCTTTATCCCAATCAGGCTTGGACCTTTTGGCTAAACAGGATGATTTTGAAGCAGATGTTAAGTCCAATCTTACTGAAGAGGAATTGATTTCCCATATTGGTAATTATGATGCTCTGATAATCCGAAGTGCAACACAGGTTACAACCAAAGTTCTAGCAGCAGCCGATCAACTAAGAGTTATCGGCCGTGCAGGGGTTGGCATTGACAATGTTGACGTCAATAAAGCTACCGAAAAAGGGATACTGGTCTTTAATACTCCGAACGGAAATACAGTTGCTGCAGCCGAACATACTATTACGTTGATGTTGTCGCTTTCAAGACGCGTTCTTCCCGCCGGCATATCTCTGAGAAATGGTGAATGGGATCGTAGTCGATTTGTGGGTAACGAACTTTACCGAAAGACTCTTGGCGTAATCGGTTTAGGCCGAATTGGCATAGAGGTAGCCAAACGTGTCCAAACATTTGGGATGAAAATTATTGCCTTTGATCCCTACATTTCATCGAATGCGGCTGAGAAACTGGGCATTCAGCTTGTTAACCAAGATGAACTGATCCGAAACTCGGACTATATTTCATTACACTTGCCTCTCACAAATGACACACACCATAGTATTAGTTACCGCGAGTTTGACATGATGAAATCCAATTGTCGCGTGATTAATTGTGCACGGGGAGGGTTGGTAGATGAAACCGCACTTTTGGAAGCATTAAAAAATGGAAAGATCTCTGGTGCAGCCCTTGATGTCTTTGAAAAAGAACCGCCTGATAACTCAGCTTTGATGGAACTTGACAACTTTATTGCTACACCACATCTTGGTGCATACACGTCAGAGGCTCAAGACCATGTTGCGAGAGAGATTGTCCAAAAGGTAATTGATTCACTACGCGGTTTTCCCATTGACGGGGCCATCAATCAACCAAGAATGGACCAGTTTGAGGAATTGAGGCCTTATCTCTTGTTAGCAGAACGACTCGGTAGTTTTCAAGCACAACTTCTTGAAAGCCAACTTCTTGAAGGCCAAATTACAGAAATTCGGATACAGTATAATGGCAATATTTTTAAAGGAGATGTGAATTTGCTCAGTACCGCTTGCCAAGTGGGTCTTCTGAAGTCTGCTCTCCACACAAACATAAATTACGTGAATGCATCCCTTCTTACCCAACAACGTGGAATCCAAATTAGTGAAACCAAAAAATTGGCAGATGATAACTTCTCAAACTCAATTGTTGTCACAGTTGTAACAGATAAAACAGAACAGTTAGTTGAAGGAACATCATTTGGAAATGACGACACACGAATTGTGAGAGTTGACGACCTGTATCTTAATGCTAAGTTGGAAGGACACATTATTCTGATTTACAATCTAGATATACCGGGAATGATTGGTCGAATTGGTACAGTTTTGGGGAAGCATGAAATTAATATTGCCGATATGACATGTGGAAGGAAACAAATCGGTTCGCTAGCACTCATGTTGATTAATATAGGAGAGAGTATTCCAATTGAAATTATGCACGAAATTTCTGAACTTGACAATGTCACCTTCGCTAAACAAATCAAACTATAGGCTAGTAGAAAGGAGTTTTGGTGAACGTTCAAGATAAATGTTTACGAATCAACGAAAATATTCCTGAAGGTGGCCTATATACTGGAGAGAGACGTGAAGTCCATCCTAACAGCAAGGTTCCATGGAGAATCTCGCCCGTTCCCTTCCCCATATCTGTAGAAGATCATGTCTGGCTGGAAAACTTAGGTAAGCATTTACTGAAATTTTACAAAGTATGTAATTTGCTTTATTCACAAAGTACTAGAGGAATTCAACCTAAATGGAATTCGGATTACTTAAATAAAGGGAAACCGGAGACAGTCATCGAACTCGGGCGGATGCGCCGGTTCAAAAGTCAATTACCACAGGTCATACGACCAGATATCCTGCCTACTGAAGATGGTATGGTAATTAGTGAGCTTGATTCGATTCCAGGCGGTATAGGTTTTACAGGAGGGCTAAGTATTCAGTATTCAGAACTGGGTTGTGAAATTGTAGGAGGATCAAATGGTATGGTGACTGGATTTGCTGACATGGTTCGTTCACTATCGAAAAAAGATCAGCCAGTACTTGCTATCATTGTTTCAGACGAAGCCTCCGACTACCAACAAGAGATGTCTTGGTTAGCTTCCGAACTAAATCACCTCGGATTACACGCTCGAACTATTCATCCACGTGACATTATCTTCACTGAAAGTGGTCTCTTCCTACATGAAGATGAGCAGAACATTCAGGTTGATATTGTCTATCGGTTTTTCGAACTCTTCGATCTGAAAAACATTCCAAAAGCCGAACTCATTTTGCATGCAGCAAAGAAGAGAAATGTTATTATAACACCGCCCCCAAAAGCATATTTGGAAGAGAAGCTCTTATTTGCCTTATTTCATCATCCAACGCTAAACTCATTTTGGAAACGCGAATTAGGGAAAGATACTTATCATCTTCTATCAGGGATTATCCCAAATACTTGGATTATTGATCCTCGTGTACTACCACCGCATGCGATTATCCCTGGCTTAACCCTAGATGAAACACCCATTACCGATTTTCGGCAATTAATTTCAGTTACGCAAAAACAACGCGAACTAGTAATTAAACCCTCAGGCTTTTCTCCACTTGCTTGGGGCAGTAAAGGCGTAGCAATTGGTCATGACATGGCTACTGAAGATTGGAAGGAAACTGTTGAAGAAGCTCTAAACAACTTCGAAGAGACACCACATATCTTGCAGGAATTTCACAAATCTAAGCGAATCGTGATGTCATATTACGACTTTAACAACTGTGAGATGCGAAAGATGAGAGGTAGAACCTTACTAAGACCCTACTATTTTGTCGTGGGGGACGAAGTTCGACTTGCTGGCATTCAAGCAACAATCTGCCCGGATGACAAAAAGATACTACACGGTATGGTAGATTCGATTATTGTTCCCTGCACCATTGAATAGGGAAAACCTTGATAAATTCACAGCAGAGAGCCAGGTATTCCAGTCCTAGGCCCTTAGCTGACTTGATTTAGAACCCTGTGGTTAGGGCAACATAACCGCTATAACCAGAAAGCCGTGCTTGTTCCTCATCCACTTTCCCATTGGATATCTTCAAGCCAAGCGTCAAGCCGATCGGACTTGAAAGTTGAAAATGGGAATCCAAGTAGTAACTCTGAATGCTGGCAACCCGCTCCTGATTTTGATCCTTAAGAAGTTTATCTTCAACTGTTGTGGAAATAGTGCTTCTTCCACCAGTTTGGTACGTAATACGAAGTGCGTATATTCTCCGGTTTTTTTGGCTTTCATCCACAATTTCAAGTCTGTTATTCTTGCTGGCATCGGGGCGGTTACTAGCTTCTCGATTTAGTATTTGTCCCAATAAGTCTAGTTGCAGGCGTTGTCGTTTGTATGTTACCCTACTGTCGATGAGTAGATCAGGACCTTGTTCAAAATAATTTTTCTCCTTATCAAAAACTCCGGTACCATGAATTGTCTGTTCTGTATGAAGAATGTAGGTGAGGTCCGAGTGGAATTGAAGAACTGACCCTACACTAAAACCGCTAGTAAAGCTGATGTCTGTACCAGGATTATAGTTTACTTTTCTTGTCGGATCATTCAACAATTGGCGTAAATATGTGCTTTTATATAGGTAATTTGCTCCAATTCCAAAAGTAATACCAGCCAATTGATGAGCATAGGCGGTTCCAATGTCAAAAGCCCACCCCTCACCAAGGCGCCCAGTTTGAAAATCAAGAGTATCATCGAATAGGTGCTTTAAAACCTCATCCTCGTGAGCTTCTGAATCCAAACTAGTTTTCCCAGTAGGGAAGTTGGTACCAGCGATCAACATCAAATTATCAAGTAATTGATGTTTGATTTTCAGCCGGATATCTCCCATGCCTTGAAGAGTCAGCTCAGGTTTCGCTTGATCATCCAACTCATCTAAACTGAATTCCGAAATTGCATTCGATTGTGTTAACATCACACCAGTTCTATTAGATAACCATAGCTGAGCTGTCCAAGGAACAGATATTTGCATTAAACTCGTTTGGGTCTTATCAATTTGATTGGTAAGACTCCAGCTTTGCAGGTGTGGGATTGAATACACAGCGAAACTGCGATCTTTCGTGGCTATTGTCTGAATAGTTTCAGCAAGAACCGGACTATGTCCGGTAAATAGACAACATACAAGCGAACTGAAGAGAATATATCGAAAAATTTTCATCAAACTCCCCTGAATCTACTGTTTTACTGTAATGGTAATAGATGTTTTTGGTGGTGGGGCATCACCTTCAAGTGTAGCGTCAGCTGCCGATGGTGGAGCGAATTCGCGCGTTAACGCGCTGTCCATATGTCTAAAACGGTCGTGAATAGCTGACTGCGACTTAATCCGACGTACAACGTTAGTTTCAATGAGTGATAAATCTTGGCTTCTAGCAATTTCAAGCGCTTCCGCTTCATTTAAGGACTTCTTAGCCAATTCAAAATTTGGATCTTCACTTAAAGCATCTCGGAACAGCTTTGCAGCTGTTGTGTAGTCACTACGATCTACACTATCTAATCCTTGTCCAAATAGGATTAGTGCAGACATATTCTCTGTTTCCTTCTTTAGCAAAGCTTTTTTGAGAGTACCTACTGGTTGGATGCCAAGTGACTCAAGAATACCAAAAACCAAGACTTTCTGGAGTTCGAAAAGATCGTTTTCTTCTTCTGGTGTACCTATCGGTTGTACTTCGTTTGAGTCAATGTTGTTAAGAAAGAGATTTGAGCGAAAAACTCCGTCACTAGATTCCTCAATTTTTCCGGAAACAACATGCTTTGCGTGAAGCAGATGACCAATCCGTTTAACATTTTTGGTATTTAAAACAGCGTCTTGGTCCAAATCTATTACATTGATCAACTTCTGTAGCAAATTACGTCTAACAATATTATGCTGATCGACTTTGGCTAGATCGGATATCAGTAGACCAGTCAGTGACTTTTGAAGGGCAATGGGATCTACACTCCCGGGTGTAACTTCAAGATAATGGACAACAATTCGATTATCTTGAACCTTGTTAAAACTCACACCAAGTTCCTCTGCAACAACTTCTTGTACAATCTGGTTATCCCTCTTATCTTTGATCAAAGCGAGGCGGGATCTGATATCTTGCCTAATTGACTGAGAACTGTTCAGCGTTATAAATTTTCGGTATGTGTCTAATGCCTCGTCAAAATCGCCATTTTCCTCAAGAGCAATAGCCAGAAAAAATGTGGCACGACTATCCTTTCTATTATTTGAAACGGCAATCCGTAAATGATTTGCTGCTTGCTGTGCCATCTCTTTCTTGTAGTAAGTTATGCCTAACTCACGATGGGCATCCGCAATATTAACTCCGCTATCGATTGCTGCTTCAAAATACGGAATCGCTGTGTCAAATTCTTCCTGTTCCAAAAAAACCACACCACGATCATAATTGGAGACACCACATCCCAGAATGAAGACCAAGATGTAGACTATAATGCCACACTTCTCAAGTTTCATTTATTCTCTCTCCACATCTACCCACCAAAACTAGGATACTATATCAAAAAACACCTCAGGGTTCAAGCGAAATCGGATGGATTTGACAAAGTCGTAATCGCAGATTGCATATCTGTAGGAAGTGGTGAACGATAGGATACACGCTCTTGAGTTAAAGGATGCTCAAACTCAAGACTTCGAGCATGAAGTGCTTGACGACCCAAGCTAAGGAATGATTGCCTTATAAATGGACTAGGTGCATCATTAAGTGCCCGTTTTTCTCCACCACCATAAACAGGGTCGCCAACAATAGGATGTCCAATATAACTGAGATGCAACCGAATCTGATGTGTTCTGCCTGTATCTAGGGTAAGATCTACCAGAGAAAACCGACCAAAACTTTCCAAGACACGATAGTGAGTGATAGCCCGACGCCCACTTTCGGTAGTAACCATCATTTTACGCCAATTTTGACGACTACGATGAACTTGGGTATCTATAGTTGCACTATGATGTTTTGGTGTTCCACAGACTAAGGCAATATATTTACGGCTTGTTGTATGCGCCTTAAATTGTTTAGACAAATGAAGTGCAGCATTAACTGTTTTAGCGACTACCATAACCCCGGTAGTATCTTTATCAAGTCGGTGGACAATACCATTTCGATCAAGTGTACGAATCTGGTTTCCATAACGCTGCAATAGGCCGTTAACAAGAGTACCTGAATTTACTCCAGGTGCTGGATGCGTAATCAAATTAGTTGGTTTATCAACAACCAGAATCTCAGTGTCTTCATGAATAATTCCGAACTCGATGCATTCCGGTAGGACATTTAAGCTGTCAAATGTATCCGAAACATCCACGCGAATACAATCATTAATCTGAAGCTTATAGGCAGGTTTACAAAATTTTCCATTAACAGCAACTTGTTTTTTACTGATCAGTTTCTTTGCCTGAGACCTTGAAACTGAATCAAAAACCAATGTAATAAATTGATCTAGCCTTGTATCAACTTGGTCAATTCCAATTTGGTAATCCATTTAGTTAAGTGCTGTTTATCAAACCCATGATGAATTCCGGGTTGATCGAAGCTCCGCAACAATCTCCGTGACTTTTTGTATGGTCTCATCAATTTGCTCTTCTGTATTTGTAATGCCTACTGAGAACCTAACAGTACTTTGTGCTACTTCTGGAGGTAGACCTAGCTTTGCCAAGACATGTGATGGCTCAACTGATCCTGACGCACAAGCAGAACCACTCGAGGCACAAATGCCTTCCATATCAAGCCGCATCAGTAACATTTCCCCACTTACAGATTTAAAGGAGATGCTTAATGTCCCTGGATCTATGTACTTAGAATGCCCATTTTCGCAAATATCTTCGATTTTTCCTTTGAGTCCGTTTCTCAGCCGATTCGTAAGTTTAGTAATTCCATCACTATTTTTCTGGAGATCCCGCGTGGCAATCTCCGCGGCTTCACCCATTCCAACTATAGCGGCAATGTTCTCAGTACCAGCACGGCGATTTTGTTCCTGCGCACCTCCATGAACAAAATTGTCTAAACGAGTTCGCCGGCGCACATAATTAGCTCCAACCCCCTTTGGACCGTAAAACTTATGTGCTGAGAGTGAAAGCAGATTGACACCGAGATCTTCCACATCAACTGGAATTTTACCAATTGCCTGTACTGCATCCGTATGAACAGTAATGTTACGATCCTGAGCGATACTGCAAATATTAGTCATAGACTGAATTGTACCTATTTCATTATTGACATACATGATGGAAGTCAGTATAGTATTCTCTTGGATTGTCTCCTGAAATTGGTTGAGAGAAATTAGCCCATGTCGATCGACCGGTAAGTAGGTAACTTCAAATCCATGCTTTTCCAAATATTCACAAGTATGTAGGACTGCACTGTGCTCGACTGCAGTCGTAATAATATGATTGCCAAGCAAATTTTTCTGTCGCAACGCAACACCTTTTATAGCATGATTGTCTGACTCAGTTCCTCCACTGGTGAAGACAATTTCACTGGGGTTCTGAGCCCCAATTAAATTTGCGACTTGCTCACGAGCTTTGTCAATTGCACTACGAACTTGGCGGCCATAGAAATGGATACTTGACCCATTACCAAATTGGTTCGTTAAGTATGGCATCATGGCATTTAAGACCTGTGGGTGAAGTGGTGTTGTGGCGTTGTGATCTAAATAGATATGATCCATAATCCGAGATTATATCCACTTTTTATCAGACCGTCAAGCGGACAAATAGGCAATAGAATTCCAGGACGAAAATTGATGAAAGAATTAATTAAAAAAGCTGATGTGTTGATCGAAGCGCTCCCCTACATTCGCCAATTCTCTAACAAGATTGTGGTGATTAAATATGGTGGGTCAGCAATGGAAAATGAGGCCTTGAAACAAAACATAATCCAAGATATCGTTTTAATGAAGTTTATTGGAATTAAGCCGGTAATTGTCCATGGTGGAGGGAAAAAGATCAGTGAGATTATGTCAAGAATGGGTAAGCAAACTGAATTCGTTCAAGGGCTTCGCGTTACTGATAACGAAACAGTAGAAATTGCTGAAATGGTATTGGCAGGTTCAATCAATAAGGGAATCGTACAGTTAATTAATCAGCTTGGTGGTCAAGCCGTGGGCCTATGTGGTAAGGATGGTAACATGATTCAAGCGAAAAAGCATGAGCTTGTGGACGAATTAGGTAACCCAATCGCAATTGACCTCGGATACGTCGGTGAAATCACTCGAGTCAAACCAGAAATCATTACCACATTGTTGGAAGCGAATTATATCCCGGTCGTTGCCCCAAATGGTGTAGGTACAGACGGTTCTACTTATAATATCAATGCTGACACTATGGCAGGTGAAATGGCTGCTGCACTAAAAGCGGAAAAGCTCATTTTGTTGACAGATCAACTTGGTATTATGCGTGATCTAGAAGATCAAACGACTCTAATTCCTTCTATCATGGCAGATGAAATCGATAAGTTGGTTGCAGACAACGTAATCAAGTCGGGAATGCTCCCCAAAGTGGGTGCTTGTGTAACTGCTCTCAAGGCTGGCGTTACCAAAACTCATATTATTGATGGCCGACTTCCACACACAATCTTGCTGGAGGTCTTTACTTCCACAGGCATTGGCACAGAGATTATTTTGCATTGAGCATTCCAACCGGGTATGATATTCTTCTGCTAGGAGCATATTTGATGTCACTAAACGACGACGAAAAAAAGATACTGAAAGAAAAAATCCGAGGCCAAAGACGGGAAATGTGGGATGGGGATCGCCCTGTACGTCGTCCTCGTTCTGATCGATCTCCTTCGTTAGAAACGACGCAAGAATCCATGGCTGAAAAACAAGCTGATTCAGGTGCTAAAGTGCAAGGCACCAATTGGAACAATGACATTATTTTGCCCTCCCAGTCTTCGGAATCGATCGAAATACATGTTTCAAGTGAGTTAACTTGGAAATCCTATTTGGCTATTGCACTTTCAGCTGTTGCAATCATCGGATTGGGTTTTTGCCTCGGTTATATTTTTGCCAGTTGATTGCACCATAAACAGGAAATTCAGGAAAGGGAATTATGAAAACTTACGGTTTTGGTATTATTGGTTGTGGAATGATTTCTGACTTCCATTCAGCAGCTATTGCAGATATCAAAAATGGTAAACTCGTTGCTGTCAGTTCGCGGAAGTCAGAGAACTCGCAGCGTCTGGTTGACCGATACAGTATTCAGGCTTACTCTGATTACAATGAGATGCTGAGCCGTGAGGATATTGACATTGTTTGTATCTGTACACCAAGCGGAGCGCATATGGAACCCGCTGTGGCTGCGGCAGAAGCCGGTAAACACGTGATTATTGAAAAGCCTCTTGAGATTACATTAGAAAGGTGTGACTCCATAATCGAATCCTGTGAGAAGGCGAATGTCCGGTTATGCGCTATATTCAACTCCCGTTTTAGTGATGCCAGCCAATTGGTCAAAGAGACAGTTTCTAGTGGCAGGCTTGGACAGTTAACACTTGGTGATGCATATGTCAAATGGTATAGGTCGCAAGATTACTACGACAGTGGCGACTGGCGCGGTACCATGGAACTTGATGGTGGTGGTGCATTGATGAATCAATCAATACATGCAATCGATTTTCTGCAATATGTGATGGGGCCTGTAGAATCGATACAAGCTTTCACCGATACTCTTGCACATGAGCGAATCGATGTAGAAGATGTTGCTGTTGCAGCTTTACGATTTAAAAATGGGGCGCTTGGGGTAATTGAAGGTACTACGGCAGTATATCCGGGTTCTTTGAAAAAATTTGAATTCTCCGGTACAAAAGGAACAATTGTGTTAGAAGAGGAAGACATTATCACGTGGGAATTCGAAGAAACAGAGCCGAAAGACGTAGAAATTAAAAAGCAATTTTCTGAAAAAAAATCGGGTGGTGGTGGAGCCTCTGACCCCCGTGCGATTAATCATGATAACCATCGTCGGCAGATGATAAATCTTATCCAGTCAATCGAAAATAACACACCTCACCTCGTTGATGGACGTGAAGGTAGAAAAGCAGTTGAGATCATTCTGGCAATTTACCAAGCAAGCAAAGCAGGTAAAACTGTCCATCTCCCCCTATAGCTGATGGACATACAGGAAAATTTCAAGTCTGGCTATGTTAGTATACTTGGCGAGCCAAACGTTGGGAAATCCACGTTTTTGAACGCAGTTATGGGGGAAAAGATTGCTATTGTCACCCCCAAGCCTCAAACAACGAGAAACCAAGTCCGTGGTGTTGTTACAACTGATACTTACCAGATCATTTTTCTTGACACACCTGGTATTTTGGATCCCAAATACCGCTTACATGACTGGATGGTGAAAACTGCTTACGCCGCAGCAGAAGACGCGGACCTCGTTTTGTACTTTATTGATGTCAACCAACGCAGAAATCAAATAGAGCTAAAAATTCTTGAAAGAATTTCTAAGCTAGGTCTTAAGACGATTTTGGTTATAAATAAAATTGATCTCATTCCAAAAGATTCGTTGCTACCGATTATCCAAGAATATAGCCAAAAATTCCCATTCCTTGAGATTATGCCTATTTCCGCTAAATTGAGTGAAGGAATCTCAGAATTGAGGAAACTAGTTGTCAATTACCTGCCGTTAGGTCCCCAATATTTTCCGGAAGATCAAATAAGCGATTTACCTGAACGATTTTTCGTGGCAGAAACTGTTCGTGAAAAAATTTTCCTCGAGACATCAAAGGAAATTCCCTATTCAGCAAGTGTCATTATTGAACAATTCAAAGTGCGGAAAAACGGCAACATATTTATTAGCGCCATTGTTTACGTGGAGAGAAAATCCCAAAGAGGAATTTTGATTGGGAAACAAGGTGAGATGATTAAACGTATCGGACGACTAGCACGTGTCGAAATCGAGGAGTTTCTTAACTCATCTGTCTTCCTTGAATTGCGTGTTTTAGTTAAAGAGGGGTGGCGCCGAAGTGATAGAAAACTTAAAGATCTTGGATATACATCTTAACATAAGCAGTAAACTGTTTGGATTAGCCATTTTTTCCCTTTTCATTGTTTTGATTGGATGCGGAACAATTCAGCATAACCAACCACCAAGTTCCTTTGACCAATCGTCCTATTCTTACTTAGATCAAGGGAATGTCTTCCTACGACAAAAACGCTATCAGCAAGCAATTGAACAATTCCAACTGGCAATCGAAGTGGATCCAAACTCAGTTATAGCTCACGTTGGGCTTGGCTGGGCATACTACAACAATGGGATGATCGACGCAGCCATCACCGAGGGAGAAGTTGTTATGAACCTTGAACCAAATCATCCTGATTTACCAGTGTTATTGGATCTAATTAATCAATTGAAAAAACGTCAACGGCACTAACCTATATTATGGAAAATCACCAAGCTGATTCGAAAGATTATCATCGTGCGATAGAGACCAGTATCCCTTCGAATCTGGATAATATTCGTATCATTTTGTTTGAACCACAGGGGCCACTTAATATTGGGGCTACCGCCCGGTCTATCAAAGGGATGGGATTGTCACAATTTTACTTGGTTAACCCCAAACCATTCCTTGATTGTAGGGAAACATGGTATATGTCACATGGGGCTACGGACATAATCCGAAATTGTCATATCGTAGAATCTCTTGGTACAGCACTGGAAGGGATACAGTTTTTAGTTGGCACAACACATCGTCGCCGCAAAGAGAAATTGGCCCGTCCGGCAACCGCCAGAGACGCTGCTAAAGAAATCGTCAAGTTTTCCCAAGACCAACAAGTGGCAATTCTTTTCGGACGAGAAGATTTTGGATTATCAACCGAACATGTGAGTCGATGTCACTTAACCGCCAGTATTCCTATGGCAATGAAAAATCCATCATTAAATCTGGCACAAGCAGTCCAGATTTTTGCGTACGAAATTTTCTTGGAAAGTTTAGAGAATACGGTCAAACCAGTAGGGTTACAAAACGCCAACATAGAAGAGGTTGAAAGATTCTACCAACGTTTACTGGCTTTTGTGGAACGAATCGGTGTCAAACCCCGAAACGGAGATTGGAAATACTTGATGCGTTCTGTCAGGAGAGTCTTTTCAAGAACGGGGCTAGAAGACAGGGATATTGGCACTTTAGATCTCATCTTTTCCTCAGCTCACCGTTACATTAATCGATTAGAAGAACAACTGCAATCCGATCGGCACGAAACAGCAGAAAACCCAGTGAGTAAAACGAAAAATTAGTCACTGGAAATTGAAGACCAAGCGCTGGAGACAACTTATGCGTTCGCAATCCCCACTTGATCAGGCCTTGTTGGTATGGTATATGCGTACCAACAACAATCTGGCACTTAGAGGTGCAGCCCAATTGGGTGTTACGCTGAGCAAACGCGATCGTGAGGCATCCACCGCCCGAGGTGGGAATGCTCAGGTAATTTCCCTATTCATAGAATCCGGAATATAACTTCTGGCTTAAAGCTTAAACAAAGAAGGTCACCGACAGAGAACCTTCAGTCATATACTTGCGCCAAATCTTCGCTCAGCACTGATGGACACCAGTACTTTTCAATATGCTGAATCACTTGTTCCGTTCCTTCATCGTGTGTTACATAAGGATGCTTCTCTGGATTATACATAGCATCGGTTAAATCCCTCACCAACACACAATGAACTCCAATTTGGGTCATGGCCTTGATGGCAAAAGATCTGCCCAGCACACACATGTTGGTATGAACGCCCATAATAACCAAATTTTTGATTCCAATTTGCTGCATTAGGTTGTAGACTTCTTGGCCATTATCAGAAACTCCATCATAATCACTAATTTTAATGGCCGCATGTTGTCGTGTCCATCCAGTAAAGTCTGGTGTTTTTTCCGTGTCGCAACCACCATCAGAGGCATCGATAGGTAATGGTGGATCGGGTAATTCTTTCGGTTCAGGCATTTCGACTGGCGGGGCTTCGATCATTCGTTGACGTTGCGGAGTTTCAACATAGAAATCCATGCAACCAGAGGGTGCATGGATGATCTGCACACCATTTTTCCTGGCTTCTGCTACAATTGGATTGGCTTTAATACAAAGAACCTCACATCTCTGTGCAGCACCATAACACCAGTGGGTATTCCACATATCACATAGCAAAATAGCTGTTTGGGATGTTGGAAATTCTCTTTGTACAACGATCTCTTCCCATTCATCACTACCTTTAAAAGGTTGAACTCTCGACCTAAGGTTCAACCGAAGATTTCCTTTCTTTTCAGGTCTCAATTGTATATCCGGCATAATTTCCTCCTTATTGATCTAGGGAGACTATAGTTGCACCCCCCTGTTGGGTTTGGAGTACAGCATCATAAAGTTTCATGGTACCAATACAATCATGGATACTCGCAACCGGTTCCCGATCTTCACGAATGGCATGAACAAATTCGGTCAGGCTTACACCATCACCGGTTAACTCTCCGTTCCGTTGATCGGAAAAATTATCCGTAAATGTATTTTGGTTTTCGGCGTAGTGTTGAATGGTCCAGAGTCCATCCAATACTACATATTGTCCTTGCCCAGTGATCTCAATCCGATCATAATTGCGCCTCCAAAGTCTCTGGCTGTTTAGTTGCATAATCCCTACAGCGCCACTTTCAAATTCAACTGAAACAGCAAAACTACCTTGACCGTCGATTTCGTTATGGAAAGTCGATACTGTTTTGACTTCACCTCCAAGATGGCGGATAAGATCAAAATGGTGAATAGCAAAGTCAAGTAGATATATTTGTGGAGTGCCGTAAGTTCCGCTACAGAAAGAACAGAAAATTTGCGAGATCTGACCAAATGAATCCTGATTTATAATCTCTATAGCTGAACGAACGCCTATACTAAAACGGCGTTGGAAGTTGATCATCAATTTTCTATTATTAGCCCTCGCAACGTCTGCTAGTTTGATAGTCGCTTCAAGCGAAGCGGCTGGGGGTTTGGGCGTAAAGACATGATAACCAGCTTCTAATGCTTCAATCACAAGTGGCAATCGTGATTCGGGTCCCATAGAGATCACAATCGCTTCCAAATCCTCACTTTGGTACATTTGATGCCGGTCTTCATAAACGTTTGTACTGCCTCCAAACTTCTTAGCGTTACGGTCAGCCTTTTCTACATCCATATCGCAGATCGCTTTCAACACCAAAGGAGCAAAATGCAAAGCTGGATATATGGTATGAGTTGCGAATCCTCCAGCTCCAAGAAACCCAACACGAAGGTCTTCCATAAGATCATTCTCCCAAATCCTAATTAATGTCACTAAAACATTGGCAGTTTAGCACGGATAAATCGACCCATCAAGGCTAAAGCCGAACAAGAACAGAAGTTTGACGCACTTTGCTCATAACTCAAGTTAGTTCTAGATCTTAAGATTCTGTTGATTCCCGATCAGCAATAATCAAAGCATCATCAATAGCTTCCAACAAAAAATCAATCTCTCCTTTAGTCACAACTAATGGTGGAACGATCCAAATGCCGAATTTATCATTCGGTATATAGATACTTCGTTCCTCCAGTAGATATTGAGCGATCTTGGTTACAACGGTCTCTTTATATTTCTCTGTGAACCGACGGAAAGGTTCCTTTGTCTGTCGGTTCTTTACCAGTTCTACTGTCCAAAACAGGCCAAGACCTCGTACATTGCCAACTGACTTGTGTCGTTTGGCAATCTCGGTCAACTGCTGGCCCAAATATCCACCTAATTCTTGGGAATGCTGGATTAGACTTTCTTCCTCTAGCACTTCGATAGTTCTGAGAGCGGTAGCACATGCCAGCGCATGACCAGAATAGCTTTGCCCATGACCAAAGAGATTCTTGTCAAAAATTCGGGCGACTTTTTCACTAAAAATTGCTGCTGTCAATGGACAGTAGCTTCCCAGAGCTTTCCCAACTACAATAATATCTGGGATAATGCCATAATGATTGATAGCAAACATCTCCCCAGTTCGACCAAATCCTGTCATCGTTTCGTCAGCAATTAACAGAATTTCCCACTTATCACAGATCTCGCGGAGGAGAGGTAAATACTCAGCGGGAGGAGGAATAATACCGTTTGATCCAACTATTGGTTCGACAATCACTGCTGCGACTTTGTCCGAGCCACCTTCAAACTCAATCATTTGGTCAATATAGTTGGCACAAGCAATACCACAATCTTCGCGATCTAGCCCCAATGCACATCGGTAACAATAAGAGTCCGGCCCAAAAACAACGCCGGGCATAACAAACGGCTCCTGAAACCAACGCCTGGGATCTCCACTCACCGACGCGGCAGCGGTAGTTGCTCCATGCCAAGAACGGTAACGCGAAATAATTTTATATGGATAAGGGTAGGAATGCTTTCCACTTTCAGGTGTGAGTCCTCGCTCCATCATCTGGTTGTATTTGTACAGCCTTGCGCCTTTAATGGCACCTTCAACAGCTGCCGCTCCACTTTGAGCAAACCAAACACGTTTATTGACAGATCCAGGTGAAACTTCTGCTAATTTTTGAGCTAATTTGGCCGTAGGCTCTGTTGAAAAATCATCAGTTAGCTAAACGACTTTTTCCATCTGTTCTCGCATAGTTTGCAAAACTTTTGGATGTCGAAAACCAATGTTGATACATTCATGGGCACTCCTTAAATCAAAGATCTTTCGCCCATCTATTGTATGGATCCAACAGCCTTCTGTTGACTGAACCGGAATCGGCTTGTAGTCTTCTTGTGTACTCCAAGACTGCATGACATGTCGCTGCTGCAACTGAGAAAAATCTTGTGTTTCGCTCATCTACTATCTCCAGTTACTTCAAGACAATTTAGCCGTCTTGAGCCTCAAAGAGTTTGTGACCACCAAGACAGAACTGAACGACATCATCGCGGCAGCAATCATTGGATTCAATAGAAACCCTTCCCCTAACACAGGAAATAACAACCCGGCGGCGATTGGTATACCAAGAATATTATAGAAAAATGCCCAGAAGAGGTTCCATTTGATGGTACGGAACGTTTTTCGACTCAAACATAGAGCAGAGGCCACATCAGCTAGGTCGCTATTTACCAAAGTAATATCGGCTGCTTCAATCGCGATATCGCTTCCTGAACCAATAGCAATTCCGACGTCGGCACGAGCCAGCGCCGGTGCATCGTTGATCCCATCACCAACAACAGCAACAACTTTCCCTTCCTGTTGTAACATCTGGACTTGCATATCCTTCTCTTCAGGTAATACCTGAGCAATATGGTGATCAATTCCCACCGCTTCAGCAACCGACTTTGCCGTCAGTGGATTGTCCCCTGTCATCATGTACACTTCGATATTGGAACGTTGAAGGGTTTCAACTGCTTTTTTAGACGTTTGCCTGATAGGATCAGTGATTGCTACAATGCCTGCTAGTTTTTGGTCTATAGCAATCCAAACAATCGTTTTGTTCTGATTGGCAAAACGAGTTTCATTGTCAACATCTTGTCCAAGCAAATTTTTAATGCCACTTTTTTCCATCAGCCGGCGGCTCCCAATATGCACAATATGATTCTTGAAAGTTGCCGTTATGCCAAAACCGACAATGACCTCAAAATTGTCGACAGCATCCAGATCAATGTCTAAATCTCTCTTTTGGCAAGCAGCTATGATTGCTTGTCCCAAGGGGTGTTCAGATTTTGACTCTACTGAAGCACTAATAACCAGCAGTTGATCTTCAGAAAAATTGTTTACAACGACAATATCGGTAACTGATGGTTTTCCTTCAGTGATCGTACCCGTTTTATCCAAAATAATGGTTTCAATTTGATGTGCAAGCTCAAGCGATTCTCCATCCTTGATAAGAATTCCTAACTCGGCACCACGACCAGTTGCGACTACAACAGCAGTTGGTGTCGCCAACCCCAATGTACAGGGACAAGCAATAATCATCACCGCAATAAAATTGCGGAGTGCCATTGAAACATCGTCCGGGCTAACTATCATCCACACAATAAAAGTAATCACAGCAACACTAATGACAATAGGAACAAAAATACCTGCGATACGATCCGCGAGTTTTTGAATCGGGGCTTTAGATCCTTGTGCTTCCTCAACATGCTGAATAATCTGGGCCAATGTCGTGTCAGCTCCAATGCGTGTTACCTCTAAAGTGAAACTACCAGCACCATTGATTGCTCCTCCAATGACTTGACTGCCAATACCTTTTTGAACCTGCATACTTTCACCAGTAACCATCGATTCGTCAACACTCGATTGGCCTTCAATAACAACTCCATCGATCGGAATGCTTTCACCGGGTCGAACGACAATCTGATCTCCAATTTCAACTTGATCTATCTGAACCTCGATCATTCGACCGTCCCGGATCAGTTGTGCTGTCATCGGTTGAAGTTTGATCAGTTTCCTAACAGCTTCAGATGTCTGACCTTTCGCACGTTCTTCAAGAAATTTGCCAATTAAAACTAAGGTAATAATCATGGCAGAGGTTTCGTAATAGTTGACCGAACTTGGTTGAACGACAAGAAACGCTACGAATGTCATTATGAAACTATAAATGTAAGCAGCAAAAGTCCCGATACTAATTAGAACATTCATATCTGCAAAGAGATGCCATAAGGAAGCAACGGCCCCCCGATGAAACTGCCATCCGGCCCAAAATTGAATCGGAGTGGTAATAAACAATAGAACAAGCAATTTTGCTCGAACTGCGTATGGAGTTTGAGCTCCAAAAAACATCGCCGACATGGCAACCACTGAGACGAAAATACTTGCTAGAATTTTGCGTCGAAGTTTTTTCAATTCCTGATGATGAGCTATTTCTTGAACCTCAAGTTGTACTTGGCGGAACTCGGCTAAGTCCATGGTTGTGTAACCAGCATCAACGATAGCTTGCTTGATGATATGCAATTCAACCACTGAGGGATCAAATTCTATAGTAGCTTGTTCAGTTCCATAATTAACTATAGCGGATGACACACCTTCCACTGTAAGAATTGCTTTTTCAACACGATTAACGCAAACAGCGCAAGTCATACCACCAACTGCAACCGTACGTTTAGGGAAAGAAGGGTGACTAGTTTCCATACTAGAATTATCGTGTGATATAACCATATTGTCAAACAAAAATGAAGTTTAATTCCTCCGCGAGGACAAAATTTAAGTCAAGCATATTTAAACAGTCAAATTGTAGTTGATTATACCCTGATTCTCATCAATTTACTCGTCCGCTAGTTCCGTTCTGACCATGAAAATTAGTTGTTACTATATTTATAGGTTTCACCTTAATAACTCATAGAAACAATCCGTGATAGAATTGGTATAAATATGTTCCCAAATAACAGATTTTTTTAAAGTTAATAGCCTTTTCTCTTAGATTTATCATGAAATATAGGGAAATTACTGAATGAAAAAAGCGGCAATATTCAGCAACAATCCATCTGATGTCAACCGAGTATATAACAGTAATCACCAAGCACAGCTTGCGAAAATCACTAACCTCTATCCTGATATAATTAATCTGAGAGACATCTCTCTTCACTTGGAAAAATTGAGGGATCTCGAAGTAATCTTTTCTACTTGGGGAATGTTCAAACTAGATGATGAAGTGCTCAGCCAACTACCGGAACTAAAAGCTGTTTTCTATGCCGCTGGTTCTGTACGGAATTTTGCTGGTAATCTATTGGAACAAAACATACAAGTTTTCAGTGCTTGGCGCGCCAATGCAATTCCTGTAGCCGAATTCTCCTTAGGACAAATTCTGTTAGCTAACAAAGGATATTTCCGTAATTTTAGGGATTGTGCGACACCAACAGGCCGTGCAAGCACACCATTTCGAGGACGTGGTAACTTTGGTGCTACGGTAGCGATCCTTGGGTTTGGTGCCGTTGGTAGCTATCTTTTTAAGCTACTTCAACCGTTTCGATTGAAGATAATAGTCTTTGACCCGTTTCTACCGGATGATCAAGCAAGATCCCTCGGTGTCCAAAAGGTATCACTCACATCTGCGTTTCAGCGAGCAGACGTTGTAACTAATCACCTGGCAAGCAATTCCGAAACACATTATCTGCTTGACAAACACCTGTTTAATTCCATGAAAGATAATGCTGTTTTTATCAATACCGGTCGTGGTGCAACAGTGGTTGAAATGGATCTTATCTCAGTATTGGAAGAGAGACCGACATTGACGGCTCTACTGGACGTTACATTCCCGGAACCTCCTGAACTAACTTCGCCTTTTTACTCTATGGAAAATGTGATTCTGACATCACATATTGCAGGTTCAATGAATGATGAACTCGCCCGGATGGCAGACTACATTATCCACGAATTTCTAAGGTGGGAACGAAAGGAACCCTTGCAAAACCAAGTGACATTAGATATGCTCGCTACACTAGGTTGACAGAATGTTATTCATCATGTTGAGAATCAGGTGTTCGATCAACTCGTAAGTCTCTAATTGGATCTCGCTCGCCAACATTCATGTTTTGCAAAAATCTAGTTCATAACGCGCAAATGATAAGGAGAACCCTATGGGAATATTACGCGGTATTATCCGTGATGGTACTTCAGGGGCTTTAGTTGAAGCTAAAGTACATGTTTTGTCAAGTAACGGCAGATTTGTACACCCATCGAACAGTCTCTTAAAGGTTGGGCCAGGGGATCCGTTCTTCTATAGTTCTGGAGAATTTACTGTCAACCTACCACGCGGTGCTACAGATATCGTCGTTGAGCGAGGAACCGAGTATCAACCGCTTCGAAATGTGGTATCAATGCCACAGAAAGGTGCGGTAGAAGTTGAGCTAAACCTCAAACGATGGATAGATTTACCATCCCAAAATTGGTATCCGGGAAACACACATCTTCACTACAGCGAGAAAGAAACCAATCCTGATGAACGATTGCGACTTGATCCCCACGTACATGATTTGAACGTTACAGTCATCAGCATCCTTCAGCGACGCGAAATTCCATATGCAAGTAATAAGTATCCGATCGGATTCATGACCGATTATTCGACCGCACATCACCTAGTCGATTGTGGTGAAGAGAATCGGCATAATCATCGACGTGGTGGTATGGCTTATGGGCATGTGATGTTTCTTCGTCTCAGAAATCAGGTTGATCCAGTCAGTCGAGGGGATTTGGTTAGTGACTTCGATCCTGATTACCCTCCGCTCTGCTACGCTTGTGATGATGCGAAACGGCAGGGAAGTGTCGTCTTATGGTGTCATAATGGTATTGGTATGGAAGCGCCTGTAGCTGCCGCTTTAGGGAAATTAGATGCGTTCAACCTTTTTGATCCTTATTGGGCCGATCCAGAGTACGATATTTGGTATCGGTTGCTTAATTGTGGTATATCACTACCAATTTCAACCGGAACAGATTGGTTCATCTGCTCAAATAACCGAGTATATGTCCAAACTGAGCAAGAATTCACCTATAACAACTGGTTAGAAGGACTCCAGGAAGGAAAAACTTTTATCACCAACGGACCTGCACTGTTCTTGAAAATTGATGGTATGATGCCTGGGACGCGCTTACCCTCTACTAATGGAAAACCTCACCAATTTGCAGTGGAAGTTTCCTGGTCTTCGCACTATCCGATCGATCGTATTGAAATTGTTCAGAATGGTCGTGTTGTACGAAGTCATGCACTAGTTGGTATTAATCAACAAAGACATGGGACCCAAACACACGCTCTGAAAATAGATTCCGATGGATGGATTGCTGCTCGTCTCTATGGTAATGCACGCGATAGTTTTGCCCAAGCTATCTACGCACATACCAGCCCAATCTACATTGGTGATGGCATACCAGCTGAAGCTATTAATGGTTCAGCTGAGTTTTTCGTTCGCTCAATTGATGATTCCATTAGTTGGATCACTAAAACCGGTCGATTTATACAGGACCAGCAGAGGGAAGAAGTATTGCACCTCTTCAATCAAGGGCGAAAAGTCTATGCTAATCTAGCAAGGATGAATTAAAAAAGTACCGTCTCTAAGATTCTACACTCGTCTGTAAATTTCACTGTTTAATTCGATTGACGTGAAATCTTAACCAATTAGGATTGATCTTGATCACGACTACATTTTAGGTTATGTCTCTTAGGGTCACCGCAAAGAATCTTATTATGTTCAAACTGATGAAGGAGTGCCAAGAAATGTCCCAACCCAACATCATTTTCATCATTACTGATCAACAAAGATATGATACGATCGCTGAGCTAGGTTTTCCCTACATGGATACACCTAATTTAGATCGGCTAGCTATGGAAGGTGTAACATTTACTCAATGTCATGCTACTGCACCTTCCTGTGCACCGTCGCGTGCGAGCCTGTTTACCGGTTATTATCCTCACACTACCGGTATCCTGAAAAACGCTGATTCATGGTGCCGTTCTTGGGTGGAAAACCTGAACGCGGCAGGTTACCATTGCGTGAACATCGGCAAAATGCACACATTCCCTTTTGAAACCTCTCTTGGGTTTGACGAGAGGTACGTGGTAGAGAATAAGGATCGATACCTCGAAGGACGTTATTATTTTGATGAATGGGACAAAGGGATGCAAGCCCATGGTCTAATAAAACAACAACGGGAACTCTATCGCCAACAGGCCGATTATAAGCAACGGCTAGGTGCTTTTGAATGGGAATTACCAGAAGAAATGCACTCTGATATGTTCGTTGGTAATATGGCAACTTGGTGGATTGAAAGTTACCCTACAACACAACCGTTATTTCTACAAATTGGGTTTCCTGGTCCTCATCCGCCTTATGATCCAACCCCGAGATTCGCTGAACCATATCTAAAACGAGATTTACCATTACCAAAAGTTGACGATCAAGAACTGGCTGGACAACCACCACCGTATTTGGCTATGCGGCAACATAATACTGAAGTTGACCACGACTCAGTAGTTCACCAGTTAAATCCGACCGAAGAACAACTGCATCGTCAACGAGCATATTATTTGGCCAATGTAACCATGATTGACGAAAAAATCGGTCAAATTTTGACTGCGCTGGAAGAAAAAGGATACCTAGAAAATTCGGTGGTGATATTTACTTCTGATCATGGCGATTGTCTGGGAGACCACGGCCATAGCCAAAAATGGACGATGTACGATGTCATTACCCGAATTCCTTTGATTGTATGGTCACCAGGACGTTTTCAAGGTGGGAAAAAAATTGAGGGTCTTTGCCAACAGATGGATATCGCACCTGCCATATTGGAACTGGCCGGTGCCGAACTAACTGATACAATGGAAGCGGAATCGGTTCTGCCCGCATTAACCGATCAACCTTGGTCAGGTCGTGATTATGTTTTTGCCGAACATGGACAAGACGGCATTCTACAAACCACTGATTTTATGACTATGGTACGGAGTTCAGAATGGAAATTGGTCCATTTTCTTGATCAGCCCTTCGGTCAACTATTTAACTTGCGGCAAGATCCAAATGAAGTTAACAATCTGTGGGATAATCCGTCTGACAGCGACAAGAAACAGGAATTGCTGGACGTTCTACGTGAATGGAGGATTCGAAGTCATTATCATACCAAGAACTGGTCAGCTGATTGGCGTTAAGGCGAAATCAAGGAAAATGAAGAAATGATTATCAACAATTATACCAGAGTGAGAATCGGTGATGAAAAATCAAGAAAACGTTACTGTTAGTCAAGAGGAACGGTTTTTGTTTGATCTACAAGGTTTCGTAGTATTGCGAAATATCCTTTCCCAAGCAGAGAGTGCGGAATATCTCGAAGTCCTTCGATGCCTTGAACCTAAAAATTACGCAGACGAATGGATGAAATCTGTTGGAGCTGGTCGCCCTACTCGCGAAACCGGCCGTCAGCAGCAAATAAGACTTAATGGCCTACCACGCTTGGACAGTATCTTTGACCAATTAATTGCTCAACCCAAAATACTACCCTATTTATATGAATTTATTGGTCAGCCACAACTAATCAATACTTGGTCAATCTCCAAGTCGCTTGGAGCACAAGTCGGAGGTTGGCACCGAGGTGTTCCTACCACTGATTATTCATATCGAAACAATGTGATTGGCAGTCGGATGTTGAATGTAGTTTACTTTTTAACTGACAATGGTCCCGAAGACGGCTGTATTGTTGCCTTGCCCGGAGGTCACAAAAGCAATATTGACTTGGAATGGAACCAGTATAGTGGACTCCAACTTCCGGGTGCAGTAGCCGTAACAGGAAAGGCGGGAGACGTACTTCTGTTATCAGAAACTGTCTTACATGACGGGTTGCCAAAAACAACTGAAACGGTTCGCTCAAATCTCTACTACAATTATGTTCACGCCCATTACAATGTCATGACACGTGAGCCCAGAAATTGCCACCATTTTTATTTCCCACCTGAAATTAGGCAACGGTTCAATCCCAAGCAACTTGAATTAACTACTTGGATGGAACTTGCACTTTGGGAATATTAACATAGCAAAACTTAGGTCTCTTTTCCAAAGATTTTCAACAGACGACTGCAAAGACTTTTCTGCGTGCCAAAATTAAAGCGAACCTACGTCAGAACTATGAACGACTGGTAGATTTTTCTTTGAAGTTCTCCTTTCTTGATTCCTAGGTTCACGTCTTAATTAAGTTGAAAAAGCGTGCCTTCCAACACTCTAGCAAATATAAACTTTATAGACTAACTGGACGTCTTAATCAAACAAAGGATCATTTTTCTTACAATCTCGGGAGACACTTAATATGAAACGCAAAGATTTTTTTCTATCTGCAACTGCTGGACTTCTTACACTAAACCAAGTTTCTGCTGACAATCATAGGCCTGGTAGAGGTGAAGGTCGAGGTGGACGTGGTGGCATGCGCGGTGGTATGTCCAACATGATGACGAACATGATTGGAGGTTCTTGGGTAGGACTAACATTCGTGGTTAAAGTTGATGATGATTCACTTTTAAAGGCTCGCGCAGTTTACCAAAAAACCATGGATGATTCCAAAGCATTGATGGAGGACGCAATGGCTGCTGGTGATTGGCAAGGTATTCGTCCAAAAATGGAAGCTATCCAAAAGCAACATAAGGGGAGCCTCCAAAAAATTCTGACCGAAGAGCAAATGGCAGAACTGGATAAATACGATCAGGAGCAGCGGCAGAGACAAATGGAACGCTTCGGTGGTGGCGGCGACAGACGTGGTCGTGGTGACAGGCGTGGTCGTGGTGGCGGTGACAGACGTGGTGGCGGTGACAGACGTGGTGGTGGTGACAGGCGTGGTGGTGGTGACAGGCGTGGTGGCGGTGACAGGCGCAGAGATAACGAAGGTTAAAAAGTACTAATTTCGAAAAGGGACAGCGCATATACCCCTAATACGCTGTCCTTTTCAACTTAGTCTTTAAGTTTAGCCCCTATCAGAGATAATTTATTTTGCTGACTAACGGCCTTTGAGCCTTTTAAGAACGCATCAATAGAGATAAAGACCAATTACTGACCTGTGTTTTAGACCTTAGCGATTTCCTTATTATCTACGACGATGAAAGAATTCTTCTATTCTTTTAGTAGGCGGAGCTGACGTACCATTCTTTCCTAGGATTCTTTTCAAACGGGGATCCCACTGATATGAGCCCAACCACACCAAGCGTTATCCACAGGACTTGCTGAGTGGAAATTATTTTCTCCTTGTGGTTCCGAAAGAGAATAAATGCTGAGATACGCATTTGTCCTACTTTATTATTCAAAAACTCGAAGCAGACCTTACTAATATCGTTAACCAAGCGCTAAATACCATTACGTTTCCAGTTAGTCTTTTCTGTACCATGAATTAATATTTTATTGTCCTTAATTTCCGTTTTGACTTCCGAGGAATTGACAATCTAATTATTATGCCATGTGTTTGTAATTTCACAAACTCTCCTTTAAATAACACAAATTTAAGACATTTAATCAATAGCATACAGTTTGTCGCATAGCGTAATTAAGCGGTTGCCAATATACACTGACCTACTGTAACATAAGATATAACTGAATCCTGACATTTAGAAATGCCATAACAGTTTTCCACCCCATGAAGGAAAAAGTATATGTACAATTCTGAACAACATTATAACCACTTATACAGTACAACACCCAGAGAATTTGAGTTCTGTGCCGAGAGTGAAGAAGAATTAACCAATTGGCAAGAAGCGTTTCGGGATCGGTTGCGTCAAGCACTTGGTCTTCACAATATTGAAATGGATTTGAGTCATCATCAACCCAAATCAGAAATGCTGAAATCTGAGGATATGGGCGACTATATTCGTGAAGAATGGTATTTATGGGTCGAACCCACAGTTCCGCTTCCATTTTATCTATTACGGCCAAAGGAACATAACAAGGGACTTCCGCTTGCCCTGACACCACATGGGCATAGCCATCCACATATTTATGTTGGTATTGCCAACAACCAAAAAGAGGAAGAAGAGATAACTGAAGGTGAACGGGATATTGCATGTCAGGCTGTACGCCAAGGTTATTTGACCATTGCTCCTACTACTCGTGCATTTGGCGAAACGCGAACAACTATTGACCGTAACAACGACAAGGTCAATTCCTGTCGAATTGCACTAATGCATGGTCTTCTTGTTGGTCGAACTCCAATTGGTGAAAGGGTTTGGGATATGTCGCGACTGATTGACTGGGCAATAGCTGAACAACATATCGATGCCAAACGTATTATCATTACCGGCAACTCCGGCGGAGGAACGGTTTCATTACATGCCGCAGCCTGCGATACTAGGATCACTGTTGCCGTACCCAGTTGCTATTTCTGTACTTATCAAGGATCTCTTGGTTCAATTGTCCACTGTGATTGCAACTACATCCCTGGTATCTTGCGGTTGGGCGAAATGTACGAAGTTGCAGGATTAATTGCCCCCAGACCATTTTCGGCGATCGCTGGCAGGGAAGATGGAATCTTCCCTATTGATCAGGTCAAATATGCCTTTGAAAAATTACAGAAAATTTATCAAGTGGCAAACGCTCCTGATAATTGTCAACTACATATTGGTGAAGGAGGTCATCGGTATTATAAAGCTGGGGCTTGGGGTTTCGTTCAGAAACACTTCAATCAGACAGAAAATTAAAAATCTATCCTAAATAAGCATCGGGAGCTGAAATGCCAATTGGGAAAACCGCTAATCGACGGTCAACGTGTTTGTATTGGATGCTCGTATATGTTCATCTGCTGACAATTATATTGTTACTGACTTGCACTGGATCTATAGTTGCAGAAGAAATTAATCATCAACGTGCTTCGGAGGCACTGCGTCAAGCCGTCGCTTTTTTTCGAACACAGGTTTCAATTGAAGGTGGCTATTTGTGGCAATACTCGGATGATCTGAAAAAACGTGAAGGGGAAGGAAAAGCTGCCCCTTCGATGGCTTGGGTTCAACCACCTGGTACACCCTCGATCGGTCGAGTCTATCTATTGGCTTATCAACGAACCCACGATGCCTACTACTTAGAAGCTGCTATCGAAACTGGCATGGCTCTAGTCAAAGG
Source organism: Candidatus Poribacteria bacterium (assembly GCA_002709695.1). Taxonomy (GTDB): domain Bacteria; phylum Poribacteria; class WGA-4E; order WGA-4E; family UBA9662; genus UBA9662. The sequence goes on from PAQF01000028.1 coordinate 67,906, forward strand.
ACAATTGGAATCGGGTGGTTGGGATTACCGGATCGAGTTCGGTACTAAAAAGCGGGAAAAGTACGCTTATATCATTGATGGGGCCCCTGATGGGGCACGAAATACCTCTACCCTTGATGACAATACGACGCAGTCCGCTCTTTCTTTCCTGATTCGTCTGGACCAAGTCCTGCAGTTTAAGAATACCGACATTCATACAGCATCAACTGTTGGACTGGAAGCGCTACTAAAAGCGCAATATCCTAATGGCGCTTGGCCACAACGCTTTGCCGACTATCCTAAAGCCACAGATTTTCCTGTAAGTCCTGCTAACTATCCAGATAGTTGGTCTCGTACCCATCCTCGCCAAGATTATCGCAGTTTTTATACTTTTAACGATAATACCATTTCCGACACCATCCATTTGATGTTGGATGCGGCAGAAATCTATAACCAGGAGAAATATCGACAATCTGCTCTGAAGGCGGGCGATTTTATTGTGCTAGCGCAAATGCCTGATCCTCAACCTGCTTGGGCACAACAATACAACTCTGCAGGGCAACCTGCTTGGGCCAGAAAGTTTGAACCTCCAGCTGTCACTGGAGGCGAATCGCAAGGAGTAATGCGAACGTTGATTCAGCTTTATCAACGTACTGGCGAAAAGAAATACTTAGATCCTATTCCTCGTGCCCTCGATTATCTTCAATCATCACTGTTAACGGACGGACAACTAGCTCGATTTTACGAACTAAAAACCAATCGCCCGCTCTACTTTACCCAACAATACGAGTTGGTTTATACTGATGATGATCTTCCTACCCACTACAGCTTCAAAGTCTCGTCAAAATTGACTGCCATCCGTCGCCAATATGAGGCAGTGCTTGCTCTCGAGATCGACCGAACTCGCTCAAGCGCAAAAGAGGGTGAACAAAACACAACTAGGAAGTCCATTCCGTGGTCTGAATCGTTAACTAAAAGTGCTGCCGAAGTCATTCAGAAAATGGATGATCGTGGGGCTTGGGTTGAAAATGGACAGTTGCGGTACCAAGATGATAACGATCCAACCCGAAAAATCATCAGTTGCCGCACTTTTATCCAACACGTAGATACGTTATCAGCATATCTTTCATCTACCAAATAATTTCTTCATTGGTGTCAACAACAAACTAGTTTTGCACATCAGAATCTCTCATGCCATTTATCACTATTACCGAATAGGGGTTGACAATGAACCGTAACAACGATTTGGTGCAATATTTCGCCATGCAACAACCGAACTTATTGCAGAAACTGGCATGGCAGGCAACAACACTCGATGAAGATCGGGCTTGGCGTAATAAGTTTAGGCGACGTCTTCGTAGGCTCGTTGGACGGATGCCACGCCAGGTGCCCCTTCAGGTCGAATATGCTGAAGAAATGGAAACGGATGCCTTTATCCGCCGTAAAATCTATATTCAGTCTGAAGCATATTACTGGGTGCCTGCCTACCTCTTTCTGCCTAAGCCGTTACCTCAGTCTGCACCAGCTTTGGTTTGCTTGCACGGGCACAGCGGCATATACCCCTATATTCGTGAAGGTAATGAAGCTGAGTTAGCAAAGTCCAGAACACTTGAATTGGATTACGCCCCTTACTTTGCTGAGCAGGGCTATGTAACCATTGCCCCGATTCAGCGTGGCTGGAATGAGACAGCGAATAGTGTTGATGACAAAGAAAGCGGTTGTCAACGGATGGTAACCAATAGTTTTCTCTCTGGTATGACACCCATTGGCTTGCGTTGCTGGGATGCTTCACGCCTGCTTGATTTCTTGCAAACTCAGGCCACGGTGGATCCAAAACGCATTGGTGTTGCTGGCCTCTCTGGCGGGGGAACCGTAGCCCTATTTTGGGCGGCACTTGAACGCAGGCTACGATTGGCCATTATCGCTGGATATTACTGTACCTTTGCCGATTCCATCTACGCTATACGGCATTGCATATGCAATGTTGTTCCAAACATGTTGGAGTGGGGTGAGATGCGGGACATTGCGGCTTTAATTGCACCCCGTCCGCTGCTGATTATCAATGGTAAGAAGGACCCTATCTTTCCTATTGCTGCTAGCCGTCGTGCCTATGCAGAGTTGGAAATGGTGTACGACCTTTTCAATGCCCGCGAGATGCTAGAAAAAGATTTCTTCGATGGGCCACACGCTTGGAGCAACCGCAAGACGTTACCCTTCCTCAAGCAAAATTTTAGACGTCCTAATAAATAGATAGTGCGCATTCTTTACCATCTCTTAAACTGGTTCAAGCTTATCTGCCAAGCCTTAATTTGTGAAGGATACACCTAGGCTATTAGTGACGGGTTTGAACTTTGCAGAAAAACGTATCATACTTTGTCTTCAAGTTGTTCTACACTTAAAGAATTTTCACCAAAAATAAGGGGAAATTTTGTTCCACGGTTCGATTTGGTAGCACCATCCATATAACAGATACTAAACGCACGGCGCGGGATATCAGTCTGATTCGTACTTGAACTGTGAAGTGTCCAGTTGTGCAACAGGACTACCTCACCAGCTTCCAATTCAACCGGCATTGGTTGACATTCGGCTAAGAGCTCATCAATCTGTTCCTGAGTTAAGAACCCAGATCCATTAGACGGATTAATCAACTTATTATGAGATCTAGGTACAATATGAATACAACCATTTTCAATGGTCGCAGGATCCAATGCTGTATAAATTGTAATCTGTGGATCTATATCAAGATCAGTCCATCTATCCTGATGCCAAGTTAAACGGGTGCCTTCATGAGCAGGTTTATTCATAAACATGGCTCGCAAGCAAGTGATAGGAGTACCTAGACCGTAGATTCTAGTACACACTTCCTGAAAAACTGGATTCTTCATATATGAAAGAAACACCGGGTCATACTCCAACATCTGGATCTTTCGGTACAATAGCGTAGCACCTTTATGTCCATTACTCTGAGGGCCGGGTTTGTCTGTTCCTGGTTCACGGTCAAGTTGCATCATGATCTTATTATAATCGAGTGGCGCTTTGCCAAGCATGATATCATCCATACGTTGCTGAATAGTAGCGAGCATTTGGTCGTTAGCTACCTGTCCGATTCGGACATAGCCTTCATTATCAAAATGTTGCCATTGAGCCTCTGTAATATATTGGTCCATTTTTTACCTTTCATTCAGTTGATGCCGTATTATTCGCTTGTAAATGACTGAGAAGAAGCCTTTTGCAAAGTAGAAAACACAGAATAATCTGGACATTCTAAACAAAGGTAATCAAAAAAGGAAGTCAAAAACAAAAAAGGATCCAGATTTTTGGGTATCCACATCTCGATTTAGGAGTAATGTCCGCCCCTTTTCGAATTCCAGAGAAATATTGCGAACACATACGAACGTAAGCTTTACCAAAAACTGATTCACGTTACAAAGAACAAAAAGATGATCAACAAGATACTTTAAGAAAGAACCTTGAGCCAAGTTTTGGCAGGATGCTATAATTTTTGATTATTCTGACGAAACTGATAAATTAAGATAGGAGAATATCATGAGCACCAGAATTGAAAAAGACAGCATGGGAGATGTTGAAGTCCCTACAGACAAATACTGGGGTGCACAGACGCAACGATCATTAGAAAACTTTAAAATTGGCGGCGAACGGTTTCCGCGAGAAATGATCTGGGCACTAGGTATTGTAAAGCAATCTGTGGCAGAGGTAAACGCAGAATTAGGTTTACTGGACAAAGATAAAGCAAAAACAATTTCAGAAGCGACACAGGAAGTTATTAATGGAGATCTCGACGACCATTTCCCACTTGTTGTTTGGCAAACTGGAAGCGGTACTCAAACTAATATGAATACCAATGAAGTTATTGCCAACCGCGCCATTGAAATGCATCAGGGGGAACTAGGGAGCAAAACACCGATTCATCCAAACGATCATGTAAACAAATCACAATCAACAAATGATGCTTTTCCTACCGCTATTCATGTGGCGACAGTCAACCAGATCAAGAATCACCTAATCCCAGCGGTTACCCATCTGCGAGATGTCTTAGTTAAGAAAGCTGACGAATTCAAAGATATTGTGAAAATTGGACGCACACATCTACAAGATGCAACACCATTGACTCTGGGGCAGGAATTCTCGGGGTATGGACAACAACTCACGAATGCACTTAGAACTATTGATCATGCACTGCCGCACTTGTACGAACTTCCCATCGGTGGCACGGCGGTTGGTACAGGTTTAAACACCCATCCTGAATATGCTCAGCGTGCTGCTCAGGCAATTGCCGAACGAACCGAATTCCCATTCATCACCTCACCCAACAAATTTGAAGCTTTAGGTGCTCGAGATGCACTGATTGGAGCCAGTTCCGCCTTGAAAACTCTGGCATGTGCTCTTAACAAAATCGCGAACGATATCCGTTGGCTGGGCAGTGGGCCACGATGCGGCATTGGCGAGATTAACCTGCCAGAGAACGAACCGGGAAGTTCAATTATGCCCGGTAAAGTTAATCCAACACAATGCGAAGCTATGACCATGGTATGTGCACAGGTAATTGGCAACGATACTACCGTTTCGATTGCCGGGGCCTCTGGTAACTTTGAACTGAACGTGTATATGCCGGTTATGGCGTTTAACGTTTTGCAATCCATACGTTTGCTTGGTGATGCTTGTAATTCATTGAATGAAAAATGTGTAGTTGGTATCACTGCCAACCTCAGTCAAATTGACTATTATTTAAATGATTCCTTGATGCTTGTAACGGCCTTAGCTCCACATATCGGCTACGACCAGGCGGCCGCGGTAGCCAAAAAGGCGCACTCAGAAGGTAAAACACTTAAACAGGTGGCTGTTGAGATGGATCTCCTAACTCAGGAAGAATTCGATGTAGCAGTGATCCCCAGCCAAATGACACACCCTAACCTCTAAGTGAATCATAACGTGAAAAACTACCCCATTGCTAAGTTGATTGCCGATTTTGACGGAACTGTGACGCAAAAGGATACAATCAGTTCATTGGTTTTGACTGCTGCTGAACACCGAAACGACCAAGACGATTTTTTAGAACGATGGGAACAGTTAGTGCAATGGTACGTCTCACAACAGGAATCGAATGTAGGAAAATGGCTTTCAGCACCAATGCCGGAGAAACATTTAATTGATTTTCTGAAATCATTTAACCCAATTGAACAAGAATCGCTTTTGCGTGTTACACGACATAAGTTCTTGTTTGGATTGACAAAACATGATCTGCAACAACTTGGTCGCAACGTATTAAAACGGAAAGGTGTTGCCAACGTGCTGAAGGAACTGCAAGCATCGACAGTAGAAATTGAGATTCTTTCAGCTAACTGGTCAAGGACGTTAATCCAAAGTGCGATGGGAGAACTGTGTGATCAGGTATGGACGAACTCCCTTGTGTTTGATGATTTTAATAAGTCAACCGGTGAAATACGACAAAATGTAACTTCCGCTCAGGACAAATTGTCCTTTTTCGAAAGGTATCGTTCTAAAGTTGGCAAGACGCTTTATATTGGTGACTCAATAACAGATTTTCTCGCTATTTTGTCTGCTGATATTGGAGTATTGATTGGTAATAATCATGTTGCTCGTCAGGTGATTGATTTTTTCGAAATTCCAACAGTGTCAGTCACAAAAAAACAAAAATATAATCCGGAAATCCATCAATCTGGCATTATACTATTAGTCGATTCATGGTCAGATTTAGAAGATTTCCTCAGATCAAAATAGAAATATAATAATGGAGAACAAACCATGCCATTTACCAAATTCTTAAATACAATTAAAGACTACAGTCATGAAGTGGACGATTTACAAACCGTAAATGCACTTGTCAACTCGGCCTTTAAAGACTGGATTGCTTCAAAAGGAATAGGACAAGTCGTTGTCCTGGAAAACGGGAAAATAATTATAAACATTAATGGCCAGTTCAACCCCGAGGCTAGCCAGATTAGCTTCCGGGGGATAAAAAATTATGATAATTTTATCTCTGTTGATATCGAACAGTTCACATCTCCTGAAGAAGTTTCTGAGGCAATTGAGAAAACCTTGAAATCATACTTCTCAGAAGGAGATGGTGCCTATGTTTGGATCGTTCCAGACGGCTATATGGCTAGCCTAACGGAAGAGGAAAAAGAATGGGAAGCAGGTGGCGGCGGTTACTTTTCTCACGAATCTATTTGCGTATCAAATACTTCTGATTTCGACACAACATGCATACTTGAAGTTTTATATGAAGATGCTGGTCACCAAAATACTTCATGCGAATTCCAAGTGGAAGCTCACCGATCAGTACACTATCGATTGGATAAGCTAAAAGCAGGAAACGACGATCCATTAATTGCCAAAGACCAACCGACAAGCTACAAGATTACTAGCCTGAGTGCTAAGATCGTCGTGCAAGGATCGAGAATCCTAACCTCAGGAAATCGTAGCGAATTTGCCAGTTTTGGAACTGTTATGGCTTGGCCTCCTCAACCCTAGCTGATAGAGTTAATGGATCGCTCATAATGCTGCGGATAAAGTTTAATTGACGCCTTAATTAATGGAACAAGTTTCATGATTTTACCCAGAGATCCGCTGGCGACAATCTGCTGTTTTGTGATTGCCTGCATAACATTGACCTCACCCATCCAGAAATAGTGGGCAATATCACCTGACATAGCTAATTCAATATCCGGTTTTTGATTAGTCGCCCCATAATAAATTGAATGTGTTCCATTCTCCACTGTTAGGAAAATTGATGATTCCGGATCATGGAAAGTGAACTTAACTTTCAACTTCAAACTCTGAAGTTCCACCAAGACAAGCGGGTCTGCTCCCATTTTGTTCAATAATCCACCAATACAACCGTAAAGTTGCTCCGGTTTTTCAAAAACAGGCATGTGCTTAGGTTAAACCTGCCTGTTCCCAAACAGCATCTAACGAATCTTTGGTTTCTTGTGCCGCATCAGTTGGGGACATCTGGCGAATACGTTCGCTGAACGGCTCAACTGTCACAGGTCCATCGTAACCAATCTGATGCAGAATTTTGAAAAAATCACCTAAAGGGATTACCCCTGTCTCTGCTGGCATACAACGAACATTATCAATCTGATCTTCCACATGAATACCTTTTGGCGCATCATTCACGTGAATGCAAACGATGTCCTCCGACCGAAGATGTTGGAGGTCAGAAAGCGTTGATTGGCAAGTATACCAATGCCATGTATCAAGTAAAAGGCCCACGTTTCCTGTGCCAATTGCAGCAGCTAAACCTAACATGCCGTCCATGGTAAACACAAAACCATGATTCGCATTTGCTCGACTTGTTCGCGGGCCAATGAACTCCAGGCCAAGCGAATGTCCATGGTCACGCAGTATTTCGGCTGCTGGTCCAAACCTCCCTACATGAAAATCCCAATTTTCCTGAAATGATCTTTCATTAGAGGATGGAGGAATCCAAGTTGCACTGCGAGAACAACCAAGTTCAGCAGCTAACTCAGCTAATGCAGGTAGACGTGACAAAGATTCATAATATTGTTGGGATGATCCGTTCCAGGCCACAGGAAACCCCCAAGTGCCCATTTTTAAGCCTGCTTCTTCCCAAAGCTCTTTAACATATTCGACTGATTTCTCTTCGGCCATTTGGGATGCTTCGTTAATATTGAGGTCAAGCCCATCGAAACCGGAATTCTTTGCTAACTCCATACCCTGGTGCATATCAGCACTGATGCCAATTGCGCCTGGACTTAAATTTTTGAACATCAAATACTCCTATATTGCTATTTAAATTTCTAGGATCTTTACAATTCTAATAGAATTAACGCTGTTTGACAATAAACTATTCTAACTTTATTCTAACCAAATTACATTAGTTCTAATATTACATTAAAATAACAGATTTGAACTGTAAAACGTTAAGTTTGTGCTAGCTTGATCCGTCAGAATATCTTTGTTAAGATTATTAAGTTTCATTTCAGCCTCCTAAATGACCAAAATGAATGTGAAGATGATGAATAATACGAGAAGAAATACATGGTACATTGTGTTTTTTTTATTTGTTGCTTCTCGGTTGTGGAGTACCATCTATTATATCGAAGATTTGGACAGTTTGCGGTTTGCTCTAGCTATGAAAGACTATGATGTTACTGCATACCAACCCCACTTTCCTGCTTACCCTGTTTTTTGCTTCTTGTCTAAATTGATTTACATTCTGACTGGTCATTATACGTTAGCTTTTTCAGCCGTTGGTGGATTATCGACTTTTTCTGTAATCTATTTCTTATTGCGAACGGCGAATATACAGCCTAATTCTCGTCTCGGTATCCTTACTATTGTGCTTATTTTCTTTAATCCCTTGTTATGGATAATGTCCAATCGATACATGCCAGACATGATGGGAAGCGCTTGCATAATGGCTTGCTTTCATTATCTGGTTCCAGCCCCATTCACACCAAAGATTGAAAACTCCCGGGATGGTGCGGTCAACAAAGGTTTCTTCTTAACCGGACTTTTGCTGGGCATCCGTCTTTCTTACGTCCCTTTCCTTTTGCCACTTTTATTCGTCAATTTAGTTGGTTATAAAGCTAAACTCCCATTTTTGGAACGCTGTCATCGAGTTGGATGTGGTCTTCTAGGAGTTGTTTTTTGGCTTGTTCCATTGATTCTTATGACTGGCTGGACAGATTTGGTCGAATCGGCTCAAATACACAGCCGAGGTCACTTTACTGAGTTTGGGGGGACAGTGATGACTGAATCAAATTTTGGACTTCGATTATCTAAGTTATTTGAAAGCATATGGGCTGACGGGTTTGGCTTCTATTGGAGCGGACGTCACCTTTCAACAGCTGTTAGCACCTTTGCTTTTATATTGATCATTTTGATGGGGGGGATTCGTTTTACTCGATTATCTACTTCTAAGACAAACTCTAGAGTCGCAGGTATTGGTTCGCTAAAAGAGGCAATTATTGGCAAGGATTTCCTCTATATGCTTACATTCTGTTGTCTAACTTATTTATTTTGGATTTTCTTCTGTCAAAATGTGGTTCACAAAAGTCGGCATGTTCTACCGTTGTTGCCTTTTCTAACGCTTATGTTAGCGTACATCGTCAACAAAACTGTAGCTCACACTATCTATTACGGAGAGAATCTCGTTGTCAAGGGGGCTCTAGTTGTTTGGTTGTTTAGTTTCGGTTATGTTAGTCTTCAATTGGTCAGTCAGCACAAACGCCCTACGGCTATTGCCCAAACTCTCCAATTTTTAAGGGACTTAAAGGCGGATCAAGTCCGTCCTCTTCAGATTATCTCTGTGCCTCTTATTAAGTATTATTTGAAGGCTCAAGGATTCGAGTCTGATTACATCTCAATCAACGGTAAAGATAATCTGGATTTAACTGGACAGCTTGATCCAAATGCTGAATGGTTGACAATAGGGAGCCCTCTGCCTAGTGAGGATTTGAGTAAAGGCACATCTAAATTAGGACATAAAACAAGGAAACTAAAGGCAGTACATACCTTCTATCACAATCCTTATGTCAATCGAATGTGGCCGAAGCTGAACCTTTATATGTATGGGGTCGAATGACAATAATTCTTTATTAATAATCGGAGCATGTTGTTTGTTGTGATGGGACTAGATTTGCGACCTTGAAACCTAATTTTTTGAAGCTTTAATGTCCTTTGTCTCGATTCATTAGCTTTAAACAAAGCGAAAAAAAATGTCTCAAGTTAGAGTTTAATGTTTTAACAAGACACTCTACTTTGAGACATTTTTTAACTTCATTTTTTACAAGGGCTACCAGCCAGCTACGTTAGCTGCGGAGAAACCGCAAGCCGTTTGCAAAACTGCTTTTGCGCGATTGTAGTTAGCAACTGTTTTCTTATATGCTGGAGTACCTGGTTTGTCATAAGAAGGCCCGTTACCCATGATACCGTGGAGCTCCTGCAAATTTCCAACTGTTACTCTTTTAAAAGGGCTGTATTGTAAGGCAACAGTAAATCCTTTCATTTCAGACCAATGCTTATTTAAGTTTTTCTTGCTTTCGTCGGCTGTCCCTAATTTCGACATGTCATCCAGAGTATCGTTAATATAATGGACAACAGTAGCAGCAATTACCTTTTCCATACCTGCAGCGGCGATTTCCCGTTGGGCTGCAACTTGATTAATGTCTCCTTCGCCCGAAATCGTGGCTCGACCTGTGACAAAAGCTTGGAAAATTTCTTTGGTAAAATCGACCCCACTACCTCCTTTGTCCCTTTTACCAGCGTTCCTTGACAGTCCAAAATTGTACTCAGATTTGAAGTCAATTTGTCCATCACCATTGGAATCAAAGGTGAAGTCTGCTGCAGTTTTTCCTGCCAAGTTAACATCGGTATAACGAAGATAGTCACGCGCTGCACCGAAGTAACCGAAGGCCTCATCCCACTTGTGTTCCATTGCTGTATAAGCTGAACCGTCCTTATAGGGTTTGCTATTGTCCTGTTCTAGGATGCCATTTAAATACACTCCTGTGCTTTGGTAATAATGAACAGCACCCACGAGAACTTTGTTAATCATTTGGCTCAGGTCGGCTCCATTTTCGTCAGTATAAACCGCAGGTGTACCTACTTTGCTAGAATCTTGTGAATTATCGGCGATAATTTTGAACCAGTCTTGCATCAGAGCATCAGCTGGTTTTCCATATCCGATTACTGGATCTTTTGAAATCTTGCCTTTTAAGTTTTTACCTTTAGAAATTGCGGTATAGTAACTTTCGACTAGTGCGCCACCACCAACTGTAGTCAATGACTGTAGATTAGCGCTATCCTTGTAGTCGTAGAATTTGTTTAAATCCGCGACTGAAGCGGCTGTGGCTCCTGATTTTCCTAAACTGTCGGTAAAGATTTTTAGATCTTGCCACAATAGATTACGAACCACTTGTCCTGAATATGCGACGCTGCTTTCCCCTTCTTTGAACCGACTGTCGAAAGAATAGGCTGTTGGAACTTGGATGGAGGTTTCTCCGCCTTCTGCTTCTAAGTCTTCTTCATCATTGCTGCAAGCCACGATGAAAATCAAACTAAAGGCTAAGAACGATACAATCCATTTATGTAAATTGATTTTATTGCACATTTTGCGTTGTTTCCTTAACTGGGATTTTAAGTTGAATGCTGTTAAATTTTCTGTGTTCATTAATTTAGCTGAATTTGGTTCAGACGGGGATACTAGTTAAAGAACTATTTAGTGCTTCATGATACGACCTCCCTCCCGTTTTAATTTTCATTTCGAAATTTGAATTCTGGTTCAGGCCCAGTTGTTTTCTCGATTAGTTTCGAGTAAATATCCAGTCGTTACCCTAAGCGCATCGGCTAAATTTGATAAAGCGGTGTAAGAGGGGTAACGAGTTCCAGACTCAAACTGGGATATGGCTGTAGTTGTCAACGAGGATTGCTTGGCAAGTTCGGTTTGCGTAATCGCTAATTGATTACGACGCTTTCTTATTAATTCTGATATATGTGTATCGCAACTTTTTCTTTTGACTGACATTAGTATTCCCCATAAATTCCGATTTCTTTCTTATCATTAAGCTTCAAGTTAGAAGGCCTAAATAGTTGAGACGACTTTTTACCTTTAAGCACTCTTTGCAAATTGAGACCAGAGTGGTAACTGGTAGTAACTTATTTGGGCTTTCTTAGTTATCTTCACCTGTAAGGATTTCAACTGTCTCTGGGGCTTGACATCTTAAAGTCAAGCGAGTTATTATTGTTTCCACAGAAAAGGCGCTAATACCCGGCCTTGGTTCTTTGTTTGCATGGAACCAATTAAGGTTGAGCTGAAAGATTGAGTCAATCTGCAGAGCGCTTTAGTCTGTCCTTTGCAATTTGGTCGTTGAGGGGGACAGCTGAGCGTCTGAATTCGCCTTTTCTGTTTTTCTTTCTATTTCTTTGCTACAATCCCTTATTTGCCTGATTACTATTTTTAGGTTATTATTTATTGATACTGAGTCTCAGGGTCAAAAAATAAATCATGAGACAAAAGGTTACTCAATACGAATTGTATTGTCAAGTAAAAATTTGGTATGGGGGTAAATTTTGGTACAACAACTCTGGAATCTGTCAGTATGCAGGGCTTTTCGAAGTATACGTTGTAAACTGTTTGACCTGCAGAATTCTGCTTCCGGTATTTTCTGTAACGTGTCCACAATGTGACTAGTCCTAATCTGTTTTTTTGCAGATTCTGGGCAAGGAAATTCAAATCAGGAATCTAGACGAGAAGGATTTGTCCCTGTTTAATTGATATTTCAATGTAAAACTGACATTTTTGAATTCAGGTAACCATCTTACCTCTCAACATATGAAAATTAATCAGTCCAAATACGAAACTGAACTCCATATCCTAGGTGGAGGCCCCGCGGGTCTTGCCGCTGCCTACTACGCAAAAAATCAAGGCTTGGATTTCAAGCTGATTGAAGGAGGAAGAAATTTAGGTGGTAACTGTCGAACGCTTCGGTTGGGAGACTGTCTATTCGACACCGGAGCCCATCGTTTTCATGATAAGGATCCTGAAATTACTCAACTAGTTAAAAAACTGTTGGGTGATGATTTACTTCGAGTGTCGGCTCCAAGCCATATTTTCCATCAGGATCGTTTTTTTCAGTTTCCTCTGACGTTGTCCAATCTGGTTAGAAAGTTGGATCCAAAGACTCTCTTTAAAATTGCTGTTGAGAATATCGGTTTTAGGGACAGTAGAAGTTCAGCTCAGATAACTAACTTCGCTGAGTTTGCACACTATCATTATGGGCAAACACTGTCAGAAAAATTTTTGCTAAACTATTCCCAAAAACTATGGGGACTCGATGCTAATCTTCTGTCTCCGGTTATATCAGGTGGTAGGTTAAACGGGCTAAATTTAAAGCATTTTATCCAAGAATCTCTTTTAGGCCAAGGAGAATCTCCAAAGCATTTGGACGGAACCTTTTTTTATCCAAGATATGGTTTTGGCATGATCGTTGATAAATTAGCAGAATCTATCGGGCAATTGAATATACAGACTAGTTGTCGCATCACTCGTTTATTGCATAGCAACCGTCGAATTGAAAATGTAGTTATTAATAACAATAAGACATTACCTGTTTCGCAAGTCATCAGCACCCTACCCCTAACTTTAACAGTGCAAATGTTAGAGCCAGAACCACCAATCGAATTGCTATCTATTGCTCGCTCAATCCAATTTCGTCATCTAATCTTAGTCGTATTTTGCCTAAATAGTAATTCTTTCTCAGATAATGCTTCAATCTATTTTCCAGAACCTAAATTTCCTTTTACTCGACTGTATGAACCCAAAAATCGTAGCAAAAAAATGGCTCCGGATGAACAAACCGCAATTGTGCTGGAACTACCTTGTTACAATGACGAGGCTGTTTGGCAAATGCCAGATTCATCATTGCAAGATCAAGTATGGAAAGCCTTGCAAAACGTCAAGCTAATCGACCCAAGCAAAATTCTGCAGCAAAAAACATTTAAACTGCCTTTCGCTTATCCGGTACTCACTACGGGGTTTGAGGCTAAGGTGACCCAATTAATTGAATACTGCCAAAAATTCGAGAACCTTCATCTAACGGGACGCAATGCCTTATTTCGTTATTTGCATCTGCATGATCTCTTCAAACTCGGCCAATTGTCTGTTGAGAAGGTGATAAAATCAAGTAATGCAATTTGCTGAAAAGTGATGAATTCACCTGACTACAAAACATGGATTGAATTCTGGCTTTCTACAAGTTTAAATTTATAATGAAATTATTGAAGTTTCCAAGGAATTAAAAGTAAACGTTGTTTTTTTTACTTCAGTTAGTCTCCTTTTTGTAAGGTGTTTTTATATTCGCCTAAAATCTGATAATGCCCTATGATGACTGGATTCTCCCAAGAGGAAATATATTCAGATACTATCGTGTTAGGAAAAATTTTGCTAATAAAAACCAAAAATATGCTATTTCTGCTTGACGTAGTAAAATCGAAACAGATATAATCAGAGCATGCGCAGAACAGTGAGATTGAGACTTAGTTTCAGCCTGGTTAAACGCGAAACGCGCAGTCCTGTCAAGGGTAATGCTATTATGGAACTCTGATTTTTTTTGAATAAAATAAAGATATTAAGTCTCAATCTCAAAACAATCGCAAGGCAAAGAAAATATGAAGATGACTTTTTTAACAATATTGTTCTGGTTAACTTTATGTGCTGTGGTCTTCTCCAGTTGTGAAAGTGATCCTATACTTAAACCTCAAACGGATAGTGGTGAAGATAAGGGCAGTTATGGGAATAGTGATTTCTTTGAGCTTTCGCCGACGGTAAAAGCCGCACCACGTTCTCAATCCGAGTCACAAGTAAAGTCCCACAATGATCAGAAAAAAAGCTTGAACCCAGAACGTTTCTAACTAAAATTGATAAATTTTCGAGAGGTATAACTTAAAAATTCTAATGATGTTTTCAAGAATGATAGTATCACTGATACTCATGATTTTGCCAAATTTGATTTTAGGGGCAGAAAACTCTGTCATTGCAGGATTTGAGGATTCCGCTACCATCCATGGAAAAGTTATTGACCAAGATAACCGACAACCCATTATTGGTGCAGTAGTTACACTTGACGGAAATAACCAAACCCTTTTTGAATCAGTTACCAAAAAGAATGGTAAGTTTCAGTTTACTAGGCTCAAAACTGAAGTACAAAATCTAACGGTTACACACATAGGTTACGAGGATTACCAACAGCGAATTGATCTCAATACTATTGCAGAGCAATCTTTAGAAATCGCTCTGGTTAGTAACCTGATAAAACTCTCACCGATTGTGATTATTGGGCAAGCACCTAGTATCAATAAAAAACTGGCTGGTACCGCCAGCAAAATTAGTACGAAAACAGTTGAACTGATTCAGCCTATAGGAACACAAGAATTACTAGAACTGATTCCAGGTATAAATGGCTACGCTGACGATGGTTTTGGAAACTCACGTTTAAGCATCGGTATTCGTGGGTTGAACCCTCGGCGCAGCTCACGTATCTTAATACTGGAAGACGGTGTGCCAATACAACCTGCTGTCTATATCTATCCCAATGCATACTACAATCCACCTGCGGATAGAATTGACTCAGTAGAGGTCATTAAGGGAAGTTCAGCTATTCGCTTTGGCCCTCAAACAATGGGTGGTGTAATTAACTATATAACCCGTCGTCCAAACGGTAGTAAAGGTTTTGCTTATCGATTAACGGGTGGATCCAACCGATATAGAAGCCTCTTTACTGAGTTGCGGGGAATTGGCAATGACTCGACTCAAACTGACCTGCAATTTCTTTATAAAGGCGGTGATGGATTTCGGGAAAATAATACTTTCAACCAAATGAATGCTACTCTTAAAACCCAACTACAGCTAAGTAGTTCCAAACTATTATATATAAAGGCAAACACCAACTACGAAAATTCCGCTGCTACTTATACGGGGTTGACTGAGTATTCATTTGAAAAGGATCCCAATTTTAATCCTAAGGAAGATGACAATTTCAAAATCATTCGGCCTTCACTGGATATTATCTATACTAATAAAATTACGTCCGCTTTGGTAGCCAATACCATCGCATATGTCAATGTCTTCGATCGTCGATGGTGGAGAGAAGATGATATCTTCGTTCGTCCATCTGCCCTTAGAAGTGACATATTGAGTCCCATACCCTATTTTCAAGGTGGGGATTTGGTTAGAACCGGCGGAGGCAAAAGTAATTTTGGTATCCTGCGAACCTTTTACACTGGTGGTATTGAACAAAATTATAATTTAGCCCATCAAATAGCAGGTCAAACCAGCCACATGCAAGTTGGTGGTCGGGTTCATTGGGAGCGGTTTATTGATGATAAAAAAGTGGGTAATAAAATAGACGCCCGCAATGCTGACAGTGTCTATTATACTGGGACTCCAGACAAAGCAGATGACCCAGTAAAGATAGTGGGACAAAGTCATCATTACGAAACATTTGCTCTATCTCTCTATGCAGATGAAACAATAGAGTGGGAAAAATTAATCTTAAAACCAGGACTCCGCTTCGAAGTTTTTGAACAAGAACGGGTTGATCGATTGAGAGGTTCTGTATTAGATGACAAAGTTTCGTCGGTGTTCTTACCCGGAATTGGTGTTAACTACCAATTTGAGCAATTGAATTTCTTTGGAGGAGTTCATCGAGGATATACACCTCCATCAAGTGGCACTTTAAAAGTTACAAACTTCGGCCAAAATGTAGGTTCGGGTGGTTTAGATCTTAAGGCAGAGAAGAGTTGGAATGTTGAAATCGGTTTGCGTTTATGGCAACCTTTGATTACGCTTGAAGCTTCGGCATTCCTAGTTAAGATCAGTGATTTAGTCGCAGCCGGTAGGGGAACAGCGTTCAAGAACTTAGGTAAAGTTGATAACCAAGGTGTAGAGTTAGGGCTAGCTGTCAAATCATCGGCGTGGACCGCTTTACTTCCCGATTTCAATTTGTCTTATACATATCTCCAGACTGAGATTAAAAGTGGGCAGGTGAAATCATCCATTGTCGCCGGAAAAGATGTTGATTTGGCAGGTAATCAATTGCCTTACGCCCCCACTCATACGTTGACTATAGGTGCTGTCAAAAACATCGGCCAGAAACTCCGACTGCGGAGCGATCTACGCTTCGTTGATCGCGTCTTTACCGACTTTGAAAATACGAACAAAACCTCAAACAGAGGAGACATGGGTCCAATACCAAGCTATTCAATTCTGAATGTCAGTCTAGATTACACACTGACGCCAACTTGGCAGTTTTTTTTAGCGGGCAAAAATATACTGGATAAAGTGTACATTGGTTCTCGTTTACACTCAAATCCAGGCCAGCCGCAAGCCAACTTGAGTTCGGGGATCTTGATAGGGCCGCGAAGGCAAATAAATGTAGGTATTAGAAGAAGCTTGTAGTTCTAAAAAAAAGAACCCTCTGAAGGGATTTATATACATTAAGGAAATAAAACAGAAAAGGCCAATTCAGATATTCGGGCGTCCTGTCAACGGTCAATTGTTAGTGACAGCCTAAATAGCTGAAACCCCAATTTTACCCAACTGTTTTGTATCGTATGGCTCAAATTGCTTGTGTCAAGCGATACAAGTAGGTTTTTTATGCCTTTTCTGTTGACACAATAATAGCTTTTTGGTTTTTGGATGTCAAGACTGAGAGGGTATATTCGTAGATTTAGACATCAGTTAATCTATATATCTGCATATCTGCTGAGCTTGGCTGGTTGGCTTTGGAAAGTTATTAAACAAACCAATAGGCCTACAATTAAGTTGATTCGGCTCTTGGTTATTACGAGGGTTAATGCGTACTAGTTACAATAGAGAAATTTCAAATTACAATTCGGTTGTAAATTACGATCGATCTCTGAAAACCACGGTCATATTGGTCATGTTAACAACCTAGGGTTATATGCTTGAGATTTCCAATCTTAGCTTCCAACTGGGAACAAAAACCTTGGTCAAACAGATTAATTTGGAAATTGATCGTGGGCAGTTTTGGGCATTAGTTGGTCCTAATGGAGCAGGGAAAAGTACGCTACTCAACTTAGTAGCAGGGGATTTACAGCCCAGTACTGGTTCTATCCGGTTTGATGGGAAGGTGCTTCAAAGCTATACACAAGCAGAATTAGCACGAAAACGAGCTTACTTGTTGCAGCAAAGACGAGTCGAATTCCCTTTTCAAGTTTTGGAAATAGTTTTGCTAGGGCGCATACCACACTTAGAGGGGCGAAAAGAAGAGGAAACTGATGTCAAGCAAGCTCGATTCGCCCTCAACCGCCTTGATTCAGAAGAATTCTCTGATCGGATTTATCCAACATTATCAGGAGGTGAAGCTAGTCGTGTTGATATGGCTCGTACCATTACTCAGGATACAGATTTGCTCTTGCTGGATGAGCCTTCCAATCATTTGGATCCTCGTCATCAGATACAGGTGTTGGAACTATGTCAATCACTGATTTCGGAAAATCGAACAATCATAGCGGCCATGCATGACCTAAATTTGGCCGCGCTCTTTGCTGACCAAGTTATCATGTTAAACCAAGGTCAAATAGTAGCCATTGGTTCACCTAGCCAAGTCTTTACTGAAACTAAATTGGAAAATGTATATAACCTCAAGTTTGAGATTTTAACACATTCCAGTGGTAAGCCATTAGTCATACCACAATTGGGGACACTAACAAGTACCAAACAAGTTTAAGGGCTAAACTTAGAGGAGATTTTTCTAAAAGATGACTGCCGAATCCATTCTGAATTTAGGAGAGATTACTACCCAAAATAGCTATCGGTGTTCTAAACAGCGTAATTTGATCTTAGACACATTGGTCGAATCTAAGAAACACTTAAATGCACAGGAATTATACGAATTGGTTCGAAAAAAACGACCAAAAATCAGCTTAGGAACAGTCTACCGTAACTTGAATTTGCTACAAAAGCTAGGGTTGGTCAATACAATTTACCATCATGGCAAGAAGCGTTACGATGGCAGATTAGAAACTCACTATCATATTCTTTGCGTCAATTGTGACGAAATGACCGATTTAGAGGTTGATGGACTGAGTGACCTAGGTATACAAGTTGACCCGAAAACTAGGTTTCGGATTTTAGAAAATGGGCTTATCTTCTTCGGAATATGTCCTACTTGTCATATAGAATTGTGAAACTTTAATGTAAGGAAAAAACGAATAGTGATTACAGTTGCAAATCGAGTGTATGTTACGCCAGAATATAGATCCGATTTTGAGGAACGTTTCCGATCCCGAGCCAAATTGGTTGATGGAATGCCTGGCTTTATTAGTAATCAGGTACTTCGACCTGTCAATGAAGATGATCCCTATGTTGTACTAACTTTATGGGAATCGAGAGACGATTTCGAGCGTTGGATTAAGTCCGACGAATTTGTTAAGGGCCATGCTCAGTCAGGTAGCCTGCCGTCAGAAGCCTACAGCCAACCCAATGAATTGGAATTACATGAGGTTTTCTTAGATTCGTCCCAACCCAATTTAGAAGAAGAAGTTTCTAAAGGACCATTCAAAATACACTAAAGAACATCAACAGAGGAAAATAGATAGAAAAGGCTAATTCAGACATTCAGGAGTCCTGTCAACGGTCGATTGCGAATTGGTAAACTGAATTGTTCTGAAACTCCATCTTATCCAACTGATTTATTGCGTCCAGCTCAAATTCTGTAGAGTTAAACGAAATTGTTAGGCTTTTTGTGCCTTTTCTGTTGAAGGAACAAAGCAATTTATGCTTCTTGTGAATATTAAGAACTATCTAAGTTTTGCTGCATCTGTATACCGTTTAGGAGTATGGATTTGTGCCGTACGACTGACCCTATTGATAACTAATATTGGCTTCTGTCTTCAACAACCATCAAAAGAAGATGATGTCCTGCAACTGGATGAAATAGTAGTTACAGGTAGCAAAACGGAACAGGTTATAGCAAATTCAACTACTTTGGTACAAGTTATTTCCAGAGATGAGGTCGAGCGTCTAGGTGCTGAAAACCTCGGTCAAGTACTCGAACATTACGCAGGGCTAGTAATTACGCGTGACGCGCATGGAGATGGGATTCAAATACAAGGTTTAGATCCCGAGTACGTATTAATTTTGATTGATGGACAGCCACAGATCGGCCGTATTGCAGGCAAGTTAGATTTAGCAAGAATTATGGTAGAAAATATCGATAGGATTGAAGTAGTCAAGGGCGCTTCCTCTGCCTTATTTGGTAGTCGTGCTATGGGTGGCGTGGTTAATATTATTACTCGATCAGGTGGTAACCCGCTCCGGTTAAGTTTGAACAACAGTTTCCAACTTAACAAAGTGATGAATAACCGCGGCACTTTAGAGTTCGCAGAAGATCGCCTAAACGCTTCTCTCGCAATTAGCCACAATCAGGCTGCACCTCAGGACATTAATCCTTCTGACAAAACGACAACGATTGATGGATACCGAAACTTGAATTTTTCTAGTCGGCTAAATTGGGACTTGACTTCAAAAACCACGCTTTTGCTGACAAGTCAATATCTAAAACAGCACCAGAATGGTATAAGCTCCTTTGACGATGGTTGGTATGACCGTACAGGTGAACTTGACAACTATAACCTACAAGCTAAGGTCAATTGTCAGGTATTCTCAGTGTCTCAACTATCTGCAACCGTCTACCAGACACAATACCAAGACGTCTCAGTCACGACAACCCAACCACAGAATACTATCAGTGCAACAAACAAAACTGTCCAATATTTGACTAAAGGAGAGTTGCTATTTGAAACACGATTTTCTCCTCAAACCCAGCTGACATTGGGCATGGAAAGCACTTTCGAAAACCTGTCATCACAAAGAATTCAAGGAGGGAAAAAGCAGCTTAGAAACAGTTCAACTTTTGCTCAACATCAGTGGGATATTTGGCCTCAATTCACAGTAGTCATTGGTAGCCGTTTGGACCACCATTCTGAATTTGGTACTTATTTAACTCCCAAGCTAAACACCAAGTTGAACTTAGGGAGATTAATTCAGATGAGAGCCTCGTGGGGGCGTGGTTTTCGTGCTCCTACTTTCCAAAATCTATACCTGAATTTCACCAATACAACAGCTGGCTATCAGGTCTTAGGTAATCCTAGGTTGGAACCAGAGTTCTCGAGTAGCTGGAATTTGAGTTTTACCTCTCATTGGCTAAACAGATATCAAGGACAAGTTCACTTCTACCGTAATGATCTAACCAATTTAATTGAAGCTGAGGTAATTGGGGAATCAGCAATAGGGGGTAGGAAATACCAGTACAAGAACGTAAATTCAGCCTTCACTACAGGAATTGACAGTAGTGTTTCCGCTCAATTCTTTAACGGTTTAAATCTTCAGCTAGGCCATGCTTTGCTAATAGCAAAAAATAAGGAAACGACCTTAGATTTGTTGGGTCGATCTCGCCATACTTTCCACTTGGAAGTTGGTTACCAATACCAACCATTTGATCTTCTTATGGATGTACGTGTTCGTCATGCGAATCGATGGGGACTTTATGACGATGGAGATAACATTTTGGAAGGCGAAGAATATGCTCCAGGATACTGGATTTGGAGTTGCAGAGGACGAAAAAAGTTAGGCAGGTCTTGGCAAGGGAATGCAGGTATCAATAACCTGTTCAATTTTAAGTCACCACAGTTTTATACCTACGTTGGTCGGATTTTTTATGTTGGTGTCTCGTTTGTACATTAATTTCATTTTAAGTCGCCAATTTTGCTTTTATCCTAGCTTCATATATGGGCCTGTATGAGTTAGATGCAATACATTGCAGCATTCGGTCTTGGTTTTGGAATGCTGAATAATCACAAACATTTAGTTGAGTTACAGGGGTATGATTATGAATCAGTTTTTTCGAGTAGCGATCTTGATGCTCTCAATTTTCAGCTTGTTCGATACACAGTCCACTTGGGCTGAGATAAAAGAGGCGACTATTACTATTGATGCCTCGAACCGTGAAGCCTTCGCTTTCTTTAGTTTTGAAGCTGGTAAAGTCGTCACCATCAAGGATCAAAAGACAACATTGCAATGGGATCTGGGATTAAAGAGGACAGAAATCATTGTCAATGGCGGTAACAGCGGAAATGGCAAGGGTGGAGTTATTAGTTTGGAAAAGGCCAAGTTTAGCGAAATTGATCAAGCACCTGCTGAAGGCTATATTGCTGATACCGAAAAACTTTCCGCTTTAGCCACGGGGGACGGATGGTACGTCTACACAGGACCACCATTGCATCATATTTTGGTACGGAATAAAGCTTTTGTAATTCGAACTGCGAAGGGGAATTATGCCAAGTTGTTTTTTGTCGGTTATTACAAAGATAACAAGGCTAAAACAGGGGCAGGACACATTAGCATTACTTATGCCTATCAAGATGATGGTACCCTAAACCTTTTTAAGGCAAATACGGCGATGGTTCATGCCAAAGAGAAACTGGTTTCAATTTGGGCTGAGCTAAAAGCCCAAAAGTAGAGCTTCAAAATCAATTATCCTTTAGAAAATCTAGTAGGTCTAGGAGTTTTGCTTAGATCTACCACGCACATATATATCTAACATACAAGGAGAGATAACATCCAATGTCTCATGCACACATTGATAATCTTTTGGCCAAGGGCACTACTTCTACCATTTATACTTGCAGCCAAGATCATATACATATCCAATATAAAGATATTAATATTTCTACAACAGTAGATGATTTTATTGACTTCGCCCAAACTATGGCTCATGCGCTGATCGAATGGTCTCATTTGGATGCGCAGGGTGTTCTACAATCACCCCCAGAAATTTCGGTCTGATTATCAATTGAAAACTTTATTTTGGTGGTAATGCTAGCTTTGCAACGCCTGTCACACAATAGCAGTGACGTTTTTGCTGTCTGACTTATGATTTAACGAGGTAAAAGACCCTTGTTAAAATGAACTTCCTAAGCCACAACATTATAGGAAGTGTTTGTATAGATGCAATTAGCAATATCGGGGCGGGGTGATTCAGGTAGATTTGCACTCCCTCACTGTTTAACTCTGCCTCATATTTCTAATTTAATCATTCAGGAGAACAGAAAACGATGAATCGGTACCGACCCATTTTTTCATCTGGTAGCAACAAAATTTTGGGACACTTAATATTAATAGCTCTTGTCGCAATTCTTTTGCTATCCTGTGGCACTGAAGCTGATAAAGTAGAAACTGGGCAAAATCCTGTACAAGATAAGGGACAGCCTTTGATAACTACACAGCTGGTTGCCCAAGATGCCTTGCTTACTTCAATCACAGTCACCGTGGATGCCACCAAGCAAGATATGTGGGCCTATTTTTCATTAAAAGAAGGAAAAGTTGTTGAGGTTGCTAATCCTGCGGATTCAAAAGGTTGGGACTTGGGTTTTCAAAGAACCAAGATTAAGATCAATGGGGGTGTTAGTGGTCCTGGAGGTAGTGGAGTTACAATGTTGCTGGATACCAAATTTGATTTAGTTAATAAAGCTCCCATTGCGGATTATGAGGTTGATACTCAAAATAGTTTAGCTATTGTGCCTCAGAGTAAAAAAGGCTGGTATGTTTACACTGGAGCGCCCACACACTGGGTACTACCGATTGAAAATCGAGTTTTTGTAATAAAAACTGGAAATGGTGCTTTTGCCAAGATTCAGTTTCTTGGCTATTACAAGGATAATGAAAACAAGACAGACCCAGCCTATGTAAAATTCAAATACATTTTTCAAACCGATGGTAGCAGGAATTTCTAAAGTGGAATTGGCTATGATTTCACCTCTGAATCAACTTCCCTGATAGGAGAAAATTTAAATGAGTATTGTAATGGTTCCTAAGAGTCCGTTTGATTTGATGACCAAATTTATTCTCCTTTTTGAGATGGTACTGGTGATTTATTCAAGTCCTCTTTTGGTTGAAAGTGCCGAAGTCATTGATTTTAATAATAAAACGGTGAACATTAATTCGTCTAATCGTATTGTGTCACTAAATGGTAGTAACACTGAAATATTGTTTGCTTTGGGAGTTGGTGACCGTGTGGTAGGTTGTGACCTCTCTTCAACCTACCCACCAAAAGTAAAGGAACTTCCCAATATCGGCTATCAATATCGGCTTAATGCTGAAGGGATTTTAGCTCTAAAACCTGATTTGGTTATTGGACGAAAAGATGCTAAACCTCCGCAAGTTATTTCGCAATTGCGTGCCGCTGGTGTTTCAGTTTTGTTATTGGAAGAACCCAGAACCTTTGGCTCCGCCAAATCAAGAATTAAAACAATTGGTCAAGCAGTTGATAAAGTTGGACGGTCCAATGAATTAATTAACTTATTGCAGAAAGACCTATTAGCTTTACAGTCAAAGCTAGAAAATTTGAAGGCAAGCGAGAAAAAGAAAGGGCTGTTTATGTACCTTAGAGGGCCACAAACAGCCTTGGTACTGGGAAAGAAAACAGGCCCCGGGGCGATGTTAGAGTTGTCTGGAGCTATCAATTGCTCAGGTAAAATAGAAAATAGCCAACCTATGACTGCCGAAGCCGTAGTGGCAGCAAAGCCGGATGTTTTGGTGTTATTCGAGTCGGGTTTAAAATCCATTGGTGGAATAGAAGGTCTTTTGAAGTTACCTGGCTTGGCGCAAACCCCTGCGGGCCGAAACCAGCGTGTTGTTAGTATTGATGGCCTCTACCTCTCTGGTTTTGGCGTTCGATCAGGCCGGGCTGCACTAGAATTGTTTCAAGCTATCTATGAAACCAAAGGTTTTCATGCCATTCAGTTTGTAGTGGAAAGTGAAGACTAAGTGCGAACTTCGGGGAAATTACTGCCCCTATTGGCATCATTATTACCGTTGGTTTTATGTATTGCTGCTGGTACTGGTGCTTACCAAATCCATTGGTGGCAGATTCCAGAAATTCTGTGGATGAGAGGAGATGGCTATGAAGTTCTACTCTTCGTTCGTTTTCCCCGTGTTCTCTTAGCCGCTATAGTTGGAGCGTCACTAGCTATTTCTGGAGCTACTTTACAAGGCATTTTTCGCAATCCTTTGGCTGATCCTGGTTTAATCGGTGTCACCGCTGGAGCTAGTTTGGGTGCAGCCCTCTGGATTGTATTGGTTGGATCAGGGATTTTTGGCATTTGGGGGTTGCCTATTGCCTCTTTTACTGGAGGTATAACAGTAACTATACTAGTGTACAAAATTGCGCAAACAGCAGGTAAGGTCCTTACTACAACGCTCCTACTTTCGGGTATTGCTTTCAACAGTATTGCAGGGGCAGGGATTGGGCTTATGACTTTCATCGCTGACGAGGAGCAACTGCGCAGTTTGACTTTCTGGTTGCTTGGCAGTTTCGGAGGTGCCACTTGGCCACTGATTGCAGCCAATTTGCCTTTGGCTATAGCCGGCTTAATTTTGCTGTTACCATTGGCCCAATCACTTAATGTCGTAACATTAGGTGAGGCAGAAGCTGGCCACCTTGGAATTTCAATGAGTGGTCTCAAACGTCGTGCAGTCTTTGGAGTTGCGCTGTCTGTTGGGGCTGCGGTTTCAGCCGCCGGGGGGATAGGGTTTGTGGGGTTAATCGTACCTCATCTTTTGCGTTTGATTGGGGGGCCGGACCATCGTTTTGTTTTACCTGCTTCCGCGTTATCGGGGGCGATCTTATTGATTTTTGCTGACTCTCTGGCACGCACCATGATTTCGCCTATGGAACTCCCAATCGGTATTATTACTGGTATATTTGGCGGTCCATTTTTCCTTTGGCTCTTAATCCAATATAAACGAGATATTCTGTATATTTGACCAAATAGAAAAACTCTAGATATAAAATTCACGACGGAACAAGCAAGATGAGAACACTCCATAAGGGGAATAGATTGGTGACGCTCAAAATTCCACAGACTTATACTAGTGTATTTCTAAAGGGTGCCATGGAGAGATTTAGAATTGGTTCAACTTTTTTTTGAGATCGTTTCATGATTTTGAGACTCAGTGTCATTTTCGCGTTAAGCCAAAACAACAGTGGAGGTTTCTTTGAAAAAATCACTTCGAGAGCGTTTAATTATTAGAAGAATCGTTGGAATTGGAATTTGCCTCGTGAGTGTTTGGAATGTAATTGAGGCTTGGGGACATCCGTTTCAGCCGAACAAAATAAGTGCACTCAACGAGTTCTATGAGTTTACTCTACTTGGTATTGAGCACATTCTTACTGGCTATGACCACCTGCTTTTTTTGATCGGTCTCCACATCGTTGACCGAAAAGTGGTACATATCGTGAAAGTTGTTACGGCATTCACTGTGGCTCACAGTTTTACGCTTGGGCTCGCTGTGTTTGATGTTGTGACGCTCCCTGTACGTCCAGTTGAATCGTTGATTGCATTAAGTATTGCCTATATTGCTGTCGAAAATCTCATTCTCAAAAAAAGACCGAAGAAACGGTGGATTATCGCTTTTGGCTTTGGGCTTGTGCACGGATTTGGGTTTGCAGGTATCCTCAAAGACATCGGTCTGGCGGAAACGAGGCTCCTAATCTCGCTTTTTTCGTTCAACATTGGGGTTGAAATTGGGCAGATTGGTGTTGTGACACTTCTCTTTCCGATACTCGTCGGAATCAGACGCATACGATGGGAACTCACATTTCAGCGTGCGATGTCGGTCTGCATCTTGATATTTGGTGTTGTTTGGTTTGTTGAAAGAGCGTTTATCTCTAAATTTGAACTTACTGAAATACTTCAGGGATGGACAACCGCAAGGAAAGCAGAATTGGATGCAAATTTCGAGGCAATCTGCTTCTCCGGTCCTAATTTTGGATGGGCAGTTGGTAGTGATGGGACAATCGTTCACACTTCTGATAGGGGAGAGACATGGCAGATTCAAAAACCACCGACGAGCCGATACCTTTTTGGTGCTGATTTTATCAATGAACGAGACGGATGGGTTGTTGGCGAAGATGGCGTCATCCTGCATACACAAGATGGTGGAGGGAAGTGGTATACACAATCCTCTGGTACTGATGCTCCGTTTATGGCAATTGATTTCATAGATGCAGATAACGGCTGGATTGTTGGAATGGAGGGTTGGATCATGCACACCTCAGATGGTGGAAAAACGTGGGTTCGGCAACAGAGTGGCACTTACAATGAGCTGAGTACGGTTCATTTTATTGATGCCAAAAGGGGATGGGCAACTGGTATGTATGGAATGGTCCTTCATACACAAGATGGTGGAAAAACGTGGAAGCTTGGGAAAGTGCCGACCGGCTACGAAACCATCGGTGCCCGCTTCACAAATGATCAAAACGGTTGGGCGGTGACAACAGTCGGTGCAGTCTTCGAAACGCAGGATAGTGGGATGACGTGGAAGGAACGCCGTGGTGTGACGTGGAAGAAACGTCATGGTTCTCAAAGCCACAATACTTTAGCAGCAATCTCCTTTACCAGTGAAGCAGAAGGTTGGTCTGCTGGCTGGTACGGCAATATTTATTACACCTGTGACAGGGGCCAGAATTGGATACCAAAGGTTGCTAACACGATGAATCATCTAAGCGACATTTGTTTCGTCAATTCCCAACAAGGTTGGGCTGCAGGTGAGAATGGCGTTATTGTGCGGACAAACGATGGTGGTGAAAACTGGGAGATGCTAACGAGCGAAGAAAATCATGACTTAACAGAGATGCAGTTCATCAATTTGACTGAAGGTTGGGCAGTAGGATATGGAGGCTTGATGCTTCGTACTCGTGATGCGGGCAAAACGTGGGAAACATACTCAATCGACAATAAAAACTTGTTTGTTGATGACTATCACCTCGAAGCCGTAAATTTCGTTAATCGCAAAAAGGGCTGGATTGTTGGTGGGAAAAACATCGGCCAGTTTACCCACGAAGGTTTCATCTTACATACCCCGGATGGTGGTAAAACTTGGGAGATGCAATCCGATGACATTGGAACGTATCTGAACGATCTGGTTTTTGTCGATGATAAGAACGGGTGGGTCATCGGCGGTTGGTTTCAACATGGCGAGCTTTTCCATACCAATGATGGGGGAAAGACTTGGGATTCGCAAATTGTCGTAGACCGGAGTCTAAACAGTATTTACTTCGTCACCAAGCGGATTGGCTGGATTGTGGGAAACGGGGGTTTGCTCCTCCGCACTGAAGATTTTGGAAAAACATGGCAACGGCAAATCATCAGGCGATACGATGGATTCAGCTATGATGATGTTAGTTTTGTCTCGGAAAGAGAAGGTTGGATTGTTGGTGATACGGGATTGATTCTCCAAACTCAGGATGGTGGAAGAACGTGGCAACGTCGAGAGAGTAATACTGACGATCCACTTCATGCTATCTGGTTTGCTTCCAATACGGAAGGCTGGATTGTCGGTTGGAAAGGGGTTATCCTCCGTTCAACCGACAGCGGAAAAACGTGGCAACATGAGCAAAGTACAACGAATAAAACGCTGAATAGCTTGTGGATTACAAGAGGTCGGATTCCGTGGGTCGTTGGTGAATCCGGGCTTATATTGAAGTATGAGCGGAATTAGGCACGTGTTATGGATTGGATCGGCAAGGATACCTGAAAAGTGATGCTGCTAGAGAAATGGTTGGAATTTCGGATGGTTCTTGGAGATTTGAGTTAATCTATATTGGCAATTACTCATGGGTTATCCGGCTATGGTGGTTGTTGTTAGGTGTGATATAGCTTCTTCAGGTGTCATTCTAGAAGGGATGAGGAAAGATTTTCTAAAAAGAATTTGGGATTAAACCGTACAGGTGTTAGCGTTGGTAATAGTACTTGATAATTAGTACCAAACTTATTGTCAGGCAGATAGTAATCTGTGCTGATAAAGTGTGCACCAGAGCTTAGCGCAGCCTCCAGCCGAGTGATGTCAGCGGTACGAGCTTCTTTTGTGTCTGCATCAGCTCTTGTTCGAACTAGGTACCCTTTTAGGACTAGGTCTTGAATATACTGTTGGTTTTCAATGGGATCGTTGATTATCCGGAATGCTGCTTCCGGTTGTCCTTCTTTCGCATCGACAAACAGAATTCTTCCTTGCAGTGAGGGATGCCCATGTTTGTAGATTTCGATTTTTTCCTGACCTGCATCCAGTGCAAAGAATACTTTCCCACGGGATGTTTTTAATGTGGGCCATTGGTCATTAGTAATTGCTGTTTCTAGCTTCTGATAATTTCCGCGCACATGGTCAGGCAAAATTAACTCTGATTTTCTAAAAACGCTCAGAATCTCTTGGTCTAAATGGTCAAATGCCTGTTTGTCAAACGGTAATGGCTGTACAAAATTCGGTTGATTGATAACACCCTCCTTGGTATTTATTGTAATCAGGATTGGTGTATGTCTTGGATTTGCTTTGGACCATTGGTAGACTTCCTTTAGAGCTTCTTTAAACGTCAGACAGTTGCTTCGAAAATCTATATCTTGCACGTGTAAGACTTTAAAACCTGGATTGTTCATCTTCCCTTTTGGGTCGTACGGAGGGCCGAGAGGGAAGTTCATCTCTTTGACCGCCGTGATCCCATAGGGGTTAGCATATCTTCCTCCTTCAGGGTCATAAAATAGGTCCAGTTCCAACTGTCGTAACCCCAAGGCTAATTGCTCAGTAAGGGAAATGTGTTCGTAATCTAGAGAATCAGCAGTATCTGGGTCTCGATCCCTGAGAATTTTCATCAACGATGAAGCAATGGCCTCTTTGAAGCTATTATGACTACCAATGGCTTGAATCTGATTCATGCGCAGATGCCGGTCCAACCAAACTCGAGCTCGCTCATATGTCGTCCTGTTTTCTAGTTGAAATCCATGCTCAGGATTTTTTTGGAGAAATTCAACTGCTAAATCCGGAAAGTCAGTGAAGACCCCATCTACATTCGCATCCAAGAAAAGTATTCGTAACAAATGATCGAAATTGATTATTTGTGGAGGTAGTTGATCAATTCTTAAGGTATAAGGATGAACTTTTAAGTTCAGCTTGTGCGCATCTTGGACTAACGATGATAAAGTTGGTTGCCCATCCTTTTGTATGTTTTTAATAATGTGTCGTATTGATGGACCAATCCCATCGGCGTAACCTGCGATCAGCTTTAAACCTGGTGGTAATATCATTTGTTCATAATCGATTGCTAAATCTGGGTTATCGGAACCAATTAACTGTACCAGTTTAAGGTCAGTTTTCAAAACCTCGCGCATCCGCTGAGTTTCAAATGGATCAAAACATTGTACATATATTGGGTCTTCTGACTCAGTATATCCATAGTCACTAAGTGTTTTAAGGACTACTCGGCTAATGTCTTTTCCATTTTGTTGATGCCAAGCGGGTTCTTTTATCTCTACGTAGAATCCAACTACTTTACCAGTACTACGATTCAATCCTTGGATAAGCTCAATTTCTTCACTTAATGTGGGGATTTGGAAAGTTGAGCGGTGAGGTGGAAATCTCTGAGGATAAACGATAGAATTTCTATCAATATCGTATCTTTCAGTGACTTTAAGCCGCTTGATTTCCGAGAGGGTGAAATCGATGGCGTAGTATTTGTTGTCTGCCCTAGCACGTTCAGGAAAAATCTCGGTGACATTTGTAACCGCTTGAAGATCAATATCGTGCAAAACGATTGGTTGGTCATCTTTAGACAAAACAACGTCTTGCTCAATGTAGTGGGCACCCATCCCATAGGCGAGTGCTTTGGCTGCTAACGTATGTTCGGGAAGATAACCCGAAGCTCCTCGATGAGCAATGACAATTTTTGAAAATTGTTTGCTAAATACCAAAGTATGAATTAGGAACAACAGAAGAATGAGATACAGATTGCAATATCTAGTTTTATCCATTTAGCCACCATTTTTAAGATGGGTGGCTAAATTTGGTCAAGCTTTTCATCTTTTAAACCGTCAAAAGGTTCTTCTCCGTCCTCAGTTAGTTGTTGAATGCGCAACTCCGCATCGTCCAATGTTTGACGACATAACCTAGCAAACCGTATACCATCTTCAAAAGCCTTGAGTGATTCTTCCAGTGTCAGTTCATCGCCGGATTCCAGAAGGCTGACAGTTTTCTCAAGTTGTGCTAAACTCTGTTCAAAATCGACATTTTTATCCATCTTCAACTTCCTTCTTCGATATAATTTGGCTGGTAAGTTCACCTTGTGACAGTTTGATGTAAACGGTATCGCCAATGTTGACAGATGAAGCATTGGTGATTGGTTTGTTTTTGATATCACTGGCGATACTGTAACCTCGTTTTAGTGTTTCAAGTGGGCTCAGTTGATTTAATTTTGCTGTGTTGACTTGAAGTATAGTTTCCTTGGTCTGTTTAAGATCTCTAATTAACAACACTTGTTTTTGTTGACAAAGATTTACCGTGTCTTTCAACTGGTGGATTTGTTGTTGAATCGCATTTCGGTTAATTAATTGTATTCGTTCAACCTTTTGCCTAAGCAGATTAATGCGGTTAAGTTGGCTCTCCGCAGGAATTTGGTGTTCGAAGACCTGTAGTTCTGTTCTAAGGAATTTGACCACTTGTTTAATGTCTTGTAGCAATCGTAATTCTTGATCACGGATTTTTATCTGCAGGTTATGCTGATCTGGTACAGCTCGTTCTGCAGCGGATGACGGTGTAGCCGCTCGGTAGTCAGCGACGAAATCTGCCAGTGTGACATCTGTTTCATGTCCGACAGCAGAAATGATTGGAATCTGCGAAGAAAATATCGCTCGGGCAACAGATTCTTCATTAAATGACCATAATTCTTCAATTGATCCTCCACCGCGACCAACAATGAGTAGATCGAGATCCGAACGTTGATTAGCTATCTGGATTGCTGTTGTAATCTGCTTAGGGGCTTCATTGCCTTGAACTAGCGTAGGAAAAAGCAAAACCTCCACAATTGGATATCTCTCTAAAAGAACACGGATGATGTCTTGAATTGCAGCACCGGTAGCCGAAGTGACAACGCCGATCTTCTTTGGAAATGAAGGAATTGCTTTTTTATGCTCTTGATCGAATAGTCCTTCTGCTCCCAGTTTGGCTTTAAGACGTTCTAACTCTAGCTGCATCATACCAATGCCAGCTGGTTTAAGTTGATCTCCAATTAATTGGTAGGTACTATTTTTAGGGTAAATGTCAACTTTACCGTGGATAAGTACCTCATCCCCGTTTTGCGGGTTGTTTTCCAAGTTGATTGCGTTATGTTTGAAAATAACACAATTTATAGTACTATTTTCTTCCTTGATCTTAAAATACAGATGTCCTGAGTATGGTCGACTCAAGTCCGATATTTCTCCTTTGACCCAAATATCAGATAATGCTGGATCAAAAGTCAATATGTCTTTAATATACTGAACAATATCAGCGACTGTGTACGGGTGCAAGGGTTGGATTTCCTTAAACAGTTCCATCATGTTCTTTTTCAGTTGTTTTTGCTATTTTAACATTATAGTAGGTTTTTGCTGGATTACCAAGCGATTTGTCTTTTTCATTCCATACCGAGGTACTAATATGAAATCTATCTACTGTTGCATAGCTTATTTGATTTTGGGCAATATGTTTTTTCAGATTGTTGGGTGTGTAAATCTACAGCAACGGACAATCTTGTTAGAGGCAAATGCCCTTAGTTGTGGAGTTGCACCCGGCGTTGTTGATGGTAATTTTGATACTACAGGAGAAATGTATATCAACGCCAAATTAGTAAAAATAGGCGAGCAATATTATAATACCCGACAATCGAGAACACTTCGTACTGGCAAAAAATATGCTGAATTGGTAGTTGAACTCGATCAGCCTAGGCATATTACGCACATTGAGATCCACGCAATGTCCAAGATGACGAATGTGAAAATTTTTGTGGTCAAAGAAAAACCTAAAGTAGGCGAGTTGTTGACCTTTGAACCTACCCGTGTTCGACATACAACGCATACAATACCTGCCGGTTCAGCAGCCAAGTTCCGGCTGAGCGAAAAGGTGTCGCTTCTTAAAATTACTGCTGCCCCGGTTAAGGATACATCACAAGGTACTTCTCGTGGTCGTCATCGTGAGAACCGACTTGGAATCTCTATTTTTGAACTTGATATTCCTTTAAAGGGACCAGCTATCCGCGAAGTTAAATTTTATCAAGCGGCCGAAGTCAATGGTTAATGGCAAGGATGATTGATTGTAATTCCTTTAGTGCTGAGGAGGGAGAAAAAGATAGTAACTTGTCCCATAGCAAACAAATGAGGGTGTATCAAGACTTACAGAGCAGGAATATGAGAGACGAATATGTAGAGATGGTAGTGTGTCCAAATTTTTATTATGGAGAACAAACCTAGGTTTGTTCTTGGACTACTACAGCAGATTCAACTGCTTTCACTTCTACGCTTTGGCCTACTTGGACAGGACAATCATAGTTGGTCTGAACGAGGCATCGATGATCATTAAAATCGATTTCATAGGTCAGGTCGCTACCTTTAAAATCCCGTTTGCAAACGGTTCCCACACATCCACCATTGGGTGTTTCCATGACTAAATGTTCAGGCCGAATCGAGACTGAGACTTGACCGAAGGCGGGGGATTCAATCTGAAGTTGTCCTAATTGTGTCTGTACCCTGCGGCCGTCAGCAATTCCTTGAATAATGTTCGACTGTCCTAAGAAATTGGCTACAAAAGCGGTTTCAGGTTTGTGATAGATTTCTTCTGGAGTACCGACCTGTTCGATTTGACCTTGGCGCATCACAGCTATGCGATCAGCAAAGGAGAGGGCTTCTTCTGTATCATGGGTGACCAAAATGGCGGACATTTTGACTGACTTCAACAGCTTATGAACTTCTAATCGAGTAGATTCTCTTAGCTCCGGGTCCAAGCTAGAAAAAGGTTCGTCGAGCAGAATTAGTTTAGGGTTGGGGCCCATAGAGCGTGCCAAAGCTACCCTTTGTTGCTCACCACCAGACATTGCTTGTGGACTTCGGTGTTGTAGGTCTTGCAAACGCACCATCTCCAGAAGTTCTTCGGCGCGTTTCATTCGTTTAGCTTTGGGCAGATCTTTCAATCCAAAAGCCACATTTTGAATCACACTTAGATGTGGGAATAGAGCATAGTTCTGAAATACGAAACCGACGCCGCGCTTTTCTGGTGGTACGTGTGTTCCTTTCCCTCCAATTGGCTGTCCCAGTAATTCTATTTTGCCATGATCTGCTTTTTCGAAGCCCGCGATAAGTCGCAAAGTAGTGGTTTTACCACATCCACTTGGTCCCAATAAGGCGAAGATCTCTTTCTCTCCTACAGTAAAATCAATTGCATTGACCACTGTTGTATCTGAAAAAGTTTTAGTCAAGTTTTGAACATTTAGCATATTAACTTCATTTAGAGCATAGGACTGACAGTACCTATGCTACTTCAGACTCCTTGAACAGAATAGTGGAAACGAAAAGTAAAGAGACAACTATTAAGACTAAGGCGTAAGGAGCGGCCTCAACGAACATTGCTTCCTCAGCATGTGACCAAAGTCTAAGTGCTAGTGTGTCAAACCCAATTGGTGACAACAGGGAGGTAATCGGAAGCTCTTTCATGGTAGCCAAAAAGACGAAGGCAAAGCTGACGATCAGTCCATTTCGTAGAAGAGGTACTGTGGTTCGCAAAAATGCGGCCAAAGGCGAACTACCAAGAGATCTAGCTGCTTCCTCTAGATGGTTGGGGATTTGCAAGAGTGCCGATCTCACTGGACCAATGGCCTCAGCAAGAAAATGCAGTACATAAGCAACGATTAATAACCAGAATGTCTGATAGATCAATGAGAATCCATGCAAAGAAAGGAAGACCCACGCTAAAGCGAAGGCTAATGGCGGCATGGCGTAGCCAATATAACTGAGTCTCTCAAAAATATCGGAAAAAGTAGAAGGATAATGAATACTGGTATAGGTGATCAGCAAGGCTATTAAGGTTGCTAATATAGCGGTTATTATTGAGACTGAGGCTGATTGGAGAATGACTTCAGCTAACTTGGTTAGGACTGAAACGTTGAACCCTCGACTTGACCAAAAGAGTACGGTTAATGTGGGAACAACTACACTGCCAAAAACGACGCTAGTTAAGATCGGGTAGGTGATCCACTTCCAGTTCCCCAAAGGGGTAGGGACAATAGGTTGAACCTGCATTTTCCCTACTTGGCGGTACTGATTTTTGCTTAAAATTCTCATTTCCAATACTAGCAAAACACAGGTAAACGCAATCAAAATCAGGGCTAACCAAGCTGCATATGTTCGATCAAAGGCAGCCATATATTGTGAGAACAGCGCATAACTAAAGGTTTCGTATCGCATCAAAGAGACAACACCAAAGTCGCCAAGCACGTGGAGGAAAACCAGTAACCCTCCTGCTAGAAAAGCAGGGCGAAGTTGAGGAAATACCACATGCCAAGCGGTTTCCCATTCAGAATAACCTAGACTGCGAGCCGAGTCAGATAAAGCTGGATTTACCCCAAACATGGCGGATCTAAGATTTAGGAACAGGTATGGGAAGGTAGAGAACGTCAAGGCAATCCAAGCACCTAGGAATCCACTTAGATTTGGCAAATTAACACCAAGTACTTGTTGCCCCTGAAATCCTGTTAAACTGAGCAGGGTATAGGCGGTAACATATCCAGGAACGGCTAAAGGAAGAACACCTGCTAAGGTGAAGAGGGGCTTGAACTTTAAGTCAGAATTGGTAGTTAGCCATGCCATTGGAGAAGCAATCAAGGTGCTAAAAATCACCACGGCCACACCCAGCAACAGTGTATTGAAAAACAGCTTGAGATTACGTTGATTGATAACTGATGTCAAAATTTCAGCTGGGGAAGCACTACAAGCTTTTAGAAGTAAATAACCGAGTGGTAATAGCATGATTAACCCGATGACAAAAACAGGGAAGGTTAGATACCAGGGAGGCAAGCGCATCTTATAACAAGCCTACTCGCTGCAATAGCTTGAGCGTTCCTTCTGTATCATCTAACTGCCCCAGATCAATAGATGGAGACTGTTTGACCAACTCGTCTAAAGGTAACAGTTGTGGATTTGGAATTGTCTCATCAGTGACGGCGTATTCAAACACTTGACTGGAGAAGTATTGTTGGGCTTTAGCTGATAACAAATAATTAACCAGCTTTTGTGCCATCTTTGGATGCTGGCTAGTTTTCAGAACGCCAATTCCCGCTACGTTAACCAAATTACCAGGATCGCCTGATTGGAAAAATTTCTGCTCGACTGGAAACTTAGCGTTAGATTTCTTAAAACGAAGGAGATAGTAGTGGTTGGGAAGTCCAAGGTGAATCTCACCTGCTGCTAAAGCCTGAATAATTGGTGTGTTTTTGGGATAGTTTTTAGTTTTATTGTCTTTCATAGCACGGAGCCAGCTTTCGGTCTTTTCTTCGCCAACTAATACTCTCATGCCCGTGACAAAGGACTGAAAAGAGGCATTCCGAGGTGCCCAGCCGACTCTACCTTCCCATTTGGGGGCAGTTAAGTCAAAAACACTACTAGGTACATCTTTTGCTTGTAGATGCTCTGTGGCATAAGCGATCACTCTAGCACGGATGCTAGTTGCTATCCAATCTTGATTGGACGCTCCCTGAAACTTTTTGGGCACCAAAGATAAAGTTTCGGGGGGAAGTAGGGTGAATTGCTTGTTTTTGCTGATAACACCCAATGCACCTCCATCTTGCGCCCAAAATAAGTCTGCGGGTGATTTATTGCCTTCCTCCATCAAAGTCAGGGCTAATTGTGCCGTATTCCCATATTTAACATTGACCTTAATGGTATTCTCTTGTTCGAATTTTTTGATGATTGGCTCGACTAAGCTTTTGCTACGTCCTGAGTAGATGACCAGTTCATCAGCTGCCTTTACTACATTAATCAAGACACAAGCCGAAATAATAGTTAGGATAACCTTAAATTTTCTTTTCAATTTCTTGCTCCTTGTATGTTTCTTGGTATTGCCGCAAACTATATTTTACAGGCAATCCGGAAGACATTGAGTCTCAGTGTCAAAAATCTCCCTAGCCTAATTCTATAGTAAATTTTGTCCTCCTGTCAAGGAGATTAATACCTTTAGTTGGCGATGTGAGCTAATTCACACTCTCTGATTCATTAAAGAGATTCGAGAAAAATAATCAATGATTCGCGATCTTTTGAAGAAAGACTAAGAAAGAAATCGCGAGATTTTTCTGCTTCCCCACCGTGCCATAAAATGGCTTCAGTGAGGCTTCTAGCCCTTCCGTCATGCAGGAAGTTAGTATGTCCATTAACAACATAGGTCAAACCGATTCCCCACAGAGGAGGTGTTCTCCATTCCCTTCCATTTGCAATGAAATCATCACGATTATCTGCTAAATCTTCACCCATATCATGTAGGAGTAAATCGGTGTATGGATGAATCAATTGATCCGACATTTCGGGAATGGTAGGGTGCTTTCCGGTTTTAAGGGTTGGCACATGGCAACTCACACAATTAGCACGCGAAAAGAGAATTGCTCCCTTTTTAACTTCAGGATTTTCGAGATCTCTTCGAGCGGGTACTGCTAAGGATTGTACATAGAAAGTTGTAGCTTGCAGTATGCTATCGTTAATCTCCGGATCATCTTTCAGTAAGTCAAATTGTTTTTGTCCTTCGGATGTGTCCGTTGGAAAGAGTGAGTTTGATATTCCCATATCATTGTGATATGCTTCGGCAACTTGTTGTAACAAACTTGGTTCATTCGCTTTCCAGCCGAAACGCCCCAGTCGCATTTTCATCGTTTGTACATCTAAGACATAATTTGGCCGTCCGGAAATCCCGTCACTGTTTTGGTCATTTTCATCTGCCAGTTGCAAAATTGTCTGTTCTTCAATCGCTTCCAGAAGGCCCAAACCAAATACGGGGGCAGCAACTCGAGGAGAAATCTGAACATTTTTTGGTAAAGGCTGGTATGTATCATAAACCTTATAGTTTGGAACTCTTAATTTGAGCGAATGACCATCATCATAGTTAACTAACTTATCTGAGTACTCGATAGAGATTTTCCCTTCGGCCAAT
This sequence comes from Candidatus Poribacteria bacterium, assembly GCA_002709695.1. Taxonomy (GTDB): domain Bacteria; phylum Poribacteria; class WGA-4E; order WGA-4E; family UBA9662; genus UBA9662. Next base: position 105,458 of record PAQF01000028.1, read on the forward strand.
TGGCCAAAATTGGCCCTGTCGTTCAGTTGCGTACCAAAACCTGGGACGGGTATAGGAGAGGATACATGCTCTTGATCGGTTTTGGGTAGGCTTATTCTTAACAACATTGATTTCATTCTACGGCTATTAGAAGGTGCTTTCCCTCTGCCATTCCGAATATGACAGTTAACACAAGAAGTATTATTAAAAATAGGGCCGAGACCACTGTTTATCTGAGCAGGAGCAGTAACAAAAGCTGCTTCGAAGGTCGTGTCACCTTCGAAGTGCCGGTCTAGGTTTACTGCTGATAGGTTGGGTGCGGGAGTCGCAAAAGCATGGCTGGTAGCATCAGGTATGGTTGTTTCTCCTCCGGTCATCGGATCAAGGAATTCGTCGTAATTGGAATTAAATTTTTGATAGTTGTCTGGGCTACAGCTAATTATCAAAATCGCACAGAAAAAGGCGAATTGGATCATGAGTGAGGTATAGATAATTTTTTTGTTATAATCAGGATTCATAAACTGAGCTTTACGAAACTACCCAAGCCGATGTTAGTTAAATTCGCTATCTGAGATTAGCGCACTTAAATCACCCTCTAGGATTGTTTGCAAGTTGCCAATTGTTTGCACCGCTTTTCCTACTTGTGTGGGGTGTTTTGTAATTGAATCTCGGAATGGATATGGAATAGAGGTAATAGATTTAATTGCTTCATCTATGGCCAATTTGATTTTATTGTCAAGTTCTGGATTCGTTTCTGAAACAAATGAGGTCAAACCACCGCCAGCCGTACTTGTACCTGTATAAGAACCCATATAGACATTTTTGACACCTGTTATGTTATCTTGGAAATCTTGGAGGGAATTGTAGCTGAATTGCGATTCCACAAGTGTTGGGTCTTTTTTATTATATGGGTCTCCAATCTTTCCATTGCCCACTTCATCAATAATGCCAACCATTCCATTCACCATTTCTTGTAACATGTCTTTTCTGGATCCGTAGGCTTTACTTGAGGAACCAGCACCCGTTACCTCCAATATAAAATTCCCTCCACTTGGCGACCATGATTTGTAAAGATCTGAAGCTGTTTTTCTAAGACTTTGTGTGGCAGATAAAAGGTATTCTATTTTGCGAACATCCAGATTTTTTATAGTCTGATCATTTTTGCTTCCGAATAATAAATACTCGATGGTGTGAAATCCTTTAAGCTCATCTTCTAAGGTTTCAATATAAGGAACTGTCAGTTTTTCACCACTGGATAGGACCGCGTCCAAATCGACTTTATTAACTGGCCAGCTGTCAAGTTTGGGATCATAACCATTTGTGTCTGCGGGGCCAAAGAGAAAACTTTCACTTTGCTCCCACGGTCGTCGCATTGCTTTCCAAGCATCTTGTGCTTGTTTCAAGCTAGCATCAGTTTTGTTGATTTTTAATGTTTCAACTGTTTGGAGAAGTGCGCCCGATTTCTGGTCCAGATCACTGTAAGTAGCGATAACAACTTTATTAGCAAATCCGTCGATTATGTTTTTTGGTTCATAGGCCTGGATTTTGTCCCTACCCTTGTTACTACAAGCAAATACTAGAACCAAACTCATACATATAGTTACTACTGCTTGTCGTAAAACGGAGTCTTTTTGTGAAACTTTCATGGATTTGTATTCTCTCTTTAATAGTTTTCTGTATTTCATTGATCCCTTCACTCTTGTTAGCAACAACAGGTACAACTTGGCAGTTCAGAGCTAAGCAGGTCAGCATTAGTTTCTCGGTCACCAGCAACTGATAGATCGTGCGTATTTAAGACCAAAAGCGGATGCTGAATTCCAGTATCTGAGCCGTTAAGTAAAGATTTTGGGCTTTGCCCAAGATTGAAAGCGCCGGCAACGATAAGAACCAGATTAGGAGGGGTTGTGTCTTCTTTTTGGTTCAAAAAGACATCAGTAGCTACAATGTCATCAGGTGAGTTTGCTGTTAAGTTGTAAATTTCGAGCAGGTCTGCAGGATCCAAAGTTAACGACAGATAATTTCCTTTGGATGAGGTCGGCGATGTTTTGTAATCTTCTTCCCGCAACTGCCAGAACATCACAATCCTTATCTATTGATTGCACAAAATGCCACATCTTCTGGTGGTTCTTAGAGTCAGCTTCAAGCAAAAGAAGCAAATAACCAGCTCCACAGTAATGGTTGGTTATGAGACTCAGTCTCATTGGGCGACAGTCACAATTCTACATTATACAGAGTCATTTGTCAAACCTTTCTCCAAAAAATCCACTTGACACTATGATTAATAGCTAGTTAACATTCAACTTAAAATTATGGAGACTGACGATAACGGTGAAAAAAGACATAGATAGCATGAAGAATCTCGATCCTGAGGGAGAAAACTTTAGGCAAACATCTGAGTCTCGCAAGTTAGGTGAGCAATCTCAAAGCGAATCGTTTCGTTCAAAGGAATCTTTGTTTATTGGGCGTACTTCTCCGATGATACAGGGAGAATCGAGCCAAAGGGAAAAACCATCACAATTGAAGATCAATGTTCGCGAATACCAGGACAGGGATCAGGATTTTATGGATCAACTTCGGCAAGAACACCTACTGGCCAGTGCACCACAATCTCGTTTAACAGATCTATCTAAAGATGAAATAGTAGCGCGAATGGAAAATTGGTATAGCGAAAAAATTCAATTGCTGCAGGATGTTCCTGTGTGCCGAACATACATTGCCACTAATCAAGACGATCAACCGCTTGGTTACGCAATTGTTGTGGCAGAAGCCAAAGATGACTTTCGATCCGAAAGACAGGGTTTTTTATGTGATTTGGCCGTTGAAGAAAAATCTTGGGGAAAAGGAGTTGCACAAGCTTTGATCAAAGCTTGTGAAGATTATATCAAACGTATGGGACACCAATTCATGATGTTGAACGTTAGTGCTTTTAATGATCGTGCGATTGAATTCTATGAGAAATTGGGTTATGTTGATGAGTGGCGTATGATGGGAAAGCGTTTAGACTAGTAATCTGCTTTCTTCAGTACAAACTCAATACAGTAAAATTGTTTTTCTAACTTAAAAATTACGAAAGATTAAGGATAAAATGGCGAAGAAACTTGGATGCAGCACAATTTTGTATGGGGGGTTTAGTTTAGGTGAAGCGCTACAAGGAATTTCCGGCACAGGTTATCATGCAATTGAACTTTGTGCTCGGCCTGGCTCAGCACCACACGTTGAAATGGATAGGTCTGCTTCTTATTACACTGACATCAAGCAAAAAGTTGCTGACAATGGTTTGGTAATTGAGTCGCTTGCTGGTACTGGTGGGATAGACTTCGGAAGCGACAATTTTGACAGGGTAGTTGAAGTTGCTGATCTCTTGGGGGCACCAGCAGTTGCTATGGGATCAAGCGGAAAATCAGATGATCAGGAAAGTTGGGGGATGTTCATCAATGCTATTAACCGAGTCTCATTATTGACTTCGCAAGCTAATGTTAAATTGACAATCAAGCCTCACGTCGGTAACGCAGTTTACTCGTCCGAAACTATCATGCAATTTATGCAGGAAGTCGACCAAGATTGGGTGGGAATTAATTATGACGCCAGTCATATTTATCGGTCCGGTGAAGGTCAAGATCCAGTCGAAATACTTGATATAGTAAAAGAACACGTCATCACTCTTCGTATACGCGATAATCGAGATAGTCGTCAAAGGCCAATTGGGCCAGTCCAAACGCAGATCCCCGGCAAAGGGGTATTGGATCTTCCAGCCCTTGCTGACATAATGAACACCATCGATCGCGTTGATCATGTTATAGTTGAAATTGTTGGAACCCATGGGGGGACAGACACACCATTAGATCAAGTTCAGGAAGTTGTTGATGAATGTTATGATTACTTGAACTCTTTTTTCGACTAACCGTTTATCAAGATTGTAATCAGCCTAATTCTACTTGCCTGTCATCCAACGAGAAAAAGTTGATCAGATTAAAAAGTTTCCCAATTATCTTTGCCACCTTACTCTTTATATTTTGGGGAATAGTAATGAGTGCTCTTTTCAACTGGGCCCTTAATTCAACGGGGGTAGAGGGGGACAACTCAAATCCTGTCGTTGCTGAAAATACGATTACGGGTCCAGTCGAAATAACCGAGGAAACCGATGAGAAGGACCGAGAATTCCTTAACCATTCAATAGGTGGTTTACGAATCTACCGTGACTGGTTATACGATAAATATTCAGTTGTCCACGTGGTTGAAATGGATCGTCAGGCAGAAACCCTTGGTTTTAGCGTTGAGTTAGCTAATGAACAGATAATTGGCAGAGAATCAATCAGTGATATAGCGAGTCGTCTAAAAAAGCGTGAAGTAGAAGTACTAGCAAGTATAAATGGAAGTTTTGGTATTCGTGCAGATCAGATGGGACGTGGAGGGACGCTTTTCAATTTGCATATCCAAGATAAGGAACTTGTTAGTGTGCCGGTTAGAGCCGATTGGTGGGGGTTTTGCCCTACAACCGATTGGGGCGAAGCAAGTTTCGGAATAACAACAGATGGTGAATTCTTGGTTTCCGCTATAGATTTGAATGGAGTTGTTTCAATTAATGGAAAAGAAATCAGAATTCATGGTATTAACCAAATTCGAAATTATGATTGCAGTATCGTGTTATTTACACCGAAATTCGGTATTAGCTCGTTAACACGAGGTGGCCTAGAAGTCATCCTCACTAAAACAAAGTTACCGATTACCGCAGATTACACCAGTAAATTTACAATTAGCAAAATAAACGAAGATGGAGATAGTCGAATACCTCCCGATGGCTTGGTACTATCGCTAAACTACTATTCGGCTGAGGAATTTAGATCTACATTTTCCGCAGGAGATGTTGGCACCTTAGAAATTAGGCTTTTGCCTGAGGAATGGAGGAGAGTAACAAATGCGATTGGCGGTAACATTCGGTTATTGCGAAATGGCCAGGTAGAACCGGAATTGGTCGAATTCCAGAGGTCGTATAGCAACTCTGCTCCTGAACAGCGACGTGGCATTCGAGGTGACCCTCGTAGTGCATTGGGTTTTAATAATGAGAAACTTTTCCTCGTCACTGTCGACGGCAGACATCGTGGCTACAGTATGGGAATGGGGTTTTACGATCTTGCAGAGACTTTGCGTGACCTTGGAGCCACCGAAGCCATCAACTTCGATGGTGGTAGTTCGGCAACACTATGGGGATTAGGAGAGGTCCTTAATGAACCTTCTAGTGGTTACGAACGGCGTGTCTTTAATGCAGCTTATATCTATAAAAATTGACTAAAAGACATTTAAGTATTGCATTTATCAACGTATATCAAAAACATAGCTACGCTCAAAGAGGCCATCAAGAAACACTTCAACAAACCATTCACCTTCTGTAAAACCTGATAATGGCCTATTGATGTAAAACCAAGTAATTTGATTTCCGTTAGGTGAATTAAACTCTCGTTTTTCTTCGCGATGAGGCGCATCATCACTACCTTCATCAGGTGAGAACCACCGTACCTCTATTTTATGTCTACCTTTGACGTTTGTCCAATATAACCAAACATAGATCTGCTCACTGCTATCATAAAAGATATTGGTAATTCCGTCTGGGCGATCTTCATTGATGGCAATGGCCAGTGCAGCATCAACAACAGTAGGTTCTTCACTGGCAGGATTGACCATTATGCCTCCACCTGAGTTCTGTTCACTGCAACCGAGAATGTACCCCGCCAGAAGTAAAATCAGCATCTGATACAGCTTTTGAATCATACTTTCTCCTCACTTCTGTGATGAAATAGAATTGATATTTTAAAGACAACAGAATATGCTATAATCGAGCTAGCTGGAGTTAGGAAATGTTATATAGAGAAAACCTAGATGCACTGAAATCGAAAATCTTAGATACTCGGCGTCTATGGAGGCGCACGATTTTCTTGACAGGCCTAGCTATAGTTGTCGCCTCCTTGATTGGCTTCCTGTTTGGTGAAGCACTAATTGATTTGTTCCTACCGCTTCCAAGTTATGTCCGGATTTTACTTCTTGTCACGATCATTGGTTTTGTTGGTTTTCTTTGTTTTAAACATATTATTAAACGGCATTTTGCTCCCATTACTCTCCATGATATAGCTCTCAAAGTGGAAGAGCACTACCCAGAACTTGAGGATCGTCTGGTCAGTGCAATCCAATTCGGTGATCAGAAAATAGATGACCCGATGCAAGCTCACATGGTCAATCGCCTTGTCACAGATGCTATTGAGGAATCAAAATCAATTGACTTCAAAGCGACAGTTGACAAAAGTCAAAGAAATAAACGTGTAGCAGTTGCTTTTCTTGCATTTCTGATTGTTGGTTTAACTTTAATAACGTTCCCAAACCAAACAGAGACAGCATTAAAACGCATTTTCGTGCCGTGGGAAAAGACTGACCCAATCTTAACCACGAAGTTGGTGGTAAAACCTGGAAACGCAAGAATTCTTCGCGGCCAAAGCCTACCAATTGAAGTTGAAGTGACCGGAAAAAAAGCGGACCAGGCGACAATCATTTATACAAGGTCGAATCCTAACGAGACTGATGTATTGATCGAGAAAAATATTAAAATGGTTCCTTTTGAAGACCAGAAAAATCATTTTGGGTACGAGATTTTTAACGTAGATCACGAAATGAAATATTACATCGTGTCAAACGAAACCGAGTCTGAACATTTTACCGTCAAGGTTTTCGATGTCCCAAAAGTACAAGAGATTGAGGTTAGCTATAGTTTTCCAGCCTACACTAAAATGAAGCCAATAATTCAGAGAGGTAGTGGAGATATCCGGGCGATTGTCGGAACAGAAGCAACTATTCGAGTTATCCCCAATAAACCAATTCAAACTGCTACTCTCCAGGTTGGAGATGACGAGCAACAACCAATGCAAATTGGCGAGCTAATTACATACCAAGCAAAAATCCTCAAAAATGGTAAATACATTATTGATTTACTTTGTATTGATGGGTTCAAAAACCAAGTACCAATCGAGTATGAGATCATCGCTATCCCCGACAAAAAACCGGAAGTTGCTATTACAGATCCAGGTCGTGATATCAAAGCTACCAAACTAGAAGAAGTTGGCGTGACTATTGAGGCTACAGATGACTTTGGATTGGCAGAATTAGTTTTGACATACTCAGTTGGTTCGAGTAGAAACCAATTGTTGCCAATTGAAACCTCGTTAGTTATAACTGATAAAAAGCTTTCTAGAGCCTACACTTTCTATTTGGAGGAAATGGATATTGAACCTGGCGATGTCATTTTATATTTCGCTGAAGCCACAGATAATAATATCCTTACTGGTCCGAGTAAAGGAACATCACAAATCTACTTCATTGAGATTAAACCGTTTAACGAACGGTACGAAGAAGTAGAATCTCAAGGTGAATCTCAAAACGAAGACTCACCGGCAACACAATTGATGGCTAAGTTAGCAGGAGAACAAAAGCAAATTATTCGAGAAACATGGAAACACATTAACTTCCAAACGGATTCAACTAGCAATGAATACACTTCCGAAGTAAAAAAGACAGCTGAGAAACAAGAGAAATTAAAAAGTCAGGTACAACGAGCAGTTGATGAAATTGGTAGTTTCATGCAGGAAGGTTCAGTTGATCCAGAGATCCTCATGCTACTCGAACAAGCAATCGATAAAATGGGAGAGGCCGCTGATACATTGAGCAGGATTGAACCGGAAACTGCGTTGCCTGCTGAACAGGATGCTCTCGAACTAGTAGTGAAAGCAATTATGAAACTGCAGAAAGTCCTAACCCGAATGCAAGGTAGTGAAAATCAGCAGATGGCCGAAGATCTCGAAGTTGAATTGGAGGATCTTGACAATCAGTTTACTGAAGATCAGAAGCAACTTGAGCAAGAAATGCGAGAACAAACGCAGGAACTTCTGCAACAAGCACACGAAATGCTGGAACAGCAAGAGAATTTAAATCAGCAAAGTCAGCAGATGGGTCGTGAGAATCAACCTTCTCGCCGACAAATGGAACAAAATAGTCGAGAACAGCAACAACTCGCACAGCAAACACAACAGATGGCGCAACAAGCCCAGCAAATGGCTAACCAACAATCAGGAGGTTCCCAGTCAAGTCGAACCCAACAGCGTTTAGAACAAGCCGCCCAATCTATGCGAGGAGCCTCAAAATCGCAACAAAAATCTGCAGAGAGCCTAATACAACAGCAACCACAGGTAAGTACAGCAAAGGGAGCAAAAGCGACAGAACAATTGGAAGAAGCTATTGACCAACTGGGGAAGGTAACTGCGCAATTTACTGATGAAGCATTAACCAACTCGACAGAAAAAGTTAATCAGATGATTAATCAACAATCACAGGTCAGATCCCAAACTACGGAAGTAAAAGAGGAGATGGAACAAAATGATTCTACTGCTGAGAATCGACAGCAAGTCGCTGACCTTTCAAAACAACAACGTAACCTGCGAAAAGATCTGCGAAGTCTACAGCAGGATTTGGCAGATTTACAAGAAGAACTCAATCGACAAGGCGAATCAAAGGCTGAACGTAATGTTGCCAATGCCAATCGACGATTGATCGAAGATCAAACAGAAAGAAACATGGCTGACACAGAACGCGCGTTACGCTGGAGGAATCTTGAATACGCCGAGCGAAATCAACAGGAAATTATGGAGTCTTTGGAACAAACACGGGATCATCTGCTTCAAGCTCGGCTAAACATGGCGCAGACGGAGGAAGAACGTCTTGACGCAATGCTTGAGCAACTTGAACGATGGGAAAATCAACTGGAAGATACGCAGAGGGAATTGGAAGCCATGGATCAACAAACCGACCGAACCCAGCAAAAACGCCAAGAACAACTTTCAGAACAACAAAAGCAAATACGGGAAAACGTTAAACAAAAATCTGTAGCGAGAAAAACAGCAACAGAGGGCGAATATGAAGAACTTTGGCTGAGTCTGTTAGAAAGCTTAACATCACCAAGTCGCAACGGTAGAAACACCGCATTCCCAAATTTTGATCTCGCTTTGACAAACATCAATAAGCTTAAACAAGCGTTGGAAAGCCGATTGGTAACAATTCAACAGGACAAGAAATTGGCCAAAGTGGCCAAAGAGGATGTTCCACCTGAGTACCGGTCAATAGTCAACCAGTACTATGAGAGTTTAGCACAGTAACAATTACTTTGTACTTCCATCTACAAACCAGTACGAAAAGTCAACCAGCCTAAATCTAATCAGTGCTGTTATCTCCCGAAACTGGTTGTCATGAAGTTTTCCAAGTTCAATCCCACGTACGTATCGATAACTAACTCCAACGCCCACTTGGAGATTGAGGACGGGTATAAATTCAAACTCAACACCAGGTTCAAAAACTAAAAACTTGCTTTCATCTCCTACAATGTACCTTAGCTTTCCCTGCCCAATAAGCCCATTAATGGACAAATAGCCGGAGCCCAAACCTTTCCTTACAATATACCTCGCTGTTACACCTCTGTAACTGAAATTAAGATTTTGGGGTTTATCGTTAACCCTTGCCATTTCAATGTCACTAACAAGTCGATAGTTAGCAAATCCAAGAGCTAAGTTTTTGTCAATTTCCCACCCAGCGCTAACACCAAACATCAAACCTGACTCATATTTTACGCGTGTCATCTTCAAGGCTGAACCGACAAAAACGCGATTAGTAGGCTCAGCTATAGAATTTATCTCAAGCACATCTGCCGATAATGGCAACACAACAACCAAAGAGAGAAAATAGAATATGTACTTTTTCATTTTTGACACCTTATTATTTTAACCGACCTTCTTCCGCTTCTATAATATCAAACCAGGATGAAATGTCCGATCTATCGGGGGCATGTTTCTGACGGAGCTGGGCAAAATAAGCCTGACTGTTATCGTCGTTGGGGCCGGACTTTAAAATTTGATCATTAAACTGCTCAATCTCTTCGGTGTTTCGTTCGACCTGAATGTTTTTAAGTGAACCAACCAAGTCCTCGTCATTTTCAGAATTCTCTGCCAATTCCAGTAACTGATTCGCCGAGACGCCAAGAAATCCAAATAACACCTTGTCTAACGGGCAATCGTACATATATTCACCAAGAAGCCCCTGAAGCGTTGCATGGGCTTTGTCAATTGTTCGACCAAGCATCATATAACCACCAACCTTTTCATAAGGACTTCGCGGAAAATTCTTTGTTAGATCCATCTAAGACGCTTTCCATATATGAAATTCAGGTACACTCAAAATCGACTGTGTTACAACAATACGAGTCAAACCAAAACGGATACCGATTATACAGTATCCTATGAAATAGAGCAAGCCCTATAACCAATTGGGTTAATAACTGGAGGATCCCTGTCCCAAATAGACAACTTGAGCAGATTAAATTCGCTATAGACTCAAATTAGAACACTTTTTCTCATGGCTGGGTTAGGAAACTGTTGATTGTGTCCCATGAAACTAAAAATTTGATCCATTTGTTTGTCGATTACTTCAAGTAATGGCTTGGTTCTCTCGTTGGTTCATACGTAACATTGGGATCCCTATTCAAGATTTCTTCTGGTATTTCTCCTTCCCAGTTTTCAGGTACCGTTGCCGGACGGCTGTGCCATCCTAAAAGTAATGTTCGTCTTTGTTCGCTCTGATTTCCCCTAGCCGCGTGTAAAATTCGACCTTCTGCAATAACCAGTGAACCTGATTTAACTGGAAAGTCAACCGAATCAGGGTGATCATAAAACATGTACGGATCATTTTCTGGTACATAGTAACCACCTTGTGCATGTGCAGCAACAAGATGATCGTGCAAAGGAATCCGTTTGAGATGAGTACCGGGGATGACTTGGAAGCAACCGTTCTCTATCGTAGTATCAACAAGATAATAAGAAAGGAAAAGATATTGGGGCCAAGGGGCACAACTGATGGGATCATTCCAACCCATCCAATCCTGATGCCAGTAAAGGGGAGGTCCTCCTGGTGGTTTACTTAAGATGATGAACCCACCGTGTGATTTAAAGTCACCTAAACCCAAAGCTTCAAGTGCATCCCTTGCGGGTTTCCAATTAATCAGACGGTGTATGACTGGCTCGTCTCTTCCAGATACATGAAGGTCAGAACCTTGGTATTTCCAAGTTGGTGGGTGTTCAACATTGTCAAGCATTCGGTCTGACTCCCGGCGCAATTCGTCTAAGAACTCCTGCGTCAGAATATTATCAATAACACAATACCCATCCTGAATTAACTGATTACGTTTTTCTATAGCAACATCTGGTACCATAGTTGGTTTGTTCCTCCTTAGAATTCGTTTTTTATAGAAAATACTGAAATCGGGAATTATATTCAAGATAAAATTTTTCTGTATACGATGTAGGACTATGCAATTTCCCACCTAAGCTGATCTTAACCTGAAATTTCATAACAAAGTATGTTTGAAAATTTCTATTGCACATATCCCATGCTTAAATTGTAATTCATTTAGTAGGTAAAGTAGTGTTATAAGTGATTTGTTTTTGGTTTTGCGTTAATATTTCCGCTTAGTCTTGGTTTTTTTCGTGTTTCTGTTTAATTTTTTTACGTTGAGATGCATGAAGGCCAGAACCTTGGTATTCCCAAGTTGGTGGGTGTTCAACATTGTCAAGCATTCGGTCTGACTCCCGGCGCAATTCGTCTAAGAACTCCTGCGTCAGAATATTATCAATAACACAATACCTATCCTGAATTAGCTGATTACGTTTTTCTATAACAACATCCGGTATCATGGTTGGTTTGTACCTCCTTCTAATTATTGGTCTGTCCTACCCGAACCCAATGATGTGAAGGCCTTGGCTCAACGATTTTTTTCGTGATTAATCTTGTCAATACACTTTGCTTCCGTCGTAGAAGTTTTAAAGCCTGATAAACCAGTAACCATGGCAACAAATAAACACAGCCATATAGCCAACCAAAGAATAAGGCAAAAGAAAGTTTGGCTCCATCAGCCCCAAATTCATCCAATAGTTCCTGAGAGGGATCTGATGTCGATTCAATTAAATCGTAAAGATATCCGTAGTAGAAATAAACTGTAGAGTTAATTAAAACCCAACTGAAAATCAGCACCAAGAAAATTAATAACCACCATGGCATAATCTTCTCATTTAGTAGCCGGATGAGAAGTAAAAAACCGGGCAGTATTAGAAACCCAATCCAACTCAGTATGTAAACCAAATAGTTCATTTTTGTCAACTTGAGATTTAGGTTTCCTGTTTTTATTTAACTAATCTAGTTTTTAAAGCTCGGAAGATTGTGTCTTGTTAATTCTGGTACGATTAAGCTTGTGTAAAGTGTAAATTCATATAGAATTATGCTAGTTCCACGCTTTTGAGAGAAGTTGTACAGGTTTTGACTCAGCAACTAGGTTGAACTGTATTGGGTTCAATCAAGACAGCAGAACGGTAACATCCCAAACTTACATTTAGAACAGGTTTTTCCTACCCATACCATCTTGATTATTTAAGAACATGTCAAGCTGATAGGGGGGGTATTTATACATGGAGTTTAGATGAACGATAATCTATTAGCCGTTTCCGAAAGGCAGATTCGGCCATTATATATTGAAGGTTATACGAATCAACTGAGTTACCAACCCGGTGATGAGATTGAATTCCACCTTTCTACCAGTGCTTCACAATACTCCCTTGAAATTGCGCGTGTTGGCGCCGATTACGAAGTCATTTGGCAAGAAAAAGATCTGCCGGGAGCTGCGTATCCAATTCCAGAAGATGCCTCTTCAAACGGATGTTACTGGCCTGCCCGCTTTACACTCCGCATACCTGATACATGGAAAAGCGGGTACTATGTGGCTAAAATGAAAGTGGCCGACACGGGTAGTGCGTTCTCATACCGAAACAACCGAACTGCAGAAGGAACCTTGTTTTTTGTAGTTAGAGCTGCCCAGCCAGGACATAATACCAAAATTCTGATTCAATTAGCTACGAATAGTTATAATGCTTACAATAACTGGGGAGGGTTTAGCCTGTATGCCTTTCATGGACGAAGTAACCTACAAGGACATCGTGTTTCATTTAATCGACCGCTTACCGGTTTTTTTAGTAATTGGGAGCAACCTTTTGTAGCTTGGGCAGAAAGGAACGGTTATGTACTCGATTATGCTACTAACACAGATATAGAGTTTCATCCCGAACTCTTGCAACATTATAAATTAGTTCTCAGTGTTGGACATGACGAATATTGGTCTGCAGGAATGCGAGATAATTTGGAGGCTTTCATTAATAATGGAGGAAACGCCGCGTTTTTCAGTGGCAATTCTGTCTGTTGGCAGGTTCGTAGCGAAGAAGCGGGCCGGGCATTAGTTTGCTGGAAGCAATTTTATAATCAAGATCCAGTATACAAGACAGACGATCTCCGGTCACTAAGTACCTTATGGAGCCATCATCTCGTCAATCGACCGGAGAACCAGCTAACAGGTGTTGGTTTCCTTTATGGTGGTTACCATCTCAGTCATGGTCAGTTTATGGACGGTTCGGGGGAATATCACGTGCACCGCCCGGACCATTGGGTTTTCCAAGGCACAGGCCTGAAGCAAGGAGATAGTTTTGGTGGAACAGATACTATTGTAGGGTACGAATGTGATGGTTGTGAGTTTCTGCTCGAAGATGGGTTGCCAGTTCCAACGCACCAAGATGGAACACCAGATGGGTTCACTATTTTATCTACTGCTCCTGTACGGTGGCACCCAGATGATTGTGAATGGTACCAAGGATGGGAACGAGGACGCACAGGAGCCGCAACGATGGGAATTTATACACGAGGTGGGACAGTTTTTACGGCGGCAACAACTGATTGGTCACATGGATTGCAGGGCAATGACGCCGTCGTTGAAAGCATTACCCGTAATGTACTCAATCGACTCTCTGAGTAGATCGTTATTGATCATTGTACCTAGGATCCGTTAGCTGAAATGAATCACATCATGTTTGACAACCTCTTTGGTATGTTGGTAAGAGGCATATGCCATCAATTCCAACGTTTCTGGGGATAATTTGTCCAGTAGTTCCTGACCATAAACGTACCTTTCTCCCTGATGATTTTGAAAGTACTGTGTTTTATATCGTAGCATCAAAAAGCGTCGATCTCTGTCTTTAGGTTTCCAAATTAAGACACCGTGGGTAGTCAGTTCAGATAGAACAATGACATCTCCTGATTTAGGTGTAATGTTTTTGATGGCCGGATGAAGTTTTGGTTCTGGATCTGTCAAATTCGGAAAAAACAAGTCTTTAGGACGCTGAAACTGGCTCTTAATGTGAACCTGGAACAACAACTAATCCTCCATCACCAGGGTGGACATCTGTGAAGTAAAAGAAGGCAACAATATCATTACAGAAAATGCGACTATTTCTAACTTCGTAGCGTCGTGTTTGCCAACCTTGTCCTTCTCGCGCGCAATGTAGATGGGTCATAGATCCTTTTGTATGTGTGTCAATGGTTAGAGATCCCCGATTAAGACGAGGTTTATTATCTGATAGTTCTTTAATAATTGGCCAAGTTACCGGATGCATTGTCAAAGCTTCCAAAGATTTATCAAAGGAAAAATTCCAGCCATGTGGTAATTGATCTCGTGGTATCTGGATGCAACGTTCAACAGCATTTTGTGTTTCTTCCAATTCTTTGCTACTGAGCACATTTTTCAAATGCAAATATCCATTAAGGTCAAATAGGTATCTTTGGGTGGAATTCATCTGTATCTTCTTTCTCTGTCAGCTAATTTTCATGGTTATCCAATCAAATGGTTGACGAAGTGAATATATCCTTATCTGACCAATTTTATACATTTGATTGACTCAATTTCTCTTTAAAAACAAGGCGAGAGGATAAACTTGGTGACCGATATTCGAGATGGCTTCTTTCAGCGGTGTATACCACTCAAAGTTACAGTTAACAACACCTTTGTTAGAATTGCGTTTAGGATCATCATAATCCTGATAGCGGTGCCAATGCCAACCCACTGCACCTGGGTGTGACAACAATGAAATAGCCCAATGTTGATAAAAAGCAGCCCGATCCGCTTGGGTGGGAACTATCCAACCTGCTCCCTCGTCATTTTTCATGTTTGTATCATCGCCCTTGACATAGAACTCCGTTATGAGAAAAGGTTTTTTCCCATGGAGTACCCACAAATCCATGTTTTTCCTGCTTGGTGTCCAATTACCATAATAGTTGTAAGAAAACACGTCCACGTAGCGACTAGCTCCTCTAACAACTGCCTCACTTCTTTTGGCTCCACCATGGAACCGTGAACCTAAGAAAAGGTGGTTGGGGTCATACTTCTTGATTGCTTGACTAACGATACGATAGTAGGTAGCTACAACGTATTGCTGAAAATCTGTTTCGTCCTGACCAGTGATTGCCCCCGTGTTTTTATCCCCTTTTTTTTTAACTAGCCATTGATATGTATGGATATACCGAGGATCGTCCTTATCAAGTTCCAGAAAACGGGCCAACATACCGCCATACCGCTTATTCTTATAAAATGGCAATTCATTATCAGAAAAATGCCCTAACAGGTATGGGTCTTCTCTCGTTTCTACCAGTTGCTTGGCATGCTCGTTACAAAATTTTTCAAATTCAGGGTCAAAGACAAAGAGTGCTCCATTTTCAGCATAGTAATCTCGGCGTCTACTTTGGGTGACATGCTTTTTTGCATAGGTACTCATGAAGTTCCACCTCCGGGTATACGGGATCGGAGTTTCAGATTGACGAGTCTGTTTCCAATCTGACCAACAGCCGAGTGTGTTTAATCCTACACTTTTGTAATTTTTCGTTTCGTGGCTAAGCCAACCTGTTTTATGACCAAATTTTGCTTTCATGATTGATACACTTCGGGCAGAGTTATTAGCTTTAAAACTGTTGAGTCCCATACTAATAAACAAATACCCATCAGGATCCACCAGCCACCATCTACCTTCGTCCTTTTGGGTGCGAAAGAAACCTGTACCACCCAGGTTTCGGTTTAGCCAACCTCCATACCGACTTGTTTCAACCTGGGTCCTATTTTTGTGTTCCAAAATCTTGGTTGGTCGCAACTTCCCTTTGGAAATAACCTTGATTTGTTTGATTTTGAATTTTGTATTAGAAGCCGCTCTTCCCCAGACTAAAAAAAATAGTATGGTAGCGAACGTAATTTCAATTCCAAGCGAAATACCGCGGGTTCTCATTTCAAATGTATACTAGTTACTGCCTAATTCTGTCCATTTAACATGCTTAAAGTTTAACCTTCAATTTACTAAAAATGAATGACATCAACCACGCTGGCCCGATTAACAAAAACTGAATATCTTTAGAAAAGGATGGACGTTTACCTTCAATAACATGTCCAATAAATTGTCCTAACCAAGCCGGAAAAAAAATCAAAGCGGAAATCTTCCATAACGCCATTTTAAATGTGTCCAGCCAAAGCACTCCCAAAACCAATAAAATGCCTATGCATACCATGCCTAAGGTGATCTTTATGGATAAACGGGAATAGAAAATAATGCAGAAAACAATGAATAAGAAAGTCCAATTTAACGGGACACCTGAAATCAAAGTTAAATTTAAAGGTGTTGGAATAGTCCATAACAAGCCCATTAAACTCAGCATAATTAGAGGGACACAAATCCAATGGATCATTTTATTGATTGGGTTTTGATGGCTTTCGCCATATTCGTTTAGCCAATCGTGAATTGATCTCATAAAATCTCCTTTGCAAGACAACCAATGCCTTCTAGAAAAGACGTATCCAACCTTGTTGTTGCTATTAGGTAGAACGATTGTGTCACATTTGTCTCCAATCACAATAGAAGTTTAAGACGAAATGAAACGAACTTTCGTTAGTACAATATCTTTACCGGCTTTGCTGCTTTAGCAATGAGCTAGTATCGCTATTTCTCTCCATGACCGTTCGTTTTGGGGATTGGAAATAATGTGTGACACCACAAAATTTGTCGATTTTAAATTTGTAGGTTTAACAAAAGACTCTGGTCTTAAAAAATCCGGATTTTAAAATTGAGGTTAAGCCAACAGCCTTTAGCGTAATTCTATCATGATTGTAGTCGAAGGGGAAACAGACCTGTTATGAAAGTGTTATTTATGGATTGACATTGTTGAATTATCTTTGTATTGGTTCTGTAAATTTATTATTGATTTCTATGCTGTCTTTTGTTACTCTCCGAAGCATAAGAACATGCGTTCGGTTTTTTGGTGTTCCTTAGTCTAGAATTGAGAGCGAAATTAAGGGAAATGTATTCTAACGATTGAGAAGTTTACTCAGATGATCTCACAAAGATGCATTAGAATTTTGCGCTTCAAAGAACAGAGGTGAATGCTCTCGTTATGAACATCTTATATATAATTAGCGTTTAAGGAGATATAGTAAACATGGCAAAAGCATTACCACTAGTGGCTTATACGGATCTTGAAAGCCAAGTAGAAGCTCTAGAGAGAGACGGATACGCTTATTTTCCTGCCGTGATCAATTCTGAAGAAATTTCTGAATTACGAGCGGTCATGGACCGATTAGAAGCCTTAGAAGAAAGTTTTGACAAGCATAGCTCTCCCCAGAATGGTAGCGGGTTCCTTAACAAGATAATTAATAATTCATTTAATCGAGATCCACTTTTTCTTCAATATCTTGATAAACCACAATTGATTGATGTCGTAGAGACTGTCCATGGTAGCGATTGCCACATTATCGGTATGCAGTCTTGGTTGACGGGACCTGGTCGTCCAGATCAAAGCCTACACACCGACTGGTTACCAATTAGTTTGCCCGAGGATGTAGCCACCAACCCGCGAGTCAAGATTCCAATCTTCATTACCACGGCCCACTATTACTTGGATGATATATCTGAAGAATTAGGACCAACCAATTTTGTCACAGGTAGTCATCGATCTGGTCGTTCACCAAGTGGTGAAACTGAATGGCAGGGTGGCGAAGAAATGAGTATTTTGTGCAATGCTGGTGACGTGGTTGTTTTTCGGAGTGAAGTTTGGCATCGAGGTACTGCTAATACTAGCGATCAGACCCGCTATTTACTGCAGGTTCATTATGCTATGCGGATGATTACCCAAAAGTTTCCTCCATATCTCAACCGTTTTCAATTTGATGATTCTATTCTTGCTCAAGCAACTCCCAGGCAACGTCGGTTACTTGGTGAACACGGGGGAGGGGCCTATGATTGAGTAGAATATGCTCGCTACTTTGCATTAATTCTCGGCTACTTTTCTTATCTACCATGTAGGATGCGCCCGCTGAGTAGATTTACATTTCTCAGGTTCAATGATCTTTTGGTAGTCTCCAGTTTGGGTGAGTAACCTAGTGTCAGGTTTAATTTTCAGATTCCGGAGACAGAACATGAATACTACTTTAAGTAATCAACAAATTAGTTTCTACCAAGAAAATGGCTTCTTGGTCATAGATCAGCTTTTGTCCAGAATAGAACTCGCTTCTTGGCGTGAGGCCGTAGACGAAGCTGTCAAACAACAACTTGATCAGGCAAAAACCCATAATCAGAGCCGAGGTGAGAGTTACTATAAATACGTTTTTATCCAGTGTGTCAATCTATGGAAAAAGAACGAAAAGATCCGGCACTTAGCACTTGATCCTCGCTTGGGGAAACTGGCCACAGACTTAGCTGGAGTTAGTGGCATGCGGTTATTTCATGATCATGCGTTAATCAAGGAACCTTGGGCTAACCCAACTAATTGGCATTTGGACAATCCATCTGATCCCTATTATACCCGTCGGGCAACCATGTTTTGGTTAACGCTTGATGATGCTACGGTTCAAAACGGCTGTTTATATTTCCTGCCAGGCACACATCAAACCAGCCGTTTTGAACCTATTGGTGGCCTAGGTAGGGAAGGAGTCGGTCAGATTTTTCAAGAATACCCCGAATGGGAACAGATAGAGCCATACGTAGCTGAGATGAAAGCAGGATCCTGTGCCTTTATCAATGGTATGGTCGCACATGCAGCAGGGCCAAATATGACCACAAAGCCGCGCCGCGCATTTGCCATGCTCTTAATGCCTGAAGGTGAAACATTTAAAGGGAAGCAGAGTGTTCTGCCCGATGAGTATTTCAACAGTTTGCAGGTTGGAGATGTTCTTGAGAATAATGAACATCTCCCGCTACTTTATTCGCGTTCTGAAACAGCTTGAAACCTTGGAATCAATGTTAGTTTTCTCATAAAAGTCCTGTTTGAAACAGGACTTTTTTTTCATTCATCGGAGTAACTTGTATTAACAATCCACTCTGACCACTGTTTACAAAATGATCAAACTTCTATCTGGAATTTATGGACAACCAAACCTACTCCAACATGAGACAAACACAATATGGAGACGACCAGAAAAGTTTCATCAAGTAACTGGCGTGCGGTAGCCATCGGGTTGGTGCTGATACCTGTAAACTGTTACTGGATCACACATATTGAATTGGTGCAATATTCCGCACAACCAACCATAGTTTCGCTCATTTTTACTGTGGTTTTCAGCGTGTTTTCCCTCTCCTTGATGAACCTATTGCTAAAACGTTTTTTTCCTCAACAAGCCTTATCCCAAGCTGAACTGTTATTGATCTACTCCATGCTATCTGTAACATCTGCTATTGGGGGACACAGTTTTATGGAAATATTGGTTCCTATCTTGGGACATGCTTTCTGGTTTTCTACCCCCGAAAATGATTGGAAGAGCTTATTCTGGAGGTATATTCCTGAATGGCTATCTACGAGTGATAAAAAGGTCTTGAGCGGATACTATAAAGGTAATTCAACATTATATACCAAACAACACCTTTTAGGTTGGATAACGCCAGTTTCAAGTTGGTTTGCGTTCATCTTAGTTTTACTTGTGGTTATGATTTGTATCAACATCATTTTTAGAAAACAGTGGACTGAAGAAGAAAAATTGACTTATCCGATTATCCAACTTCCCTATCAAATGACCAGCGAGAATTTTTTTAAAATCCGGACATTATGGATTGCTTTTGGAATTACTGCTGGCTTAGATATCATTAATGGGTTGCACGTCTTGTTCCCATCTATACCAGCCTTATTTGAGAAAGCGTACCGTTTTAGATCTTCCATTAAACCGTGGAGTACCATGGGAAACTTTACACTGGGAATTTATCCATTTGTCGTAGGAATTGGCTTTTTGATTCCTTTAGACTTACTTTTTTCATGCTGGTTTTTTTGGGGATTATGGAAAGTGCAATTGCTATTTGGGAGTATTATGGGTTGGAAAACCTCCGCTGGCATGAACAATCCAGTATACCCTTATGTAAATTATCAAGGATTTGGTGCTTATATGGGTTTGTTTTTGATAATTCTGTTCCAAAATAGAAAACATTTGGGCCAAATTCTAAAAAATTTCATCGTTGATGATACGAAAACAGTTGGGCAAGTTTCATATCGAATACCCGTTTTAGTTCTGGTAAGTGGATTGGCATTCTTAGTGATTTTTTGTTTAAAAGCTGGCATGTCTTGGTGGGTTAGCTTGATTTTTTTTCTGTTATACTTCTTTCTTTCAACTGCTATTTCACGGATGCGTGCTGAGTTAGGGGCACCGATGCACGATTTGCATTATACTGGCCCCGAACAGATTCTGGTTACTGCCGTCGGGACGAGAAAACTTGGGCCAACGAACTTGTCTATGTTCTCATTTTTTTGGTTTTTCACTCGTACTTTTGACTCGCATCCAATGCCTCACCAACTTGAGGGGTTCAAATTAGCAGAAAGGTCAGGAGTTCAGAGCAAGTTTTTTTTTATTGCTATACTGATTGCAATGGCAGTCGGAGTACTATCCCAGTTTTGGGCCCTATTGTCCGTTTCCTATAAACTTGGAGCAGTAAATCAAATGTCTAGAGTTCCAATGATATATGGACAGGAACCTTGGGAACATTTGCAGAGATGGTTAGTTAACCCTGAGCGTTCCAACTACACTGCTATGGGATTCAGTGTATTCGGAATGTTTTTTGCTGTTTTCCTCATGTTGATGCGAATAAAGTTTTTGTGGTGGCCGCTACATCCGGCCGCCTATGCAGCTGCATCTGGCAGTTGGGCCATAAATTATATATGGTTCAGCTTGTTTTTCGCGTGGATAGTCAAGTTGGTTTTGCTGAAGTTCGGTGGGCTCCATATGTATCGAAAGGCAACCCCATTTTTTCTGGGATTGATCTTAGGACAATTTGTCGTTGGTAGTATATGGCCGATTCTGGGTATTATTTTCCGTGTGCCTACATATGGTATCTGGCCCTAACCCAACAACCATCGAAACCATATACGTCATAAAGCATAATTTTATTGGTTATTCTGAAGATAGAAACCCTGAGAATGAATGAAGAACTAACAAAACAATCTAGCCTGTCTTAGTTCTTTCCATTTGAAATTTCACTAGCGATTCTTTTCAATTGAATACCTGATAAGGCACGAATATCATCAGTTCCGAAAAGATTCTGGGATCTCTGCTTCAATTGCTCGACCGAAATATCCGCCTGTTGCCTGGCATCCTCCACCACTTTTAGTAAAGGGGCGCTACTATGAGAAATTTGACTTTCACGTGCCTTGGTTTTGGCTTCGATCCGTGACATTTCTTCAGCAGAAGCGAACTTTTTCCCGCCGTAACCAGCACTAGCCAGAGCTCTGCCAATAGCTGATGTTTCAGCATTTTCAAGGGCAAAAGCGAAGTTGACGGAGTCTCTGTTTCTGAACTCGAAATACTCTCGCGCGTGACCAGAATATATTTGTTCAAAGTTATCATTATGAATGCTAACGTTTGCCTTGATTGTTATGTATTCTTGAGTTTCGTCTACAATCTCGGTTGTAATAGAGATGTAATCATGATCATTGTGAACAGAATTCAACCTTTCAGCCACAGTACTATATTCACTTCCTTTTATTTTGACGGGCATGACCTTAATTTTTCCTTTCAGTGCTTTATTACAGTGAGTTGGATTTTAATCTAACGATAGTATTCTAATATTTTGAGCCGTGACAGATTGTTCTAGGAAGCATTCAGAAATTCGACTACCAGATCATGCTTGGATCGGATATCACCATTTCTTTTCTTCCACTTCCAATAACGGAGATAACCCTCTACATGAATAAATGACCCTTTCTCAAAATATTCATTAAGAACTTCGGCGTTTTGACCAGTAGCCTCGATATCAACAAAGCATACTGCGCTCTTTTTCTCGCCAGTTGGTTGATCAATCCAATCATGGTTGACAGCGATAGCCGTATTAGCTTTTGGCTGGCCAGAAGGAGTAATTCTAAAATCTGGATCCCGTATCACTCGGCCCATAAAAATTGCTTTATTATAGTTTGGCATTGGACATGCTCTTAATCGTTAAATAAATTATGTGACTACCCAGCCTTTTTAATTGCTAAGTTTTGGTTGTATCCAAGAGAAGCATTATGACGATAGAGGACTCTTTCCGCTTCTGCATGGACGGCAAAATCTGGATCATCCAGCTTCAGTTTTTCGTGTAATGTTTCCAATTCTATAATTCGTTCCTGAATCGAATCAATCAGCTTTTCAAAATGTTGATGACGCGAATGGGCTTTGTCTAATAGCTGGTATTCGCTATTCAATTCCTTCTGTAATTTGTAGTTGTAATTCATAAACTTTCCTTTGGATTCTGGTTGAGTAAAACGGTTTTTTAATTTTGACTAAATTATGGGTTTTACCTCCGACAACTGGTGTCGGAGATAATAGTTTTTTCGCTTTTTTATGGCAAAATAACCAAGCAGATATAATCAATTTGACAAACCGTATTGAAATCCAGACGACAGGTGGTAATTTACTGTGTTGAAAAGGTGATAGATGCAAGGTAGGAGCTAGTTTTCAGTAGTTAGTTTGACGGCCAATAGTTTTGGGCTATAATTCAAGTAGTATTAGCTTTAATCTGAGGTAGTAACTGCATACTTGGATTGCATTTTCTCAATCTCGTTTAGAATTTGTTGACGAAAATCAGGGGGAGCCACCACTTCTGCGCACCCTCCCCATTCCAAAACTTGGCGGAACAATCCTTGTCGGCCATCCGTATCGAAGTGCAATTCGATGACATCGTCCTTCAGTTCAACGGTTTTCGTTAAACCATCCCACTCTTGTTCACGTACCCAACGGGAAACAGGAGGTTCTAAACGAATGATAGCTTGAACAGGGTCCCCTTTAATTACACCAAACCCACTGGAAGTATATTCTGATAGGTCAAAACCTTGTTGTGGCTCAAATGTTTCGTCCAGCATCACTAAATCAATCATCCGACCATCAAAGTTAAACTCACGGTAATCTTGTCGTAGGTGACAATAACCTACAAGACGTAAAGCATTCTCAGCCTGATATATACCGTAGGGGTCAACCATTCTTATGATAATTTCTCCACTACGTGTCGATTTATAGGTTAACTCCAATCGTTGCTGACCAGTAGTTGCTTTTTGTGCAATCTGGATCATAGGAGAAACCCGCTTAAAATCCTTGATTGGCTTGGATTGAAAAACAATAAACTTGCGAATCTGTTCTAGATACTGCTGGCTTTCAGGCGGGATAGCGGATCTAATCTTCTGCATAGCCTTGATGAAATCACTATAATATGGTGTTCCAGATAGAAAAGACAACATATCTTGGGCCAAAGTCAAAGCTAAGTATTCAAAAATATCCAGCGAAATTGAAGGGAATTCATAATGTTGCATGAAATGATATCGTTTTTCTCGGCCGTCAATTTCGTCAAGAATAGGAAACCCCATTCTTGATAAGGTTTGAATATCTCTTTCAATGGTACGTTCGCTGACTTTCCGTTCCCAAACTAACTCTTGCTTTGTAACCCCACTTGACCGACGAATAGCCTGTAGAATCCTCCATTGCCTTTCAACCTGATCTTCATCAGGATTATCAAAAATATCCTCATAGTCTGTCGTCATGTTCCCCCTCCTTTAACATCCCTTAAATGACTATTTTGACTGTCTTCAAATTTTGGCTGTTTCGATCCCAAAAGGACAGGCTTTGATGTTGCTGAATATACTGGTACAGACCATATGTTAAATGAACATCCTGCTTGCAGTAAGTAATAACTTTCTCGAATAGATATTCAGCTGCGCGTCGACAACATAGGTCGCTATGTTTCTTATCAAAATTGATGTAATCATCTGACCATCCCCTTAATAATTCGAGACCAGCACGCCAATATTCTACTGCTTGTTGACTGGACTCGAACAGTTTTGACTGGTTGAGTTGGATTTTGCTTAAATTGTTCAAACTGATTCGGTGACCGGTAGCTCTGACAAAGAGCTGAAGGAGATCGCAGGACTTTTTCTGCCAGCTAGCAATATCAAATTTCGCCGATTTCAAAATCCTGAAATCAAAATAATTTCCGTTAAAAGAAACGATTTGATCAACACCATCAAGCCGATTCTGTGCTTCAGTCTGGTTCAGCAGGCCGTTAACATAAGGAAAGTGTGGAATGTCTGCATAAGGCGAAAATATGTAAAAATCCAGTTCGGTGGGACCATTCGGTAAACCTATTACCAAAAGAGCAAGTCCAAACTCCCCCAGATTATGCCAATTTTGATCAACCTCATCCGACCAACGAGCAGTTTCTGTATCAATAACAGCAATTTTCATCAAGACCCATTCATAATGTCTTTCCCAAAACTAATATCGTCGCGATTATATCAATTTGCTGGAGATTCATCTAACATTTCCTTCATTTGTTCTTCTAAACGGTCCAAGTTCCAACCCCCTTGCTCATTAATAATTGATCTCAGCATAGGTGCAATGTCTGCTATGCTTTCCATAATATCTCTCAGCATTTCTGTCTGTTGTACAGATGCGATTAAATCTGATGTCGTATTTTCATCCGACTCCAGCATATCACGAAGAATGACACCTTCTGTCCGAGAAGCAACAACTGGCTGTGTTAATCCTTCAACGTAAACTTTGGTTCGTTGACCAATACCGCGATCCTGTTCCATCGGTTCAATACCAACGATAGAATCAGACCTGAAGTATTTCCCGTAACCAAGTGGAACCATACATCCATTTTGGATCTTCATTCTTAATTCCTCCTTCATAACGTTGTAATTGAAGTATATAGTTGAACATCTGACCAAAAACCATGTGTTCTTCTATACTCAGGTAAAGTTAGAGAAACTTCTTCCAACTAAAATGAAAAATCGATCATGAGTGGCCAAGATAATCACCCTCATCTTACCATTCCAAACAATCAAGAATAACGTAATGTCCTAGAAGGGAATTTCATCATTGGTTACAGTACCAGTATCAGTGACACTATCATGCTGATCACTATTGGAGCTTTCAACAAATTGAAAAGTATCAACTAAAACATCATGCTTAGATCGCTTCTCTCCGTTTGTTGTCTCCCAAGCTCGGTAACGAAGCCTTCCTTCCACATGGATAGGCATGCCAGTGGTGAAATACTGGTGAATGATTTCAGCGTTTCGGCCAAAAGCTTGCAGGTCAACAAAACAGACCTCTTCACGTCTATCACCAGTTTCCTTATCCGTCCAGTTGCGGTTGATCGCCATACCAGTGGAGACACTAATCGTTCCTGATGTTAAGGTTTTCAATTCGGGTTCATGGGTGATACGACCCATGAGAATAGTTTTATTGTAATTTGGCATTGTAGTAACTCCTATTCGTCATTTTATTTTAAATATGACTTGCGACAGGTGATGTCACAAATAGCATTTTGTCAAACCAATTGGTATAGCTGGTTCCATTTGTGGCCGCGTTGCATTCTTTGCAAGGCTTGGTTAGCGATTTTCCGAACTCTTTCACGACTCAGGTTCAGTTTTCTACCAATTTCAGCATAGGAATATTCACAACCGTCGTCCATACCGTAACGGAGTCTAACAACAGCTTTTTCTTGGGAACGCAGTGAATCGACAACCATCTGAACAGTATCTTTCCTTTCACGCAAAACTAGTTGTCTCAACGGGTCGAGATACGTTTTGTCTATTAGTGTGTCTCTGTAGCTGAACAAGTGATCATCTTGGCTGCTGGAGGACTCCAGTGGGACATATGTTATCCGGCTCCCTAAAATCTCATAGATCTGGCTGGGGTCGGCATTTGTCTTTTCAACAATTTCGTTGATGGTAATAGGTTTATTTGCTTTCCGCTGAAGCTTGGTCTTAACCTTTTGGAGCTTTCTACGTTCTTCCAGCATGTAGACAGGAATTCGAATCTGGTCAGCCTTATTTTCGATAGCACGCTTGATGGTTTGCCGTATCCAAGGAATAGCATAGGTGCTAAATTGGGTGCCATATGAATCATCGAATTTACCGATGGCTTTGATCATACCGATGATGCCTTCTTGTAGTAGATCATGTGCTGATAACACCACGCTTACACCATACTCTTTGCTGACGACAGAAGCCACCAACCGAAGATTTCCATTGATAATTGTATTTTGAATGGAAAGAATTTGTTTGTTCTTCTGAAGTAACCTCGGCCACAAGACGGATTGAATTCCATTTTTGTCCAGTTGTTTTTCAAGTTTTGATAGGATAATTGGCAGTTCCATTGGTTCCCACCACCACTGGCTTGATCTTTTCCGACCTAGTTTTTTGGATTCATTCGGCCTGACAACCTCTATGATAGATTTAGGGTACTGGTTGAACAGCTTTTGGATATCCCGCCGAATCTGGGAAAATCGTTGGAACAATTGTTTTTGATGTTTCGCCGTCAATCGGTTGAAGCGACCAATCGGAGTTAAAGCATCGTCTCTATCCCCAATTTTGGGAAGCGCAGGTAGCATATCAGGCTCCACTGGCCTATCTGTGTGTAAGGGTTTAACTATTGGCTGTTCAGCCTCTCCCTGATGTATGTAAGGTACATTCATATCTATCCAACTCCATCAGCATTGTTAAAACATGATTCATATTCTACACAGTGATGTCGTCACCAGATGTCGGGGAAATAAAGATTATAGGCAGAAATTTGCAGTTACCAGAATTTTGGACAGGTTATGGATAGGTACAATGTGGCATAAGGTAGGGGGAAGTATTTTGCTAGAAACTTGAAGGTATGTTATTCAATCAGTGAAACTTTTGAGGATTCGTCTTCTAGCCTTATTTGGTATCCATTAGGAAACGCTCTGGCGATTTCCTCCTGATGGGTAACCAAAATGATTCGATCCAACAATCCGGTTAGGTTCTGTAATTCATCTACTAGCTCGCGCCTGCCAGCTTCGTCAAGGGAACCGAATCCTTCATCAATAATGACAGTATCCAGGTTTCTTTTATGTTTACTGGTATATTGGCCAATTCCAAGAGCTAATGCTACGCTGACACGAAAGCGTTGAGAACCGCTTAGTAATGAGACCGGAATTGGTGTATTGCTTGTGTTGGAACCCGACCCATCTATCAGGTTACTATTGTGTGCAACCAAATCCAGTGCCTTTTCCTGTCCACTTTCGGTATCCTGATACTCTTGCCGAAGGCTGAGTCGAATTGTACCAGACGATATTCGATCCAGTACCCGATTGGCATTTTCAACAATTCCGAGTTCTGCTTGACGTAGCAAATAACGTTGCAGTTTATCCCGACCCAAAAGTGTTGATAAATCTTTGTAGAGACCTGCTTGCAAAGAGATTTTATCCAATTGCTGTTTTAGCTTCTGGTGTTGATGACGTTGCTGTTTTTTCTTTTCTAATTCTAATCTCATCGATTCTAATTTGCGACTGAGTTCGGTTGAACGTCTCTCGACCTGCTGTACTTCCAATTGAAGTTGGTCCGCGTCTACTCTCGCCAAATCCGGAATTTCAGCCATATCGGCCACAATTTGTTCCAAACGAATTTGGTTTTTCTGCTGTGCCAATTGTACTTGTCGAAGCTGCTCCAGTTTCCGGTCTGCACCTTTTAGAGACTTATATTCGGTTTGTAAGAACGGTAATTTATCGGCATTTAGGTGATGCATATCCTCTGGTATTTCAGCCAAAAGATCCATGGCTGTTTGTGTTATCATCTCCTTTTTACTTGCCAGTAATTCGCGTCCTGACTGGTTTTCCCTCAACCTGATTTCAACCTTTAAAATCTGATCTTCAACCGTTTTTTTGTCCTTCTCCAACCTGGTGCGTAATGATACCGATTGATTGTGCTGGATTTGTAATTGCTGCTCATTTTTTTTCCGTCCATTTAGTACCTGTTCTCGTCTTTTCTGCTCTGTTTCAAAATGATCAGCCGTTAACGGCTGACCACATGAATCACATGCTGACTTACCGTCTAGCGTACGAAACCGGTTCAACAACCGGTTGGCTTCTGCAGACAAGGTTTTCGCTTCTGTTAATAGACTCGAATAGTCTTTAACTTGGCTCCGTTTTTTTTCCAGCTGCTCATTTTTTTTCCGTAGTTCATCTAATTCTATAGTTGACTGCTCAATGAGCTGGGTATTTTTCTGAATCTGGTTGTCAATTTGAGTGAGATTTTGACGGTCTTTTGCCAGTTTGCTAAGTTTCGGCAAATACTTGGAAAGGTAATCAAATCTTTGTCCATTTTCTTCGATCTGATCGGCATTGTCAATCACAGCTTTGGCATCACCCATTGATCGGATGATTTGGGACTTTTGCTGGGACAAACGTGCCCATTGCTGAGCTTGAACGGCAATGGTAGAAAGATGAACTTGTCGTTTCTGTAACTGTTTCATTACTACAATTTGTTCGCCAATTTGGGATGAAATTTGGTCTAGTTCGCTTTGGTCGATCAGTGGGAGATTCTCCACCTGCCCTTCAACCTTATGTCTGTCAACTTCGGAAACTTTCCGTTTATTATCAGCTAGCTCAAACAAGCGTTGATAGGCGGACAAATCAACAATTTGTGTTAGCATTTTATGCCGTTCAACCGGATTTTCCCTGATGAGTAGGTCGGAATTACCCTGCCCCAGTAGAACAGACGCGGTAAAAGTCTGCAGATCTATGCCAATTTCGTTGGCTATCCAAGTATCAAATCCAACTTTGCTGGAAGTGTCAGGTACTGGCTCACGAGTGTCAAGATCGATAACTTGGTAGGTTGATCTGCCTTTTCTAGGTACAGTCTTTCGAAGACGATACACGCGTTTCCCAGACTTAAAGTCGAATTCGATCAGGAATTGATCAGCATGAATGTTAATCATATCGCTATTATTGACGTTTCGCTGGGTTTTACCATAAAGGGCAAAGGTAACTGCATCAAAGATAGCTGATTTACCAGAACCATTATCGCCCGTCAATACCCATATCGGTTTATCCTCGAAATTCAGCTCTGCCTCATGTCTGTAGCTCATGAAGCCTTCAAGTTTGATGCGAATTGGGTTCATGCTAAATTCCTTCCTCCGCCAGCAACTGATCAGCCAATTTCAGAATTTCTCTCCCTCGTGGGTGGTTGGTCAAATTCGAGTCCAAGTACTTTTTGACGGTTTCAGCAATATCTTCAATACGCTGCAAGTCCTCTTCCACGTGTGCTTGGTTTAATTGATTTGTATTGACAAATTCACGGCCATACCATCTGGGAAGGATGCTTTCAATTTCCTTAGCCATCTGGTAATGGTTGCGTTCTATTGAATTGTAATTAAGTGTGTAATGAACCAGAGCTCTGCTGGCAGGATGGCAAATCGTGGCTAAATTACTGATATCAGATTCGTCAATTTCAATACGGTGAATGGGATCACACTCTATTGGCAATAAAACTGGTTCTGAGGCTAAACCGTGTTGATCAATTTCAAACAGAACTACACTTTTGTTGTCGTCTATCTCACCGGCATCCAGCCGAACTACAGACCCCGAATAGCGAACATGCTTAGCTCGGATGTACTGAGGTTTATGAATGTGGCCAAAAGCAACGTAATCCCAGTCATTAGAAAAATTCGAGACATCCATCAATACTTCTTCACCTTCAGACATGCGATAGGCAATACGAACCGATGATCCGATGTCATGAATGTGAGCAACCAGAATTTTTGGAAGCTGTGGATTGAGGGTTGATTGAATCTCCCCTAGCTTAGCTTTAAAACCATCAAGAATAGCTCCGTTTTTTTCAGCTACATTCTTGTAATTTAAAGCTGTACCGCCAAGATAAGCATGGGCTGTTGGATAAGGCATCAAGGCAAATTGGACGCCATCAACCAAGATTGCTTCTGGCTCAGGTGCCAAATGGAATCTGCCTCGTTCCACGATGGCCAAATCAAGTGTATCACGGAGTGCTTGAATGAAAATCTCGTGGTCGTGGTTCCCGGAAACAGCAATGATTGTTCCTCCCGATTGCAAAAACGGCAGAAAAATTCGTTTTATTTCACCAATAGAAGACTGAATCTGGGCTGGACGATTTCGATAATTGAAGAGATCCCCAGCAACGATCATGACATCCACATTATAAGTTTTCAGGTAACTATCAATTTGCTCAAGAGATTGAATAATCTCCTGACTTCGGTCGATCCGTCCGAGATAGTCACCCATATGCCAATCGGCTGTATGTAGAATTTTCAAAAGTGATCCTTCTTAGAAATAGCACCAACTAATGCAGGTATTTTACCATCAATTTTTGGATTCAGCATCCTTGACTTGATAAACATTCAAGGGCTTTATGCTTCACACTACCTACCGTGGCAAATACCCAATTAAGCAACCATACAAGTTTCGACTTTATTGCTAGCACAAATTTAGATAAAGAAGCTGTAGATGAAGGAAAAACATTAATATCTATACCCAAAATGTGAGAATTGTAATCATTGGTTCCCAAGTTCATCCTATTCATAATGTTATTGAAGGTTATCAGATACCTGATTATAATGGTATCTGATGAAACAAACTGAGCAAGCCGATACAAGGTTAAAAGGCATTTATTGGGAAAACTGATTTCGGTTTTCCAAAAATCATTTCTCATCAAGGAAAGACGAAAGATCAAGGCGCAATGATTACCAAGCGCTTAGCAGATGTCGACTAACTCTTGCAAAATTAACTGATGACCGAGTCAAGGCGTTCAGAATCCAATCATATCTATCTCCTTAGTTTCATTCTGCCCATGATCGTTCTCATCACGATGTTTGTAGGTGACTGGACAGCCAGTCTTGGAATTATCATTCCTCTCACTCTCTACCCATTATTCGATGTGTGTTTCAGTGTAAGGAAAAGCCCCTCGCCAAGTCGCCAACATCCAATATACCTTGAATGGATACCAGCTCTGCACGTGATATTTCAACTTGTCATATTGGTTGCATTATTCAGATTGGCTAATACTGATGGTGCCGTTTGGACGACATGGGCAGCAGCCATTTCCTGTGGATTCTGTGCAGGTATCTCAGGCATCGTACCAGCCCATGAACTCGGCCATTGTGTACGGGGACCTCGCCGATGGTTGGCAAATGTGATGATGCAAGTAGTAGCTTATCCACATTTTACCCAAGAACATAACCGTAATCACCACCGGTATGTGGCAATGAACAGAGATGGGGCGAGTGCGCCACGTGGTCGAGGATTCTGGAAGCATCTTGCAGTGACGATTCCTCTCCAATGGGTCAGTATACACAGAGAAATGTCGCAAAAGTCTCCTGGTATTCGCAATCCAGTTCTGCTGCGGACTGTCCTGTCGTTACTCACTGCCATGGCACTTTTTCTATATGATACTGCTGTGGGTTCAACATGGTTGATTTATTCAGCATCAGCAGTTTTCCTGCTCGAGTACGTGAATTACATACGACACTATGGGCTTCATCGAGAGGAAGATGAAGCAGTTACGGAACTCCATAGTTGGGATTCTGAAGCTTGCTGGAGTCGCTGGATGTTATTGGAACTCAGTCGTCATTCTGCACATCATTTGAAAGCGAATGTTCCATTCTGGCAACTCCAGCCAACAGCAGGAGCTCTCAGGCTCCCGTCAGGATATTTTGGTTGTTTCTGGCCGTGTATGATACCACCACTATGGAAATGGTTAATCCATCCAAAATTGGACCTCCTCGAACGCAAGCTGAGAGAGAAGCCATCATAGACGGCAACATACTCAAATTTAGGGTATGTCCGTTAAGGAATCTAAATGACAATTTAAGTTGGGTTGACAGGGAAAGAGACGACCTTACTTTCGGCTAATCTTCCATTCCCCTTCAATAGAGAGCATAATTGTGGTATTTCCAATGCTCGTGTTAGTGTTTCCGTCTGTGTCCAAGCTGGTTTCCAGATGATCAAGCAGCTTGGTAACATCTTCACCCTCGTTAAACGGGATAATTATACTCAAGAAGACTTTTGACTGGCCTGCTTTGACAATAGAAGCTGCCCACGAACTGTTTGTATTGATTTCACGGGAAAAATCCGGCGTGGATTCATGCTGGAGTTGACCATAGCTCTGGCCAGTGGCGGGATGAATATAAACGAGAACACGCTTCTTTCCTTTTTTCCAAGAGGCATGATCAAAAGCTGGTGCGTCGAACCAGTGACGCCTGTTGTCATGTGTTGGCGGCACGTTTTCGAATTTCCGCCATTGATGACCATCTTCATGTTGTCCTTCGATCCATTGGCCATCAGCTCGTAGACACCAGATGGGACCAACACGATAACCCTCTGTCTCAGAACCTGCAACATAGATATCTTGCACAACAAGAATACCTTCCTGAGTCAGCAATGTATGACGGGTCCAGATACTCCGAGCACCGAAGTAATTACGATAAGTGAAACTACCAAAAGAATCCCTATCACGATCCTCGACGAGTACAGAATTTAGATCCAGAATACCACCTCGGACATCGTGGGATGGCACCACAGTACGATCATTAAGAATCATGTCTGAAACCAAAGCTGGTGAACCCGTTTGGCCGTAACGCCAACCTTGTCGGTAGCGCAAATAAGGTTCGCTACTAATCCCTTTGAAATCAAAGCTCACGCGTGTGTAATCCTCAGCCAAGTTGAATTCCTGATGAGAGACACCCACCCGCAGAGCATACGAGAAATCAGGTTCTACTATGACTTCCAAAACCTCCCTGCCATCCTTATTAACAATAGCTACTGGCATTGGATCCATAGTTTCCCACTTGCCGTTGGGATCAGACAACTTGCGTCGTGTAACCTTGAAATTCTCAGGTTGATGGGAAAAATCCGCTAACATAATGTCACCTTTAGGCCCAACAAGTCGGAGATCCCGAAGGAAGACCTTGTCCTCCTTGCCGTTCTCATCTGGACTACCGTTCAGTCGTAAGGTAACACTCTGTAACGTATAATCGTTGTTGAGATATATTAAACCATCCATATTGGCAGCAGAGGCTCCTACTGGATCATCAACCCGTCTCCATGTCCAATGATCATGCAACTCCGGCGCGTAGCGCCAATTCTTCGAATCAGGAGCAGTACGACAATGTGTGATGCTGGGCAAGCTGCACGAAGCTCGACGCCAAACCTGGGCAGTCTGATCCAAAAAAGCATGACGTCCCCAATGATGTTCCGGCATAGCAGAATGCATTGGAAAAGCATCATCCGGATGTCGAACCATTAGCATATCGTAGTAAGCTTGACCCATAAATATTCCGTTGTATTTGCCTGATGATCCAATCAGCTTCGCACCATCAACACAGTATTCGTAAAGCCGCCCCATAGCATCACCAAAACAATGCATGTATTCGTTGTTGCGATCGAACAAGTAAAAAGAAGCAAATGGTTGATCTTGTTCCCTTCCAGTGCATAAGTAAAGTCGCTCCTTGATACGATAAATTGTTGGACTTAGAAGACCAATTGATGAACCAGTTTGAGGTAGATGTGGATCTATGTCATGCTCAATAAACCAAGCAAAACGCCGAACATATGCATTTTTCCATTGCCTCCGCATCTCATCTTGATTCTCTCCCATGGGTGGTTCCGGACCGATACTAGTTTGAACTGCAGCCCAAAGGAATTCTGGGTCTCTGAATTCTTGGGCTGCTCGATACCAGAAGTCCGGAACTAAGGTGTCTCCGTAGTATGGTGCGTGCCACGGATTGTCGAACATCTCTTTGGTGGTGAATTTAACGTTGGCTTGGGCTGCTGCGTTGGGGTTTCCCCGAACACCCATGCCATGATTTAGCAAAACGTATCGCCTAGCCATGGTATAAATGAGTTTGCGGTTGGCAGGTTCCTTAATTTTTCCAGTTTCAGAAGCGATATCGAACATCCCGGACAAGTGAAGACCTCCATAGGGAAAATGGTTCACTTCGAAAATATCACCATGTTCAACAAGTTCTCTCCACTGTCGTTCAATCCATGCCTTCAATTCCTTAACCCTCGGCATATGAGGAAAAATACGAACGGCTGCTGCAATCCCTCCAGTGTTTTTGTACGGACGATTGTTAGCGCCACGCTCCAAGCAGTTGAAATCCAGAAAGTCTTCGCTAAGACTCTGCACGACGATTTTCCTGAACAAGGTTTGTTCCTCCTTACTCAGAATTCCTTGCTTGATTAGTTCTTCGTAAATCGACATACGGGCGTGTGATCCCCAACCTCCATGCCCACCACCTCCATGGACATCATGGAGAAAAACTGTGCCACTAGATCCCCATGATTTCGCCTCTCCATCCATGGATGTATTAAAGATATAAAACATCTCACCTTCCCCTTGAGACTCCAAAGTACGATACCGATCGAATATCGCACCACGAAAATAAGCAGCTAACATCTTCAATGCGTTCTCGTCACGACGACCTTCGTCAATATATCGGCGCAGGAGAAATTCCCAATCGAACCAATCTCTTGAAAACGAATGTGTCTTGGCTTCAGCGGTCTGCTTTCTCAACATTTCGGCAGCTTGGTCAATGTTCCCAAACTGCTCGTAAGAATCAAGCACGGGTTGTTCGCTAAAGCCGAAAAGAGAAGCCACGAGCATCAGTGGGCAAATCGGTGTGAGCTTGGTCATTACAATATATCCTTTCTTACTGTTGGAGCATCTACTATATTAGCTAGCTTCAGGATTGGACATTAATAGTTAATTCCTTTGCGTGGGCAACTATTTAACAATGTTTGTTGTGTGAAATTCAGTGACTTCTAAATAAGATGGCAAATCTGTCAGCAAACAAGTTTTTACACATGTTTTAGCAATTCTATCATGATTAATCTCTCAGAGTAAATCAAGTAGGATTACCTATAGAATTTGAGTTTGGAGGTTGATGCATAGTTAGTTGAGTCACAAAAATGAATCGACAGTAAAAGGATATTCTGTGGCCATGTGCTTAGCTTGAGCCAACATAGCCACAGCTGATTATGCCAGTATCTGATACTCGAGGAAAGTCGGCACCCCAGACATCAGAACGTGCGGCTTTAGTATTATTCTTGTTTTAGTTGGTCAGAAACTCTGAGTGGTAGGATTCATAACTAGCTCAGAAATATAATTCCATGTCTGTTTAACTGCTGACATTTACTTCAGAGAAAAGCCTCAATTGTAACTGAAAACGGATCGACTTCAGTTTTTCTGCAATGTACGCCAACGATCGTAATATACATGCATAGCTGGTGGTAGAAAATCGCGTATACTTTCGTCTAACCGCCATTCAAATCTGCTGTCCACTTTTTCCTCTAATGCTTCATCCTTTTCCCACTTCCGCCAACTGGCGGCTAGGGTCAGACGCTCTATATCCATCCTCATTTTGCCTCGGTGGATGGTCTTCCCACACCAGAAAGCGACTTGTCCGGCCTTTAAGGCAATCACTTTTTGTTCAGGCAAGTCATCATGAGGTGAGTTGACCATACATTCACGTTCGCGCTCCGTACGGTTGCGCAACTGGCTACCGGGTATAATCTGCAGACAATCATCATCCACCAAAGCAAGATACCATCTGAGATTGTTGATTGGCCGCCTTAGCTCCTCCATTTCCTCTTCTAGTTTTGGATCTCTATTACCAATGTCACGATGCCAACCGCCGGGAAAATCCTGGTGATGTGGGTTGGTACGTAGATCAATCCATCCCAATCTCAATTCATCACCGAGGAAAGAGCGGGTGTAATCCATAAGCGGTTGATGAAGCATGTATTCGGCAAAAATCGGTTCATCGAATTCTGGAGCAATCAGCCCCCGGATACACCAAGGTTCGGAAGTAGAAGCCCAGTGGGTATAGACGTCCACAGTGCCTTCTCGGACCTTCTTCTTGACTCGCCAGCAAGCGGCCCTGAGTTCCTCCAACATGGCAACTGGGACCATGTCATCCACTACGAAATACCCTTCGACTTGGTATTGTTTTTTATGTTCTTCGGTGATCATGGTTTTTGAGCAACCCTTTTATGCTTTTTTATTAATAATTACTTATCACAACAAATAAATCATCTTAACTGGATGATACATCCTTATAGTGATTAATGATGTATCATTCAGTTAACAGTAAAACATCTATCGTATTGTATCCTGAATTTGTTTCCCATATGATCAGCAAATAATTATACTATGAAAGCCGTTAAAAAAGGGACAATACGGTACTATTTTCCTCTGTCTAAATTGAAGAGGCTACTCGTTAAATCCGAAACGAAAAAATTGGTTCCATTTCCTCGTAATGTCATAGGGTTCATCCTAGAATAGGTTTATTTACTTCATTCCATTTTTCCTCTGCCCTATTCGCCTATGAGGAAGAATTGGAATTAGATTGATTTATATTTCTATAAAATACTGGGAAAGGAAAAATTAATGAATGCAAGCGACCGTATTGAAAGAGACAAGCAGATAGGATTGAAGATACTTGAACCATCTCAAAAGGATTTGGACCGTGGATTAGAATTGCACAAAGAGTCTATTGTTTTCGATTCTTACGGTTTCTCTCCGACATCAGTTCCTGATTCAGGTGTTCTGGCTGAGGCAATTGAAGCTGGAGCTTGGCCCAATGAATTGCAGGACTTGACAGAAGAGATGTCCATGACCCGGCATTTAACTGATCCTATGGGTTTAGAATCATACAAAGAGGCATGGAAAGCATCGGGAGTCACCTGTGTATTTCAGAATGCGGGACAGGAAGGCAACCGTATGGATCGAATTATCAAGCGCCATGCCCGTTTCACTCATGTGACTGACAAACTGGGTGATTTCGTCTTCAGAGCAGCCTTTCCAAAAGACATAGAAAACGCCAAACAGGAAGGCCGGCATTGCCTCTACTTTTCGGCCAATGGGGTACCTGTCCCCCAACGATGGGATACGGTTGCGGAAGAGCTCGGATTTATCCAAATCTTCTATCAGCTTGGTTGCAGAATGATGCACTTGACCTACAACCGCTGGAACATGATTGGTGTGGGGTGTGGCGAAGACTCGACAGGAGGTTTGAGCGATTTCGGACGGGAAGTGGTTCGGGAAATGAACCAAGTTGGTGTAATCATCGATGTCGCACATTCAAGCTTACAAACTAGTATGGATGCAGCGAATATTTCGGAAAAACCGATGGTGGCTAGCCATGCCTCATGTTGGTCTTTAAAGGAACACTGTCGTGCTAAGACAGACGAGGTAATGCGAGCAATTTTTCAGACAGGGGGTTATATGGGAATTTGTTGTATCCCCTCTTTTTTAGGCGGTACAGGAGACATTATTGCCTTACTCGACCACATCGATTACATTGTGAAGAACTTTGGTGCTGACTACGTAGCCATTGGCACGGATGTTGGCTACCGGATTCAAACCTATGACGACCAGCCCAAGAATGTTCAGTCTCAAAAGTTACGTACAGCTTTCCGCTCATTGTGGCCGGAACACAGTTTCACACCGGAATATCAGCAGAGCTGGCAAATACAGAGTTTAGCTTGGACTAACTGGCCGTTATTTACCGTAGGGTTGGTTCAGCGAGGACACTCGGATGATGATATCCGAAAGATCATCGGTGGAAACGTAATGCGAGTAGCGAAAGCCGTCTTACCAGACAAACCGAGTTTTGCCTTTTCATGATTTTCCCGCGAACACAATCGATCAATTTTCTGTATCGATATCCAAATCAGATATGTGCTACTATATCAACCTGATTCTATAAATTTTTTCAGTCTTAGGGATACTTTTTAATCAAGCGTTTCTCCCCGTGTCATACTTAAGTGATCGTATATAAAGTAAATAGCGGTAAATCGGGATGCATACTTGAATTCTTTTAAGGAAAATATGGTAAATAAAAAATATCTCCTGAATAATCAGGACATGAGCCAATTCATAGCTAATGGTTACCTTTTACTCAAGCCAGACTATCCAGCAGGGCTGCATCAAACCATCAAAAAAAGAACCGAACATATCTTTGAAAGTGGTGACCCTGGAAACCGCATTCTAGAACAGGTTCCAGAATTATATGAAATCTTCGATCATCCTGTTGTAAAGGGAACCCTGCAAAGTATTATCGGCCTAAATTACATCATGCAGCCTCACCGGCACTGCCATGTAAATATGCCTGATAGCAAAGGACAGGGCTGGCATCAAGACGGTACACCGCGAAAATTCCAAGGATGGAACCATCCTTGGAGACGTCATCACCGTTCTCGGATGGCAATGGCATTTTATTATCCACAAGATGTCTCAACGGAGATGGGACCAACAGCGATACTGCCCAGCACCCAGTATTATGATGCACTTAGTGATACTGAGTCAATGCTAGGCTTACCTATTTGTGGAGACGCTGGGACAATTGCTATTGTTCACTATGAAATTTGGCATCGTGCATCAGCCAACCTAAGTTCTGACAAGCGGTATATGATGAAATTTCTGTTTCATCGTACGGAAGAACCGAAGGAACCAAGTTGGAATTTGGACATTGGGTCAGCAGACCTTTGGAACCAAATTGGCTCAACCAATGATATCGATATCACTCGACATCCAATATTATGGAAGTCTCTCTGGAACTGGTACTGTAATCAGAACGGTGATTCGGCCGTATCGCAACCGGATACCTTGGATGTACACCAACTGGTCCAAGAATTAGATCAAAAGACGGAAGTTGACGAAAGAATGGAGGCAACATACAAGTTAGGTACAATAGGCGAAGCCGCAATTACTCCGATCATGGATCAATTAAATAATGGTATCTCCGAACAAAACAGTCTTAATCTTTCAGCGGCACTGAGTGCTATTGGAGGACCAGCTGTACCTGTATTGACCGATATGTTGCGACATGATTCTGATTGGTGGAAACGTGCCTGTGCTGCGGACACACTCGGCGATATTGGGAAAGACGCTAAAGACAGTGTACAATCTTTAATCGAAGCTTTAGACGATGAATCAGATTGGGTTCGACGTAACGCAACCAATTCACTGGGTATAATCAGCGAATCACTTGAAGACACAATTCCCGCCCTGATACGCGTTATGGGAGATGCGCAGCCATTCGTACCCATCAATGCTATATTTGCTCTCACTAAGATTAGGAAGTCCCACCCAAACGATAATTCACTTTTTAAAGATGTTGAGCTAGTTTTGCACGATGGGTTAAAACACCAACACGAGCGTGTCAGTTACTATAGCAACTATGCCTTAGAACAGTTCAACCAAATATAGAACCAATTTGCTAAATGAAGACCTAGAGAAACATGACGATAAAAATTCCCTATGGTACAAAGTTTCAGTTTGATCAACATACATTTCGCTTCGGCCAGGAAGTAGTTGAGCTAATAGATTCATCTCCAATCAAGGATAATCCGGGAGCGCTAAGATCTCGTTTCCAAGAAGACGGATACTTGTTTATCCGTGGTTTTCATGATGCCCAAAAATCACAGCTTGCTGCTTCTTTCACGCTTGGAGCCATCGCAGACAGAGGTGGTCTTAAAGAAGGAACACCCATC
Organism: Candidatus Poribacteria bacterium; assembly: GCA_002709695.1. Classification (GTDB taxonomy): domain Bacteria; phylum Poribacteria; class WGA-4E; order WGA-4E; family UBA9662; genus UBA9662. The sequence goes on from PAQF01000028.1 coordinate 145,198, forward strand.
GAATCCAGAATTGTTGGTAGAGAAAACCAATCTTTCAGTTTCTTTCGCCAAACGGAGGTTGCTCATGCTAAGGAGATTTTAGACTTGGTTGATAGTAATGATACATTTTGCTTCTTCGAAAGATTTTTTCATAACAAAAAGGTTATAACCTTCGATAAACGGTGGCTACGGTGTATGGCTAATGGTGGTTGTAACCATTTCCACTATGACCAAGTATATGTTGGACGAGGGACACCCAACCGGTGTACGATGTGGAGCGCGCTAACAGATATTAGTCTGGAAGATGGTCCGCTTGTCATTTGCCTTGGTTCCCATCAACATAAGAAATTGCGGGAAACATATGGAAAAATGGATATGGATCGGGATCTCATTGATGCTGTTTTTACATCAGATCCAGCTGAATTGGTACACAAATTCGGTTTTAAACTAGCAACAGCTCATTTTCACCCAGGTGACGTGGTTATCTTTGGCATGTTTATGATGCATAGCACGGCTCCAAATCTGTCCGATCGATATCGAATCAGTATCGATACCCGGTATCAACCAGCCGATGAGGAAAGGGATGACCGATTCTTTTTTCGAGAAGATGGGAAATGGCTGGGGAACTTTTACAATAAAGGTGTGACTTACAAACCCATGGATGAACTTCGCCGCCAATGGGGTTTGACCTAAGAATTTACCAAGCCAAATTACGGCAAAACAAGGCTGCAAAGCTTGGAACAGACTTATTGATCAAAAAGAGAAAAGTATGTTATCTTAGCATAGTTGTAGAATCACCAAAAAATCATAAGGAGAAAAATGTATGCTTGAAGGCAAAACAGCATTAATTTCAGGTGGTGGAACAGGAATTGGTCGTGCGACAGGTTTACGATTAGCCGCTGAAGGGGCTAATATTGTTGTCAATTACTCGCGTTCTGCTGATGACGCCATCCAAACCCAAAGAGATATTGAGGCTCTAGGTAGAGAATGCATGATTTACCAAGCAGACGTTTCCGTTGATGATCAAGTGCGGGAGATGGCAGACGCTGCTATCAAAGAGTTCAAGAGGTTAGATATTTTAGTCAATAGCGCGGGCATTACGCATTTTATTCCCCAACCTAACTTAGATGATTTGAAAGATGAGCATTGGGATAGCATCATGGGGGTAAATGTGAAGGGCGTATTCAATTGTTGCCGTGCTGTTGCCAGCGAGTTGAAAAAACAAAAGGGTAGTATTGTCAATATTACATCTATTGGTGGAATTACTGGTCAGGGAAGTTCAATTGCCTATGCTGCTTCAAAGGCCGCTGCCATCAGTGTAACAAAGTCACTAGCAAGGGTAATGGCTCCTGAAGTTAGGGTTAATGGTATTGCTCCAGGTGTTGTGAAAACGAGATGGGTAGATGGACATGAAGATTTTGTTGAGCGCCTCGCTGGTGAAACACCGTTGGGTCGTGTTGCTACTGCCGAAGATGTGGCTGAAGTTGCTTATTCACTAATTGCCAATGCAGGTTTTGTCACTGGGCAGAATATTATTGTCGACGGTGGCACCGTCATAGGTTAGCTTACCGTTTCCAAAACCACGTGTAATCTGGGAAATAATTCAAGCCAAGGAAAATTTTAATATGCGTAGAATTGCAATGGCTCAAATGCGGGTTGAGGGAGGGCTAATTGACAAAAATCTTTGTCAGGTGGTAAACACAATTGAAGCTGCAGCAACCAATAATTGTGATATTGTGGTTCTGCCGGAATGCCTGGATGTCGGTTGGACACATCCAAGTGCTAAGATAGAAGCTCAACCCATCCCCGGTCCAACTAGTCAAGTGATCTCTCAGGCAGCAGCAGATCATCATATCTACGTTGTTGCAGGTCTTACCGAACGTGTAGACCAGCACATCTACAACGCTGCTATCCTTGTTTCTCCTAGCGGGGAAATCCTGTTGAAACATAGGAAGATCAATGTTCTCGATATTGCTCGGGATATCTACTCAATTGGTGATACTCTATCCGTTGCAGAAACAGAACTTGGAACAATTGGTCTTAATATATGTGCTGACAATTTCCCTTCCTCACTTCACTTTGCTAGGTCGTTGGCCAGTATGGGAGCAGATTTGCTGCTTTCTCCTTGTGCATGGGCGGTTGATGCAGATCACGACAATGTCAAAGATCCCTACGGCAGTTTGTGGTTGGAATCTTACGGTACTATCTCCAAGGAGTATGATATCACCGTTATTGGCGTAAGTAATGTAGGTAACATCACCGGTGGTGTTTGGCAAGGCCGAAAGTGTATTGGATGTTCACTGACAGTTGGTCCCGGGGCAGAAGTCATCGCCCAAGCACCATACGGAGTTGATGCAGAAACCTTGGAAATTGTGGAAGTTTGACGTTACATACCTGAGTTTTGCAGCACGGTTAACAAAAATATCGGCTGATGCAACTAAGTTTTTTTCTAACCATTTTTCTGAATTTTTTTATCCACATCTACTGTGTAGAATATGATAAAGGAAACAAGAATCGAATTATGGAGTAAACCATGCTAACTCAATACAAAGCCTGCCTAGTTGGATGTGGAAGAATGGGAGCCACAATCGATGACGAAGTCCGCCATCGTCCGGATAGCTCTATCTGGCTTCCGTTTTCCCATGCGGCTGCTTGTGTTGCTTGTGACCAAACGGAATTGATTGCTGTATCCGATGTCTTACCAGAGAAAGCAGAAACAATCCGCCAACGCTACGGCGCATCACGTTGCTACACTGATTATCGTGAAATGATTGAAGTTGAAGAACCTGATATTGTATGTGTCGCTACCCGCCCGGCTTCGCGTGCCGAAATCACCATCTTCGCTGCCCAACATGGAGTCAAGGGTATTTACTGTGAAAAACCTCTTTGCTGTTCGATGGAAGAAGCTGATGCTATGGTGGAAGCTGTTGAAGCGAACAATGTCAAATTCAATTATGGCACCCAACGGCGATACATGCCATTTTACCGAAAAATGCGGGAATTGATCGAAGCTGGTGAAATTGGTGATGTTCGGTGCGTTATTGCCCAATATGGAGCGACTTCCGCTCTCTGGGGGCTGACTCATGCGGCAGATATGCTATTGTATTTGGCTGGTGACCCAGAGATTGACTTCGTCCAAGGATCAATCATATCTAAGGACGAGGATTGGGACGATAATCGATTAAACATAGATCCTGCAATAACCAATGGTTATGCTTGTTTTGCCAATGGTGTTCACGGATATAATACGGCAGGAACTGGTCCCGAATTTGAAGTATGTGGAACCAAAGGGAAGTTACGGACACTCAACAACGGTATGGCTTGCCAGTTTCGAAAACAAGGCGAGCACCCAAGTATATTAGAAGAGTATCCATTTCCTGATGTCTCACGTCAAACAGGAACCATTATGGGCATCAAGAATATTGCTGATGCATTAGATACGGATCACGAAACGCAGGGGGCAATCCATATTGCACGACGTGGTATGGAGATGTTGATAGGCATAATTGAGTCTCACCGTTTAGGAGGGTTGCGTATACAACTACCAATGGAAAATCGATCTTTGTACGTTGGTAAACCAGATTGGTAAGAATATCTTAAGAATGAAGGGTAATAAAAATTAAATCATATGAACAATAATAATCCTTATTTAGACATTGATCAGCAAATGGTAGGTGATATCTATACTTCATCCCAGGTAATGGATAACCTGACAGTACTTTGTGACGACTTTGGTGCCCGTTTCTCTGGCACACCTGAAGAACAACAGGCCGCTCAGTTCATCGCTGATACCTTTGAGAAATATGGGTTGCAGAATGTTGGGTTTGAAACTTATTCTTACGCAGGCTGGTCGCGTGGTGAAGCTACGCTCGAGATTATTGAGCCAATACACAAACCAATTAAGTGCATATCCTTACCTTATTGTCCTACATCGGAGATCGAGAGCGAATTGGTATCGGTAGGCTATGGTTCCCCTGAAGATTATCAACGTCTGGGGTCAAGCATCAAAGAGAAAATCGTGTTAGCTAGTAGTGCCTCATCTCCAAACTTGGGCAGATGGGTTCATCGTAAAGAGAAATACGAACGCACAGTTTTAGCTGAGGCAAAAGCCTTCATCTTTGTGAGTGAACACCCAGGCACTGGGCCAGAGACAGGAAGTCTGCAGGATGATAAAGCTGCTCCAATTCCAGGTATATCAGTTTCCAAGGAAGATGGTGCTTTCCTAACGCGGCTTATTGAACGAAAAGGAATGGTCAAGTTACGGCTCCTTACTACTGATACCAATCTTCCTCGAAATTCATGGAACGTGGTGGGAGATCTTATTGGAAAAGAAAAACCTAATGAACAGATTATTTTGGGTTGTCATTATGATGGTCACGACATTTCTCAAGGTGCTACAGATCCTGCCTCCGGTATGGCGATTGTTATAGAAACTGCAAGAGTCCTATCCCAATATGCTGGAAATAACTTGAAACGCACTGTGCGTTTTATTGCCTTTGGTACGGAAGAGATTGGTTTAATAGGAGCGTATCGGTATGTTGATAAACATGCGGATGAACTTGATAATATCAGGTTCATGTTCAATCTGGATGCAGCTGGTGGTAAAAGTCGAAAAGGGATAGTTTTGCATCAATGGTGTGAATTGGAGTCTTTCTTTCAACAGGCAAAACAGGAGATGGCCATAGAAATGCCAATTGGTCAAAAAGTGCATCCGTATTCCGATCATTTCCCATTTTTAATCCAAGGTGTCCCTACTGGACATATGGGTGATGCTGAAGCTGCACCAGGAGGTCGGGGATTCGGTCATACAATGTATGATACATTGGATAAAGTTGAGTTGGTTAATCTGAGAGCAGGTAGTTCTGTTGCCGCCCGACTATCCTTGAGGATGGCGAATGACCCTAGCTTCTGTCCTCAACGCCGAAGCACAGAAACAGTACAGGAACTCCTAGATACGGATTCGAACTTAGAAGGTTATCGCGTCGCTCAAAAATTGGCCAACCACAAAAACAGTTAAAGCCAAAAAATGAACAGGCAACTATCATTATGAATGTTGATAAATTTTTGCAGATGCTTAATAATCCTTTGGATAATGAGACCGTAGCTGAACATGAGTTCTCTTTGTCTGGAACCAGCAAACTTGAGCTTGAATTCCAAGCATTTAAACATCTGGTAGGTGATATTCAAACACAACTTAGCCAGCTACCTTATTTTGAAGGAAGTCACAAAAATTGGTTGGCTTCATTAAACAACAACCAACTAGAAGCTGTATTATCGATTTTCAATACGATCGAATCGTATGCGGTCGATTCGGAGGAAGATGAACTCGATTTCAACGTTGCCTGCCAAATTTCATGGTATATTCTTGACTGTTTTTGGCGAAATGGTTATGTCATTGCTGCAACCAATCAGAATGGTCAATCAAATGTTACTATGAGTCCAGAGACAGAAGCGATTGAATCGGTCTGTTTTCATTTGGATGTGGCCGAAGAACGTCTGACGCGTGCAAATAATTCTGGGTAGTTACAGAATTAGAAATAGATCCTTAAAGAAGAAAAACAGATGTCTGGGTACCCACCAAACTCTGAATCAAGTTTTTGAGCTGTAGAATTGTCACTCAAAATGCCAGGTTGTTGACCAATACCTATCCACATGCCGAGAGACAGATAGATATCCTGTGCCACATTATACTCAATTTGAGCTGAAAGAGAGGAGGATTTGTCAATCATATTGACGAGTGGCTGAATGCTTAGATTAATCAAAGATATAATCTGGTATACCATACCAAGAGCCAAGTAATGTCTCCCCATAAGATACACTGTCCCGTCAGTGTATGCTGGTTGAATCAGGTTAGAAAAATAGTCTTCAGGGTTCTCCATACCAGCTTGACTGAAATGATACTCCGTGAATCCGTAAGTTGTACCGCTAAAGCTGTAGTCTAGACCAACAGACATCCGAATATATTTGCTTGACAGTAGATCTTCATCCCTCAATATATGTGGAAATACATAAGCACTTTCCAGCCAAAAACCAGCCCCACCGATAGCTCGAGCGAAATCAAAACCGATCAGAAAGTTGTTTCGAAAAATCATCATCAAAGCTGATGCATCCGTCTCCATAAAATTGGATTGGCTGCGGAAGAAAAAAGCACTCTTGTTGAAATTCAAATGCTTTCCCAACACGTAGCCAGTATCAAATTCGCTCATTGTACCCACTGGAATTCGTATCCGTAGGGCATCTATACCAAAACGATCTTCGGTATCCAATTCGTTGAAAGTAAAAGGAGCCAAGATATCGGTTGGATTTAAAACACGCCCACTGCCCCAAGCTACTGTCTGCCGACCAATGTAGATATCCATGATTTCTGTACTTATAGTGGCAAAGGCACGATCCAAGTTTTGAAAGATTCCAAAGTTCTCGATCGAATCGTTTTCATAAGGATATATTTGTGAGTTCAAATCAACTAAGCGGTAGGAAGTAGGGTCAATTCCTGTATTGAAATGGTTTTCCTTGAAGAAAGGTCCGTCCTGCCAACGTGGAGAAAAATTGTAGGATGTGTTGAATGATAGAAGGTCAGTTATTTCATAAGAGATATTGAACCGAACTTGGTTGCTAACCATAAAGGATTTTTGTTGAGTAACTGATTCATTCAATGATGTTGAATTTAAAATGGTGAAGAAACTTTTATAGTAGCCACCGGTTTGTAGCGATTCAGCAGACAGATTAGGAAGCAATAATATAAAAACTAAAGCATAAGCGAAGATCTTCTGCATGCTGTTCAAGGTTACTCTTGCATATTGTCACTGTCAATCAGCCCATCTTTAAGAGTAATCAGGCGTTGTGCTCTGTCCATAACCGCTTGATCATGTGTAGAAAATACGAAGGTCATACCAGTTTTCTTATTGAGTTGATACATCATCTCCAAAAGTTCGGATCCGGTTTTTGAGTCCAGATTCGCTGTCGGTTCATCTGCCAGTATAATTGTCGGCTGTGAAACCATAGCACGCGCGATAGCAACACGTTGTTGTTGCCCTCCCGACAATTGTGGGGGTTTACGGTCTATGTATCCAGCGAGCCCAACCACCTCGAGGATATCAACCACCCGTTGATGGCGTTCTATCTTGGGAATACCCTGCAGAAGCATGATGTATTCAATATTTTCTCCTACTGTCAACACAGGAATCAGGTTGTATGCTTGAAAGATAAATCCAATGTTATCACGGCGAAAATCTGAAAGTTGACGACCATTCATGTTAGATATTAACTCTTTGCTCAACCATACTTTTCCCTCCGTAGGTTGATCTAGTCCGGAAATTATGTTGAGAAAAGTCGTTTTCCCCGATCCTGATGGCCCAACAATAGCTGTAAATTCACCCGCTGCAATTGTTAGGTTGATTCCTCGAAGCGCGTAAACTGGCACGTCATTTGCCGAATAGGTTTTGGTCAGATCCTCTGTGACAATCACTTGCTGACTGGTCATATATCTTTTATTCCTTCTATCTAGCCCGCCCGTCGCATGGCCTTTGCAGGAGACATTCTTGCAGCATACCAAGCGGGATACAATCCTGTAATAGTAGTAAAGACAAGTACCCAGAAAGGGTAGAAGATAAACTGATCTATCACCATAACTGGATATATCAGTTCCTGTATGGTTACTCCAGCTACCTCGATCCCTGTGTAATCTATCCCTGTCTTTGAACAGATGTAGGTTGTGATAATACCCAAGATAATCCCAATTCCAATACTCAAAACACCCAAGGATCCAGCTTCGAAAAGAATCAGTTGCGCCATACGTGACGGACGCGTCCCCACAGCTCGCAACACGCCAAACTCAAACATTCTTTCGTACAATGACATAAAAAGCGTGTTGATAATCCCAAACACAACAATAATGAAAAAGACAAACCCCAACAGAACCTTACTAATATTTGTCCATTCAAATATTGTTTCTAGTTCGGGCAAAATCTCAGTCCAACTGACTGCTTCATTCCCATATTTGGAATATTTCCTCCAAAATGGAAGTAGTTTGTTTTGACCATATTTTACGTCCGTAAACTTAATAGCAATTTGGTGGATATCGTCTTTGAGTCCAAGGATCTGTTGTGATTTTCCAAGTCGCATAAATGCCATTCCTCGATTCATTTCATGGTTGTGAAAATGAAAAATCCCAGAGACCCGGAACATTTCTTGGGCAAGGTCACCAGTTTTAGCTTGAGAAACAGTAGCAACAACCCGATCACCAATTTCGACTTCCAGGACCTCTGCCATTTTGCTGCCAATGACAATGTTCCGTTCGTTATCGCCTTCGAAATATGTCCCTTCTGTTATCATTTCATCAACATGAGATAGGTATTTCTCTGTGACAGGATCAACTCCCACGAGGGCCGCAGCAATGACGTGGGCTGGTGAGGTGATCATACCAAAGGCAAAGGTTCGAGGCGTGAAACGGGCTACGATCTCTTCTTGTTTTAAATTGGACATGACCTGATGGTGTTGATTGATTGTTCTTTCAATTTCTTGTGTCTTTCGAAAGCCTTCTTGGTGAATTTGACCGCCGCCTAGAAAAGAAGAGGTAGCAATTTTAATCATATTTTCTTCCATTCCAATCCAGAGTGCATCAACAAAAATAAGTGCAGCTAGACCGATGCCGATAGCTGTTCCGGCAATGAAGGTGCGACGTGTGTTCCGGAACAGATTTCTCCATGCAAGCTTAACAAGTATCCACCACATAATAAATTAATTACCGTTGGCCAATCTAATGTGTTCTCATTGCTTTTGCTGGTGTAACTAAAGCGGCTTTTAGGGCGGGGAATAAGCTAACTGTCATCGCAGACACAACTATGGTAATAGCAGGGATATAAATACTGCGTGCATTCACTTCCACATATAAGGCCGTTTGAAATTTCATACCCCCATAACTTATTTCTGGAAAGGCAATGCCATTTATAGCCAATAAATAGTTGATTAACGTACTCAACGGAAAACCTAAGGCCAGTATGGTTCCGATTACTACGCTAGCTAGAGCAATGATGTTAACTTCATAAAGCACCAACCAGAAAATTTGCCGAGGCTTTGTACCGACAGCTTTTAACATGCCATATTCTCGTGTACGTTCCAAGACCGACATTAATACTGCGTTTAAAACACCTACTGCCACAACTAGTATGATTATGAAAAGTGCTATCCACATCCCTTGCTGGTCCACTTGCATTGCTTGGTAAAATGATTTGGCGAACTCCTGCCAGGGCGCTATAGCTAGTGAAGAATTACTTAATTTCACTTTAATCCTCTCTGTGACTTTGCTGACTTTAGATAGGTCAGATACGATGACCGCAATTTCGTGAATTCTTCCCTCAAGCACAAAAAATTCCTGTGCATCTTTGATATGAAGATAGCATGACATCCGATCGCGTAGCGGATCCCCACTGTCGACGACACCTACAACGGTATATATATCATTAGCAATCGATCCGTCTGCTCCTTGGGAGACGATCATAATTTCTTGGTCAATGTCGGCTTTCAAAATCTCTGCTAGTCCTTTACCCAGAATTGATTCCTTGGCAGGGATACTAGATAGACTTCGTCCAGAGATAATCTTCTTGTCGAACTGAGTTGCCATGATTTCACGAACCGCGTCGATGCCTACGACTTCTATGGCTGTGCTCTTTTCGCCAATCGATCCGAGTCCTACCGAGTAAATACGAGGTGTCCAAGTTTCCACTTCCTTCACATTCTGTATGGTTTGACCAACGGCTTGATAATTGTTTATAGTTGCGTAAAGTGATGGTTTATCAAGATAACCGCGATGGTGTACTTGAATATGTCCCAAACGGTTTCGAGTGAACATATTAATGACAAAAGAATAGCTGCCATCAGACAAACCGATAGAAAATGAGAGAAGAGTGAAACCAACAATCATTGCCAATGAGGTCAATATAGTGCGCCTTTTTTGGCGGAGGGTATTGCGAAGTGCAATCTTCAACATCATCACCAAGTGGCCTCTATCTTCTTTTGCGCAAGTTACGAAGTGTAAATATTTTTTTGTTCACCGGAGAATCGAAGTCAGCTTCTAGGAACTTAATAACTGTTCTGTATTTTACTTTTTGTTGTGGAATCATTTCCATTACTGACGGCATCCTGCGATTTCCAAATTGCTTAATATCTCTAAAGTTCAAGATACGCATGAGGCGACCTTTTTCGTCGTAGAATCTTTGCCACACAGGGATAAAATCATCCTCTTCAACAGCTACGACGATCTTGCCCCAAACAATTGGTGAATCTGATTTTGGTGTCAATTGAATGTATAGGAACGTCTCACGGTCAGTTTCGACTTTGGCTTCATTAGCAGAAAGGAATTGATAGTCATAATCATCAATCATTGAAGATTCCTTTACCAGATCATCGTTAGTGAAATCGGAACCCATCCAAGATCCCATCATCATAGATGGTGGAATCTTCATCACCTTGTTTGTTTTAGGTAGATAGTTCCACATCTCATTTTTAATACGCAAGGTTGCAATACCTTTTTCTTTTTTAGGTGATGTTATTAAAATAAATGTTTTGTCCATACCTTCCGCCCATACTTCCAATCTCAAAGTTCTTTCCCAGTGTGGTGTAGCAATTTGCATCTCCATTTTGGCATAACTGGTTTGGCCTCGATAGAGTTGATCAAAATGGGCAACAATAGCTTTAATATCTTTGGCTTGGTTACTGTCAGTTGCTGTCTTAAGATTTTTAATGTCGTTTTGGGCGTTCAGAGAAAAGGAGAGCATAAGCAGTAAAAAGAAACCCAAGGTTTTGATTGAAAATTTGACAAGATTGTACATGGCTAAATTTGCTTTTTAGTTAAGTATAATTCTGTCGTTAACATAACGAACTGCCTCTCAATTGCAGATATTGGTGCATATTTTAAGTCCAATAAAATCATTCCTGTTCCATTTAGAAAACGTAAATTGCTAATTGCCTATAAACTTTGGCTGAAAAATGTTCGTTTCAGATTTGTGGAGATCACTCTTAGTTTTACAGGCTTGGCACAACGGTCTTTGTAAAACACCATTTTTGAAGGTAAATTCTTGATTTTTCCAGCGTTCGATTCGTATTTTGTCAAATCCATGATGAAACTCAATCACATGGTCTGGTGTACCAAGTTTTCTACGTAGCTCCTCTACATTTTTTCGATCTTTTACTTCCAGTAACTTGGTTAGAATAGCAATTCCTGTCAAAATAGAAGTCAGTATGATCTTGCCTTGGGTCTTCCGGCTGATTGCGTGTGCTTGTAAAGGTGGGAGTGATATCATCGTAGCTAATAAAGCAAAGATTATCACCTTCTTCATGCCTTTTTAGGGTAACATCCTACGGGTAAATTTGCAAGGGACAAGGGAAATATTAGTGTTAAATATACTCGATTATAGAGACTTAATAATCAAGTATGGATCTCGATTTTTATAGTAAATTATTTTTAGTACAAGGAAAAAATGAATGTCAGCAGTTCCAGAAATAACAATGCATATAGGGCAAAACTCTAATGGTTTTGAGGTCAAGGACGTTACACCTCTTGAGGCTTTACGGTCGGTAGCTTATCAACTTGAACATAAACAGAGTGGCGCACGATTACTTCACCTTTACAACCAAGATGCAGAGAACTTGTTTTCGGTTAGTTTTCCTACACCACCACCAGACGACACTGGAATCCCACATATCCTCGAGCACGCGGTTCTGGCTGGCTCCGGCAAGTATCCGGTTAAAGAGCCATTCTTCGAAATGATAAAAATGAGTATGGCAACATTTATCAATGCTATGACAGGTTCAGATTGCACCTATTATCCAGTAGCAAGCAACGTTAAACAGGATCTCTTCAATTTAGCTGAAGTATATTTTGATGCCGTTTTTCATCCTTTATTAACTGAGCAAACATTCAGGCGTGAAGGACATCATTTTGCTCCCTCGGATCCAGAAAACCCTACAGGTGACCTGACAATAACAGGTATTGTTTACAATGAAATGAAAGGCGCATTTTCTGATCCTGAATCCCGCCTTTATCGCTCAATATCCCGCGAATTGCTTCCAGATACAATTTATGGGAAAGAATCGGGAGGCGACCCGGAAGCTATTCCTGATCTGACCTATGAAGCCTTAAAGGAGTTTCATAGTACCTATTACCATCCAAGTAACAGCTATTTCTTTCTGTACGGAAATATACCTACCACGGAGTATTTGGCATTTTTATCTGATAAACTTGATAATTTCAACCGTCTTGACGTTGACGCAATTATCACACCTCAAGTGCGATGGGATCAACCGAGGTCCAAAGTAGATACATATCCAATTGGTGAAGATGAACCTTCCACCGAAAAAACATATATGGTAATAAAATGGTTAATTGGCGAGGCCACAGATGCAGAAGATGTCGCTTTGCTTTATATTCTTAGTCTTATCTTATTAGGTAATGAAGCTGCTCCTTTAAAAAAGGCAATTATAACCTCGAATTTAGGTGCAGACATTATTGCTTCAGGTGCCGGTGGGATTGGTAGAGAGAGTACTTTTAGCGTTGGACTCAAGGGTAGTGAACCAGACCGCCTCGATGATTTTGTTCAGTTAGTTACTGAAACATTATCCCAAATTGCTGAAGATGATATTGATCCAAAACGAGTTGAGGCTGCCTTTCAGCAATCTGCATACCACTATCTTGAAATTCAATCGATGTTCCCATTACACATGATGGACAGGGTAATCAGTTCATGGATCTATGATAAAAACCCGTTGATTTTCTTGCGTATGAGCGAGCATTTGTCTAACTGTAGACGTCGCTATGAATCTGATCCTAAACTTTTCAATCAACTAATACGTTCTAGGCTACTGAAAAACCCTCATCGGCTCACTGCCATGCTGAAACCTGATGGCCAAATGCAACCTCGAATCGATATGGCCTTTACCGAACGAATGAAAAAAACACGAAAGCAGTTTACAGATGAGCAAGTAAAAAAAATTGCGGAAGATGCCGAGGAACTCGATAGATTGAATAGTCAGCCTAATTCTCCTGAGTTGCTGGCAACATTGCCACAATTGAAAGTAAGTGACTTACCGGCTCAACTTACACATATTCATTCAGACATAGAAGTCATTGATGAAGTCAAGTTTTTAAGAAACAATGTGTTTAGCAACGGTGTGAATTATCTGGTTTTAAACTTTAGTCTCAAGGGAATGCCCTCAGAACTCTGGTCCTACCTACCACGCTATACCGAAGCGATTCGAAAAATGGGAGCAGCAGGGATGGATTATGAGCAGATTGCTCAGCGGTCAGCAGCATCTACTGGTGGAATTTCCTGCTGGACTGATTTTGGGACTCATGTTGACGATGCCAATCACTCCTTGTGGAATGTACAGTTCAGCTTGAAGGCTCTAGACGACCAAATGTCTTCCGCCCTAGAAGTCTTGCACGATCTACTTTTTTCGATTGAGCCAAATGACAAAAACCGGTTACAGGATGTGTTAGTCCAAGCGCAGGCCAGATATCGGACAGACATGGTTTATGAAGGATCAGGAACCGCTATGAGCCATGCTGGGCGCGGCTTGACCCCCGAAGGGTATCTATCCGAAATGGTACATGGGTTACCACAACTGGCACTTGTCGAAGAATTCAACAAAAATTTTGATACGTGTAGTGAAGACATCATATGTCAAATTGAATCGATACGGGACTTCTTACTAGTACGGGGTCGCTTGACCGCCAGTTTTACCGGCTCAGATAATTCAGCTACAATAGTACAAAATACCTTGGAAAACTGGATATCCGATATGCGTCATGAATCCATTGGTGATGCGTCTATTGGATTTACTCCGTATGAAGAACCACCATCTGAAGGTTTAGCTGGTCCCATCCAAGTTGCGCACTGTGCACAAGTCATCCCTGCTCCACATTACTCCCATCCGGATAAGACCGCTTTGACGGTGGGTGCCCATCTGGTGCGGTTAGACTATATCATGAACGAAATCCGATTTAGGGGTAACGCTTATGGGGCGATGTTCAATTATAGTCCTCTTGGGAGTGTTCTTAGCTTGGGGTCTTACCGTGATCCACATATCAGCAGAACACTGGATGTATTTTCTGGTGTTGCTGATTACGTTCGTGAAGTTGCATGGACACAGACCGACATCGATCGTGCAATTATAGCCACAGCTAAACAATTCGAGAGACCTATTCGACCGGCGGCTGCAACCGGCCAGGCTTTGCAACGTCATCTGATTGGACAAACTCCTGAACTTCGTGAACAGCATTACTCTCAACTTCGGCATGTCACCCCGAAAGAGGTAAAACGAGCCTTGTTAGAATTGCTGGAAGATAATTTTACGATGGGAGCGGTTTGTGTGGTTTCAAGTCGGGAAAAGCTAGAAGCTGCCAATCAGGAGATGTCGGGCCGTCGACTAATCATTGAAGATATCTTGGGATAAAATAGTTCGGCCAGAAAAATCACCTAAATAACTGAATAGTCACTTTTTATGAGTAATTACTTTATCGCGTCATCGTTTATGGAAAACCATGGTTGTTTCTAACCACACACAGTCCAAGTTGTATGGGATGCTGTGCTACCATCCTGAAATTAGGGTTAAATATGGGAAGGAATTAACCGAACATAAGGAAAACGTATGAGTGTTGGTCGGCTAGATTATTGGATTGGCAAAAAGGTGTTGAGCGCTGATGAGATAGATAGTAATCGTTTTTTAAAAGCAGCGTGCCAATACGCGAATACAGTCATACAGTATGGAAGGGACAGATACAGCGGCAAAGGTATGCCTCTTTTTGCAGACTGCATGCACGTAGAGCATTTAAAGGCTCCCAGATCCATGACATCTCACCGTACCGGAACCGAGCCCAAACCAACGGTCTGGAGCTTTTTCCACAACCAGCAAAATTTGATGAGGTTTCTCGCCTCCTTGAGCCAGTTCACTGGGGAAGGTAAATATATCAACGCTGCGGGAGAAGCTACCGAATATATGTTCAACAATTACTGGTATAAGGAAAGTGGCCTTTTGCATTGGGGGGGACACGGTTATGTAGATTTGGTAACTGGTAATACGTATGGAATGAAAGGGGTTGTTCACGAAATAGAGGATGTATACCCCTATTGGGAATTACTTAGGGCCGTTAATCCTGAACGGGGCGAAATGCTTATGAAAGGTATTTGGGAGGCAAATGTCAAGGATTGGAATGCGCTACACTACAACCGGCATGGTGATTTCAAGAAACAGGTTGATCATGCAAACACGTGGAATAGATTTTGGGATGGATACAAGGATCCGGACATAAGCTCCGATCTTTCGTTCATCAGCGTGGCGCTAGACCTTTCGTATGCTGCATACAGTTTAGGATATCAAAAACAGGAAGAAGCACCCCGAATCTGGGCGGAACGATTATTGAATTTGATTATCAAACAGCGGGATCCGGAGACCGGTATTTGGCCCAACCTTGTACATCCGCAAATCTCTAAACGAGGTCTTAACATTTTCGGCAGAAAATATCCTCAGGCTACTGAACCAAGAGTCTATGTAGGAAATCAGTTGAACCACACGATTACTCAAATGATGGGTATGCTTGCAATTGTGGAAAATGCTCAGAAATATAGCCGCTTAGGCGAGATGGTCCATATCAAAGAAGCTGTTGAAAGGCACATCATCGGTTTCTTAGATGCCTCATATGATAAGGAAAGCAATAAGTTAAAAAGCATTATTATCGATGGTACGGATCTAACGGATTTCCGTATAGAGGGGCCCTTTAGATTGGAGAAACTCTACTTTGGAGCAAAGAATGGAGGATCCTTCCTGCCTCAAAGAATTACCCCTCTCTATACTTCTGTTTGCGCCCGAGGGTATCGGGTTTCCAACGGTAGTAGGAAATTTAGAGACTATCTTCGAGATATGTTCAAAGCAGTTGGAATTGGAGACATCGGCATCGAAAAAAATAGTGAACCGCGTTTGAATTTTAGTACTAATGCTTTAGAACCCGCTTATATTTTCGCATTAGTTGACTTGTTCCGAGTGGAACCGAAACCGGAGTTTTTGAAAATGGCGGAACGAATTGGTGATAATTTGATTGAAGCTAGGCAACATACCGATAGCGGTCTTTTTACCCTGGAAGACAATTTCATAATTCAGAACCCTGTTATGGACAAACCAGAGCTTCAGGAGCCTCATGAAGGGAAAAGTGTGACTGAAATTTTGGGAGACAGTCATAAAACAGCTAATCTTGATTCAATGGAACCTCTGGCTTTGCTCAATGTTTACGCGGCACAAACTGAACAATACAATATCATGCCTAGTTGGGTGGCGGGAGGCCTCTATCTGAAGGTAAGTAGCGTCGGTCACATTTTAGGCAAAGAAATCCAACTATGGTTTGATAAACTGGCGCTTAAACAGTTTTACAAGGATAATAATATCGATTGTTCTTGGAACATCGACGAAAATTGAAGGGAAAACCGATGAGGATAGGCCTAGCTCATTCGGCTTGAATCTCGATTCTCGCCATTGAACTCACGTCTTCAACCCGTAGGATGCCTTCCTTTAAAACTTGATATTGGCGACTATCTTGGTTATCTGAAACCTGATACATTCTAGCATCAAGCCCTTTTATAATTATCATGCCCTTAGTAATTTCAGGTGCTGGAGCCGACAATTGGATTTCAATGTTTCTTTTATTTTTGTTGATACTTACTTCTGTAATTTTGGCATTACAGGTTTCAAGGGTTACTCCGAGCGGGACTATGTTAGCTTTGAAACCAAAGCCCGACCATGGAAACAGTTGATATCTATCCTCTGTTGCTGATCCAGAGCATCCGTAACCTGTTATCCCAAAGTGTTCATCAAACACCAAGGTAGAACATAATAAGCTCAAGTTTCTGTTGAGACCTATACCTAGTTCCAGTGATCGTGCTTCATTTACGTAGAAGTTGTATCTGGGATGGGTTCTATCGACTGGATTAAAGCGCCATTCTCTGCTATTATAACCCTTTCCTTTTGAATCCACACAACACCAGTGTCCAAGGAGACTGCCATATGCCATCTGGAGCAGGTAATCGTCGCCCGTAACTTGATAACGGTCTAGAAGAGGATATGCATGCAGAGAGGTGGTGTAATTCCCAATGAATTTGTTCAAAGCTGCGTAACTGTACCATCTGGGATACCAGTCTTTTGTGGATAATATCATTCTCACAACCGTATTTTTCAACTTCTCATTGTTGACCAGTTTGGCGAGAACATAGCAAGGACTATGGTTCGTACTTGCCCCTGGACCCAAGTACTCCGATGAAAAAGGGTATTCCTCGGTGACGAAATGATCGCTTCGCTTTTCAAGCATCCCTCTGAGTTCCTCCTTTTCTTCCATCATTCCTTCTTCCTCAAGGGCTTCTAGAATGTACTCTAGTCTGAAGGATCCGAGAGGTGCGTGACTCTCGGACATGTTTCCCCAGGTATATCTCTGAAATCCTCTAAATTTCAGATGGTCAGCATATGTTGAATCAAGGTATGAAGCCATGGCTGTTTTGTATGCAAAGAGTAGGTATTCTTTATAAAGACGGCTGACCTTTATATTCGTATGTTTTGCAATCCTATACATATTGTAATATATGTTGTAAGCATGCGGATAATTGTAAATTCTCCAGACGTAATCCCACCTTCTCCACGTTGTCTCTTGACCATTATCATCAGTAATTAAAAAATTTTCGATAGTTTCAAACCCTGGCTTTTCTTTAAGAAGTTCATACGTTTGATAATTATCAAAAAGGCTTGTTTTTATAGTGAACGTGTCGTTGTCCTGAAGCTTGCCGTAAAGGAAATGTTCTATAAACTCATCGAGCGCCTTTACTTCATCTGCATTGGGATAATAGGAGTTTTTTGCTGACAGAAAAACCGGAGGTGCGAAATTTCGGTCGTCGCTTCCACCTATCTCAATACTGTCTAGTCCATGGTCCATTTCCAAATCCACCATTTTTTCCAAGTCGTTATCCCAACTCCTGAAACTATAGCGACAAGGATCTTCAACATCCTTAACTTGCTGATTTTTTACAATGAAGTTGGCACGTGCATGAATTAGTTCCTCCAGCGGAGGCGTTCCATAGAACAATAGCGTTGTCCACTCATCGTCACCATAAGTTATTCGGATTCGAAGTTCGCCTTCCTTGTTGACACGAAGCGTGTAAATATAGTGTCCTCCCCAAGCACCTAAGGGCTCGACTGCTATCCCCTTGTCTGTTTCAATACCATGAATCGTCTTGGTACAACGAAGCAACAGCTTCCCCTCTCCATCTTGAGGAAGGACCATTCCCGGAATGACTTTCACATCGACCTTGCCGTTTTTGTAGAATCTCTCCTTGAGATCTTGGATGTCCCTTGCTATTTGAAAGACGAAGCTGAAGGTTTTCTCTCTGCTTGGTGTTAAAACTAAGTCTCGGTGACCGTTTTCTTTCGGGATTCTGGCTGCCGATTTGGAATACAGATAGATCAATGTACCTTGGGTTTTCATCATCGACTCATGTCCGTATTCCCCTTCTTCTCCAATAGCTTCGACAAAAGTATCTCCCGTTGGGACAATCATAAGATGATTTCCCTTACCACCGTACCGAATTGCAGAGTAACAGGATGAGTGGCCTGCAGCGAGATAGTGCTTCTCAAATCGATTTTCATTCAAGTACTTCTGGTTCTCCACTGACCTGTGGTTGAGCCCGGTAGTGGCGCTTCCCTTGTATATGCTTGTGTTTAGAACCATTGGTATTCCAAGTTCCCCAATGACCATTGTCTTCGACGCACAATTTTTGACTGAAAAATCCCAATAAATTTCATCTCTCTCAAGCCGATATGTACTTATCACTTCGAGGTTCCTAAATCCTCCGATGTATTCCGAGTCCCCCTTGTAGGAACAGATGATAGTATTATCTGTACACTCGATATTTCTAATATCATCGGAAAAGAAAGTATACATGGCATCCAGCTTTCCTTTGGGTTCACCTTTGAAACGGGCTTTGAGGAAAATATCTCCAGTCCATCCGTACATAGGAGCTCTGTGGTTCATGTCTTTCACATAGCGTCCTCTCCAAGCAACATTTGTCGCAGTATTTTCCTCATTTCCTATGAAGTTTGCGTCGTTGAAATCATTTTTTAAATATAGCCCTTGTAAAACGCCGGAAATGTCATCAACATCCAGTATAAAATAATCATTGCTCAGCCGCAAACAGGCGCCATGTGGTTTGTAAAGGGTTATTTTTCTTTCTAGCATCTTTCCATCCTTGATATATGATTTAAATTTTGTGTTTTACGATGCATCTTTCCATAACATTGGAAAAAACTTTCGACAAATTGGACTTTCACCCCTCTATTTAGGATGGTTGAATACGTAAAAGATTAGCTTGCCAATGATAGACTCTGAATAAAGGAAAGGTAGGAATCGAAGTAAATTAAACAAGAAAAGGTGGAGAAAACGAGTGAAATGACGGGATAGCACTTATGCTTTTCATCATTCTATATCGAACCACCCACGGTAAGGAAGAGTCTGGCTTCCACGGATAATGAAATAGTATTTACCAGGTTCCTCGGTAGCTGGAGTTTTCTTGAATTCCACTACCGAAGGTATGCTTATTTCTGGTGATCCTACCAATTCAAAACCAGGAATTTCAATCCAAGCTTTAAACTCTTTTTTAATGAGATCCTCTCTCCAAGGAGCAAACAAGTTCAGAGTAATAATTCCTTTAGAGACCGTTGCTTCGACTTTCGGTGGACACGAGGATTTTGGCAGTAGAACCACACTGAATCCACTCTTTACTGCGACAAAGATGTTGGTTGCTTTCCTTTCTATCTCCACTGCCTTTTTCTCTAGGGTATAAGCATCAATTTCGTAGCCAGTAGTAATATCTGAAGAAAGTCTATCCAGCTTGATCTTTTGCAGTTTCGGAAGTTGCATGGTGCCATCAGGGTACCCCCCAACAAGCAGGTCATAGTGTTTCGACCGGAAGAGTGTTCCTCTCCAAAAATTGTCTTCTGGACAATAAGGGTCAATGTCAGAGGTCTGTCCATGGACAAGTGCCTTGGGGAACTGTGAACGTAATCGACGCCATTTGGTAATCGGGCCGTGATTATCCAGATTTGCAAATCGTTCTCGATTTGGCCAAGGCATATCTGGTGCACGATTAATAGCTTCACCCAATGTGCAAGCACCATCATTTTGGGTCATCCAGCCATTAAGAGCACATTCAAAAGCACCTAACGGATAATGAGGTAGCCAATAAAGTTCTGGAAATGCCACTCGAGCAGGGGTGACAGCGAAGCCAGTATGCGAATGAATCATTACTGAATTGATGTATGGTACCTGATAGTCAGTTCCCCATTCTGACATAATGATGATCTCTGGATTGATTCTGTTCATTGTTTCTCGGGTTGTACGCATCAGTTCAGCAACCCGTTGCGGACCGTTGTAGGGATTCTCGTGGTGGTGATCAGGATTGAAACAGTCCAAATCAAATGGTTGTTCATCGAGTCGGAACCCATCGAATCCATGTTCGATAAGATTAGTCGTTGCATGGATAATCCACTGACGCCATGAGTTCAAACCAGGACACATGGTCGCTTGGCGGAACCCAAAGCGAGGGTGGTGTTCCTCAAAAGGATAAGCTTTGAAATAGCTACCATCTTTGTGCATAAGTTCAAAATACTCTCTTGGCTTATTGGTTTCGACTACATCGTAAATTCCAGTGGATGCACCAAAATAAGAATTCACTTTCCTTCCGACACTTTGAGCTTTTTTGATCCCTGTTCTCATTTTCTCATTTCCACCTAGATCTGCACGGTTACCAGTTGGGTCAATACCTTTATCTGGTCCCCAATTTCGCCAGCCGTGAACCTCTTGTACCATAGTTTCACCAGTGAGGTAACCGTGTCGCAAGAAATGGTCAAAGTAAGCTAGTCGGAATTCGGTAGAGGTCTCGAACTTAGTGCTACCGATATGTCCTCCCCAATCAGGTAGGTGAAGGGAGCGGAAATCATTCGTTTCTTGGTACCAGCGTGGCTGGGTTGGGATATCGAACTTGGAGCGGACCCAATTACCATACTCGCGTGCAATTACCTTCCAGCTACCGTCTACTATCATTAACCTAGCAGTTGGCCATGTGTACATCTGACCGGATTCAAGTTCCACTGATGGTAGGTGAAGTACTTTCATAGCACCTGTTGTTTTACGATGGAATGACTTTGACCCCCAATCTTTGTCAAGAATCATATACCCGAGACTACGATTATTTTGCTGGTTATAGACGATGTCGAATTGAAATGTCCAATGACCTCCATAACGATTTACTCTATCTTGCCAAGCAGGAGTACCGGAAGCTCCTGCATATCTCATATAGACAGACAAATCAGTTGCGAGGTCATCACTTAAGGTAATGCCTGAGAGTGATGGGAAATCGGCCATGACGACCTGTTTGGAAGCGGATGCGTTGGTAAGACTTAATGTTAGATCAAAAGCTCCACTTTCGACTACTTCTACCTTTAAAGTCGATTCTAGTTCAACACCATTCTTTTCAATTGAGGAGGTAATCTTAAGAACAGATTGATCTTCATTCTCAAAATTGAATTGCCGCGACTGAAACTCTCTTGCATCGATTGAATGACCACCAATTGGAGTATCTTCAAGTGGTTGCACATCAAAGTAAAATGTAAATGGATTGCCAGTCGTAGCTATAGCATTTAGATAGGATTTGACCTTATCATTAAGGAGTGTAAGTTTTTCTATTCGTCCGGAGTTTTTGTCAAATTCGATTTGGGCTAACTTGCTCTTAACTCCAACAGTTGTGCCAGTTTCGGTCTGTGTACTCGATTGGTCAACAGACGAGAAGACTGCCATGACGAAATTGACTAGCATACCGACTTACCAGATTTTGATTTTAGAATGTTACTTGGAAAAAGATGTCCAAAATCAGTTTGAGGTGCCACATAATTGACATTATACCAGTAAATGATCCTTGGGGTCATTTACTTTGATAAATAAAATTAGCCTCTTATTTAGATGATTAGCATTACTCATTCCCATCTTGACTAGAACCCAACTTTGTTCTTAGATTTATCCAGAGTGACTCATCAACTTCACTTTCTTTAAGAACCCATTATTTTAAAAGGCTAATTTAATCACTTTGTGTCAAAGTAAACATTTAACTTAGAGAAGAGATAAAGATAGAAAAATCTTACAATACCTGTTATTAAAGAGCTTTTGGATGAAGATACAGTGAATTGGAAGCTTTACGAGTGGTTAACTTGTAGGGCCATTTTTGATAACCTTATCCGAAAGTAAGAATGGAAACCCATTATTGACCTAAAGGTGGAAACTTGTATGATTCTAGAAAACGCGATAATGCAGATTGAGTTAGACCCAACGTTGCCAATTGTCAACCAATATTTCCATAAACCTACCGGTCAATTGTTTGGCGGTGCTAACACAGATGGAGAATTACAAATTAATGGTCGTTGCATTCCTTGGCAAGAATGGCAAACTGTAGTTACGATTGCGCAAAACGTTGTCTCTTATCAAACGAAATTGGTAAACAGCCAGATTGTAATCCATTGGCAGTTTACCTTAGAAGGAAGCAACCTTTCGATTTCACTGATTGAAATTAATGACCCGGAACAAAAACTAGAATCAATTGGTTGGTCCAATCTGCCAATACTAATTTGTAATGATTCTTCATATCGATACTGGCACATGTCAACAGGTCAGCCTGATCCCAACGCTGGATACAAAATGTGGGCTACTGATGCCATTGGCGTGATTTCAGAACTAGAATTAGGGCCACCGAAACCTCTGATTTATGGAGCAATTTGGAATAATCAAGTTTGCGCTTTTGTTGATAGCAATTATCCATTATTTCCAATAGTACATCAGAGAACAACACAAGAAACCTACACTATAGCTCTCAATACATACCAATACCGAGTCAGAGGTGAAATTTTACCAATGTTACAGATCACCGTTGGTTTTTTGGGTGATATTAATGGAGACCACTTGGCTAATTTAAGTGATTATCGTCTTTGGATTAATCGTTCTCACTCTAAAGGCGATTCTCTTTACTATGATGCAGTCAAATATAAGATTTTGATGCACTATGCACCACCATCTGCTGGAAGTTGCACGAATCTGGAGGAAAGTGAAGAAATCATCAAAGCGATGTTTCACATTACTGATGGGTTGCCACAGATCATATATCTCGTTGGCCAACAATTGGGAGGACATGATGGCACCTATCCTACCCTAGGTGGGGGGATGAACCCAGAAATTGGAACAGAAGAGCAGTTAAGACAACTTTCTGAATCATGCCAGGAAAAATACAACGCAATCTTGAGTTATCATTGTAATATTGACGACGCTTACCGAAACAGCCAAGATTGGGATCATCGATATGTAGTCGAAAGTGAAAATCTGGGAGAGGATGCACTTAATATTCATGGTTCTATCTCTCATACACTCGATGTTGAAACGAACGAGATATTCCGTCGCTTGGAAGAATATATGGGATGTTTTCCCATAACGAAAACACTTCATTTAGATAATATGCGTCTCACCAATACCCTTAACCAAACAGGTTGGGAAGAGATTGGTATAATAGAAGAGCTTGTCTGCGGGCTAATACCGATTATGGAATGGCTGAAAAAGCGAGGAATTACGATTACCACAGAAGGTCATAATGGTTTGCCAATCGATCCCTCTATTCTGGTGAGTGGATTTTGGCATTACGATTCCCCTGACCGAATGCGCCAGATCCTTCACCGTCGTATCTCTGGCGGGGGACGAGGTAGCCATCTAGGTCAATATACTACGGCTGACTACGGCATCTGTAATAGCCTTCACATTGATTTTTCCTACAGAAAATGGCCTCCGGATGATCTGCCATTAGATGTTCGCCAAAAACATTTTGGCTGGGTGCCAACGGAAACGCTAACTTGGACATTGAAGCACAACTGGAAAGAAATTGTAGATTGCCTATATTTAGGTACTCTACTCCATCATTTTTACAATGAAAGGGAGATGTTGATCTGGGATGAGGTTGATAATGGTTGGCGGATTACCTATGCAGGTGATGTTGTGGCAGAAGTTGGTATCCAGTCTCCAAATTCGCTGAAGGTGACAATGAAGGAGATAATTGTAGCTAAAGATAATGATCGATTCATACCATTTAACGAAGCAATTTATGCATACAGTAAAGACGGGAGTAACCATGATTGGAGACTTCCGCTAGATTTTCAGGGAGTGCCGCTACAGATATTTACCCTGTCGAAAGATGGTCGAGGTTCTACTCCCATCTACAAGTTATCAGAGCAAACCATTCGTTTAGAATTGGAAGCAGGTGTGCCGGTTAAAATCGAAAAACGTTAAAAATTAATAGTATAGTTTTAACTAATTCTGTCTTTTCGTAGTCAGCAAAGATAAATTTAAAAAACAGATCTACTGCTAATTAGACTTGTTAGAAAAATCCTGCTTGCCCGTAATTTTTAGCGAATTTATCAATCGAAATTGTTGAAATGCCAATCATAATCGATTATAATGCCGCGATGGAATCCTTTATTGCGCTTTCAGTTCCGTTTGTCGCACTCTTGATTGTTGTATTTGCTTCTCAAAAGATAGGCGACCTCTTTTCTCAGTTCAAATTACCACTAATCAGTGGTTTCCTAGCTGCTGGGGTTATTGCTGGGCCGTTTGTTCTGAATTTCGTCCATACCGATAATATTCCTCAGTTCAAATTCCTTGGTCAAATAGCCCTCGCCTTCATTGGCTTTGCAGCTGGTGCCGAACTTGAACTCCAAGTCATCCGAGGTTATTTTCGCAGTATCATCTCCACTATTGGTGCACAAGTTATTGTCGTATTAGCCATTGGTATCACCGCTTTTGTCTTAATTCAGGACATGGTCCCTTTTATGGAGGTCCTTCCTCAGAGAGAAGTATTGGCTGTTGCAATGCTTGGTGCGACAATCATGATTGCTCGTTCTCCTTCCTCTGCATTGGCCATTATAAAGGAACTACGTGCCCACGGACCATTCACCCATAAGGTACTAGGAGCAACGGTACTAATGGACGCTGTTGTTATTATCATCTTTGCTATTTCGGTTTCCGTTGCTGATGTCCTTGTTAAAGGGGCAGCCTTTAACATGGGGTTGTTCATTTTCGTGGTCTTTGAAATCTTACTTGATATTGGCTTAGGTATCCTTATTGGATTATTCCTTCGTTTGATTGTGTTCTTACCTTCTTTACTGATCCAGGGCACTTTGATTTTGCTACTTGGTCTGAGCGTTTTTTTTCTGTCGGTTGAACTTCATAATTTCCATTTGTTTGGACTTCCAATTGGTCTCTTCTCCGAACCACTTCTGGTTTGCTTAATAGCCGGTTTTTATGTAACCAATTATTCTCGAGTGGCATTAGATTTTCGACATGTCCTTGAAAAAATGTCTCCGGGAGTATTCTTACTTTTTTTCACTTTAGTAGGAATTGAGCTTCAGGTTGAAACCTTGGGTCAAGTCTGGAAGATTATGTTGTTTCTATGTACTGTCCGATTTGTCGGAATATTTGTCGGTTGTCTTTTAGGAAACACGATTGCTCAGGAACGTAGCTCTGGGAGTTATCTACTCGGATTTGGTTTTATTACACAAGCGGGAGTTAGTGTAGGATTGGCAAAGGAGGTTGCAGTCGAGTTTAGTACTTGGGGAAACGAACTGGCTACCCTGTCCATTGGAGTTATTGTTATTAACCAGATTGTGGGACCACCTATCCTAAAGTGGGTGATCAATCGGGTCGGTGAATCCCACACGCGTGCCGCAAAACCTGAATTTGATGGTGTCCGTGATGCCATCATTTTCGGCGTGGAAGGCCAATCAATTAAGCTCGTTCGTCAACTCGAGAGCCACGAATGGAATGTCATACTGGTTACTCTTAGCAAAGAAATTTTTGCTAACAAAACGGTTGAATCGCCTCAGATTGAATTCATGCCGGAAATTACCGAAACGGCACTCCGAGAACTAGACATAGAACGGGCAGAAAGTGTTGTACTAATGTTATCAGATGAAGAAAACCTAACTATATGCGAGCTCATTTATGAGAAATTTGGTATAGAAAACGTGATTGCTCGGCTACAGGATCCAAACAATTTTGAAAAATTTCAAGGCTTAGCACTGGCAGTAAATCCAGAAACTGCCATGGTCAATTTGCTCGATCAGTTTGTCCGTTCTCCCTTTGCTGCTTCCTTATTATTAGGGATGGATCCGGATGAAGAGTTTATGGAAATTGAGATGAATAACCCAGACCTCAATGGAGTGGCAATCCGTGACATACATTTACCACACGATGCACTAATTCTCTCAATCTCCCGAAGTGGAAGCCGGCTGATCTCACATGGATACACACGCCTTGAAATCGGTGACCATATTGCGGTGGTTGGCCTACCCGATAGCTTGGCAGAAATAGAGGTGCGATTTGAACCATAATACTGACGTAAACTCTCGACTGCAAAGCTATTATGGCTAGCTTACTAAGCTGGAGCTTCCGAAAATCGGTTCTACTAACTAGGTTGTAACCGTCTTACCCACCCTTGACATACAATAAAATGGGATTATCAGCACATGAACGTTTTGCTAGCTGGCGCCGCTGGGTTCGTCGGTCGTGTGGCACTGGAACTGCTCAACGAACGACATCAAGTAACAGCTTTTGATATTCAAAATGTGGAATTTAATGGGGCCATTGTTGGTGATGTCCTCGACTACGCTGCCGTCATAACAGCTATGCAAGGAATCGATGCAGTAGTTAATACTATTATGGCTCCTAACCTCACCTATGGGGAAAACGGTTCTGGGTTCACAGTTAATGTCAGTGGAATGTACAATTTGTTGGAAGCCGCGCGTGTGCATGGAATTAAGCGTTTTGTGCATACGTCTAGTGGGGCGGTACACGGAGGTTATCCACAGCCTCCTGAAACGTTCCTACGCCATGATTTATATCCACTTAAGGCTGCTGGCCCTTATGCACTTTCGAAATTATTGCAAGAGGAACTGGCATGGAATTTTCATGATCAGCATGGGATGTCGATTGCAGTAATTAGACCTTGGAGTATCATTGATTCGAAAACGATGTTGACTACTGATGGAACGGTCGTCGAGGATTACTCTTGGGGAATGATAGACCGACATGATGTGGCTTCTGCACTAGTTTGTGCCCTGGAAGCCAAGGATATCAACTACGAGTGTTTCTATGTGATGGCGACACCTGGTGGTTATAAAGCCACGGATGTTACGAGGACGGAAGATCGCTTGGGGTGGAATCCGTCGATTACCTTTGACGCAAACTTGTAGAACTGAGCCCAACACTCCTGATATTAACATGCAAATGGTTCAGGGCTGGTAATCTTTTGAGCAGGCTTAACAGAAAGGCGAACGTAGAAATACAGATCGACAACTCACTCACCTGAGATGGAAAATCAGAGGGAATAGAAATTATGCTAACAAAAACGTTCTCATCCGGTAAGGAGGAAAAAGATCCTTATTGATAGGGGGTTATTGAGGCATATTGCATAAATAAAAAGAAGGGCAATAACGAGTTAAAAAGATGTATATGAATAACTTCAATATTCTGCCATGCCGTTTAGTTCGATTTACAGTGTCAGTTATTGTTTTTACTATCGTATTTCTGTTGTGTGTTCTTCATCATGTTAAAGCTGAGGCTATCATCATTGACGGTAAGTTCGGAGATTGGGACCAAAAGGTCGAAATTTTGGTTGATCCCGTCGATGCCGAGGATGGGTTCGTTGATCTTGGCTCGATCCGGTACGCCTCTGATGGGCACCATCTTCACCTGATGTTAGAGTTGCGGCGCGTGGTGAATCTTCAAGCAATGGACGGTCAGTTAACGATTTACTTTGATGCTGATGGTGATGTGACCACGGGCCGTACTGATGGCCCATTACCTGGTGCTGATCTCGCAATCGTCTGCACGGCACCGACCAACCGTCGTACAGAGGCTGCCGGCATGGGACTAGCAGTAGAAGTTTATCATCGTTCACCGACCAACGACGCTGTGTGGCATGAAAGCCCTTATGCATTGGGTATCTCGTTTGCACCAACCATCGCTAGCCCACAGTCGGAGCTACGTATCGAGCGCGGTGTAAGGCTGCATGACCGTGCGCTTTTTGCGGGCAAGAAGGTGACTATGCGCATCATAGCAACGACGGTAGCTGGTGATGTCGTTGATGCGATCCCCTCACTTACACTCCGCCTGCCTGAACTGGAAAAAACACCTTGGAAACCAGTCAACGAAGTGTCGCTCGAACGTATGGCAGGCAACCATCTTCGTGTTATTACTTGGAATGTCGAGCGCGGTTCCATATTGAATACACCGTTGCCTTTTGTGCGCACGTTACGTGCCCTCGATGCTGACATCATTCTTCTCGAAGAACTCACCAGCCAGCAATCGCAGCATACTATTGAAAATTTCTTCAATAACCATTGTCCTCTTAGTGAAAATGCTCGTTGGTATGTGCATCTTGGTTCTGGTGGAGGGAACCTACGTTGTGCCATCGTTTCATCCTTTCCTTTCAAGGTGATTGAGGCCCTTGATATCGTCCCTTATGAGAATCAAACTAATCGATCAGTACGGCAGGCGTCGTGTATCGTCACTGTCGAAGATACGAATATATTTGTGTGTGCTATCCACCTGAAATGCTGTGGTCGTGTCAATAGCCGTGAGGAAGTCACACGCTTAACCGAAGTTCGTTCACTCATTAATGCAATCGCTGCAAATATTGGGGATCAACAGATTGATGTAATGCTTCTCGGTGGTGATGTTAACCTTGTTGGTGGATATGGACCCTTAACTGATTTGCTTGAAGGATGTAGTAGAATGGGACATCCGGTTCAAGTGGTAGACGCCTATCAACTCGATGGCCTTACGAATGCTACTTGGTATGATGCTGACCAACCGTTTGTTCCTGGGAGGCTAGATTATCTGTTATGTTCGGTCAACGGCGTAACGATTGAACGGTCATTCGTTTTCGATGCGACGGATCTACCTCTGCACCTTCTTTCGAATACTGGCATTCTACCGACGGATTCCTTGGATGCCAGTGACCATCGCCCCGTGGTCGTTGATCTGCGATTTGGCAACTCGTTTTCTATAGGAAATTCTGAATGAATGTGGAAAGTATCAAAGTCGATATTCGTAACTGCCGTAGCCCATTGTTATCTAATAATATTTGGGAGAGGGACACGCTACATCATTCCTGAGCTGGTAATGGAAGTACTGGGTTTGGGAAACTTAACCAAAGTAAACAACAACGTACTGCCTTAAAAACGTAAGGTTGATATCATATCCCATGTAATATTGCTTGAGTTACTGGTGACCAAACCTTAGCTATCAGCTACAGCTGAAAAAAATAGTAATTTATTATGATTACCCACTGGTAGGATTTTCTAATTAAGAAAAAATCGCAAATCGAAGACCTCGACCCAAACTTCGAAAAAACTGATCCGGAAAAGGGACTCCGCTGGTATGATATACAGGCATTTGGTACTGAAGGGCAGGGATGGTCAGACACTCAGAGAACATACGCCCGGCTACCAGCAAAAGCAGAGGATATTGTACGCGATCCAGTGTGGCAACTGGCACAACATTCAGCTGGAATTTGTGTTAGGTTTGTAACATCAGCCAGAGCAATTAGCGCGCGGTGGCGACTGTGGAATCGAAATCTAGCCATGGTTCATATGCCTGCAACAGGTGTGTCTGGCCTCGACCTCTATATCAAGGATCCATTGTGTCCCAAGAATAAAAAATATCATTGGATTGGTTTAGGCCAGCCTGAAAAATTCCCAGAAAACGAAGCCGAATTGGTTGGAGGCCTCAATGGTAAACCCCACGAGTTTATCCTCTATTTACCCCTCTACAACGGCGTTGAAAAAGTGGAGATAGGTGTAAATGCGGAATCCAAAATCGAAAAAGCTCCTACATGCACAACAAAGCCAATCGTCATGTATGGTACTAGTATCTTGCATGGAGGATGTGCATCGCGACCAGGTATGTCCTATCCAGCTATTATAGGGCGTTGGGTTGACCGACCAATTATTAATCTTGGTTTCTCAGGAAATGGGCAGGCCGAATTGGAGATGGCCGAGCTCCTCGCCGAACTGGATCCAGCTGTGTATCTTTTAGACTACTGCCCAAATGTCAACGCAAATGGAATTCGCGAACGTACTGAACCATTCGTACAAATACTACGTAATGCTCACCCCGACACCCCCATCGTTTTCGTAGAAAACATCACCTATCAGAAACATTTATTCGTACAATCTGCCCGAGACAACGCAAATGAGAAAAACATGGAGCTGTACTCAGCTTATAATCGTCTTAGGCAAGCGGGTGTGAAGCATTTGTTGTATATCCCAGGTGAACGCTTGCTTGGAGACGATGGGGAAGGTACTGTCGATGGAGTTCACCCAACAGATGTGGGATTTATGAGAATGGCACAAACCATTGGCCCCATAGTCGAGGCACTTCTCTAATTTTTATCTTGCTTGAATTTTTCAGGTAAATCACACTTAAGATCAGGACACCTACAGCGGTCCCCCTTGTGGGGGAATCATACAGCTTATGTACTATGTCTTAAAGTACTTATACTGGAGACCTGATCTGAGCTGATGGCTCTATCATCCATCAGGATGCTAAACAACAGTTGCATCAATATCTCCGCGCTAACATTTAGCCGCTCATGCAAACTGGCAAACCTCTGGAGTTGAAGGATATTCTGCATCGTGTTAACATCAGGAAACCTAAACTGGTTCAACAGCTTGGCAAGCAACAAGTTCAAAGCATGGTTCAATAACTTTTTTGAAAGGATGGGGTATCTGAACTCGTCAAATATTGGCAGATTACCAGTGTAGAGGATGATAGTGGATATAAAAGAGGCTTCTGCCTATAACAATCTGGATGAGGCTATAGAAGCTTATGAGAATGCCGAAGAATTATAGCTGAACTATATAGGGTTTGAGCGGTCGGTTAAGCGAGCAATGCAGCAAGACATGGCTGAAGAACTAGGTGAAGATAAGGTGCGTCAAATATTGGAGGATTTTGGGTGTAGGAGATGATGGTGGAAAACGATGCATTAGAAAAGGCACTGGCTAATCCAGCGGAAGTAATGGAACTCAATTTGCGTTATAACGAGCTGACGAGTTTGCCATCAGAAATATGGCAAATGACTAATTTGGAAAGACTCAACTTGGGTGATAACGAACTAACGAGTCTGCCATCAGAAATAGGGCAACTAGCTAATTTGAAAAGACTCAACTTAGGGTATAACAAACTGACGAGCTGGCCAGCTGAAATAGGGCAACTGACTAATTTAGAAAGACTCAACTTGACTGATAACTCACTAACGAGTCTGCCATCAGAAATAGGGCAGATGGCTAATTTGAAAAGATTCAACTTGGGGTATAACAAACTAAAAAGTCTGCCATCAGAAATAGGGCGACTGAATAATTTGGCCATACTCGAGTTGAATGGTAACTTACTAGCGAGTCTGCCATCAGAAATAGGGCAACTGGCTAATTTGGAATATCTCGGCTTAGGGGATAACAAACTAGCGAGCTTGCCAGCTGAAATAGGTCAACTAACTAATTTGGAAAGGATTTACCTGGGTGATAAACGGTTGATAGAGATTGCAAGGGCGTTAGTTGTGTCTGGTTGCAAGATTAGTTATTACGGTCTGGGTCAATAGGAGGAGTAGATGAAAGACAGTTTTTGGGAGGATCTGGATGTGTTTTTAGGAGAAATCTGTTGGCCTGTGTAAGTATATATAATATTATGTGCAGAGCGAGAAATAGATACTTGCTTCTTGATCAATGACTAATTGATTCAGTTAAGGGTAACTGGCTAATTACAATTTTTAAAATCCAGAGGTCTACTATGGGGAAATTGTTAGCAGGAGTTGATGTAGGGACAACTGGTGTACGGTGTATGCTTTTTGATTTGCAAGGGACTCTAGTGTGTAGTGCATACAAAGAGTATGGGTCTACTTATCTATAACCAGGTTGGTTTGAACAGGACTACAATGCAATGATTTCCCAGACAATGGCTGTTTGCCAGCAAGCGGTAGATCAAACAGGTGGTAAGTCGGTGGAGATTGCATCTGTTGGGTTCTCAAGTCAAGGTTTTCTAACGATACCTATCGACAAGAGAGGGGAACTTATTCGTCCTTTGATATCTTGGCAGGATGTGCGACCACAATCAGATATGCCTGATCTTCTGCGCCGAGTTTCAGCTGATGACTATTGTAAAATAACAGGTGTGCCTTTTATAGCGAATTCTATCAACACCAAGATATATTGGATGCGTAAGCATGAACCTGAACTTTACGAAAGAACTGATCGCTTCGTTCAACATCAGGGCATGATCTTGAAGTCCTTCGGTGCAGAAGACTACTTTACTGATCTGCCTTGTATGTCGTTTTATGGTGTTTGGAATGTTCATCAGTCTTGCTGGTCCAGTCAGCTTCTAGATCGATTTGAGATAAGTCAGGAACAACTGGATTTGCCAACACAGCCTGGGACTCAGGTCGGTGAAATTCCGCCTTCCGTAGCCGAAAAAACCGGATTT
>PAQF01000029.1 GCA_002709695.1 Candidatus Poribacteria bacterium
TGGTATGTCTAATCTGATATTGCCCTGTTTGTGGGATTCGCGTATGGCAATAGCAATTTCTAAGGATTCTCTGCCGAATTCTCCTGGACAAATTTCTTCAACTCCTTTTTCAATTGAGAGGCAAACACCTTCGATTGCATCCACCATAGAACTGCGTGGGTGCCATGGGTTCGGAAATTGGGTTTGGATAGGTGCATTGGTTTCTGGGTGCGTTGTCCACAATTCAAACTGGGCATGTGCGTTTCGAGAGATAATGCGTCCTTTTTCACCAACGAATTCGATTGCCCAACTAGAACTTGTCCTTTCAGCATGAGAATTCATTATTGCTCTGATACCGTTCTCATAGACAATGTATCCAGAACCAGGAATGTCTCCGTGACTTTCTGCTTGTTGATCATTGTCTAATACACCAAGAACCCATTTTGCTGGTGATCCAGCAAACAGACGAAAAAGGGAAAAGGTATGGCTTTGCAGATTCGACAGACTGCCTGGGCTGTGGCATATCATGGATCGTAAATCTCCGATTGCACCATCGGCGATGACTTTGCGTGCGTTAGTATACCAATTATACCAGTTCAAGTGACAGGCCATTGACAAGATAACATTGTTGTTTTGGCAAGCTTGTATCATGGCATCAGCTTCCGCTAGAGTACGACACATAGGTTTAGTGGCGAATATGGCTTTGACTCCCATCTCTGTTAGTTCAATAACGACCTCCGCACGAGGTTCTGGCCGAGTGGTGACAGCCACAACATCTGGCTTCTCTTTTTCAACCATCTCGCGATAGTCCGTGTAGAGTGCACCAATTTCCCATCGCTGCTTGAAATCGTCCAGTTTTTCCGGATCGGAATCAGCAGCCGCAACTAGGTCTATGCCATGGGCCTCGATCATAGCAGGTGCATGGGCCCATGGCCAAGGATAATGCGGCATACCAATATGTTCATCGTCAATGGTACTTCCCATCCGGCCGCATCCCACAACGGCACCTCGATAAGTATATTTAGGTCTTTTGTTTGCTATCGTCTTAAATGCTTTGCCTTTTAGTTCTGCCATTTATTCTCCATTTACTATCGTTTTATTGCCATAATATCAGAGATCTGGGTGCGTTAGAATTTTCTTGTAAGATTTGAGAGACAGTGCTGACAATTTTTTAGTATTTAAAAATTAAGAATCACAATAACAGCTTATTTGCCGAACGTATTATGAGATAAAACTTAGCGTGGTTGGTGTTGTGATCGTATTGGTTCCTTCAAAGCTCTTTCAAACAGATCATTCCACTCGGCAGTACCGTCGTCATGCCAAGGATCCAAATATACACCTTCTACGTAGGCAGGTCCTTGACCAGAAGTAAAGAATCCATATCCTTGGGATGAAGCTCCCATATGAATGCAATTTCCGTCAGGATAGACAATAGTGCTGATAATTCTTGGTTGTGGATGGTTGTAAAGGTCTCCTGTTTTCAGAAATGGCTCGAGCTTTTGGGCGGGAATTCGGTAACGTTCTACTGCGTCTAAATCAACTGTGACACCTAGGCCTGGTTCCTCTGGGATAGTATGATGGCCATTGACAACCTGAATTTCCTGAGTTAGCAATTGGTTACTATAAAGATTAATACATGTAATTGCTGGCCAGGTAGCATGTGTTAATACAACGCCTAGGTGTGCTGCCCAAGTTGTGGTCAGGCCATTTCCAACCAGTTGTAACCAGAATGGCTTATCCGCTTCCGCACTTAAATATCCTTGTCGTATTGCTTCTGATTTGCCAGCACAGATGACATATCCGTCACACACTTCTTCTTGGACCCCTATAAGATAGGGAGGGCTACCAAAATGCATGGCGACTTGGCTCTTAATTTCCCTCCGAATTTTTTTGTTCCCGAGGATATCATCTTGGGGAATGGGTGATTCAAAAATGGCTACAATGTCGTATTTTTCAAGTTTGTGTATAATGGGAATGGCGTTTTCTGCATTTTGGAGGGTGCTGTTAGGGTCAAGATCGAGTTTGAAATCTGGTGGAACCACAGCATTGATTGCATCAACTTGTTTGACAATATCTTGCCAGGGGCGAGGTTTCAATTTAAAGCTGGTATACCCAGCTTCAACTGCGTCTTTGGCTTCTGCTGCCCAATCTACAGGGGATGCGTCAATAGACCACCAGGAGATTGGAACCTGATTCCGTACCTTGTTGCCCAGTAGCGTATAGACAGGGACTTCTAGTATTTTACCAACAACGTCAAATAAAGCCATTTGTAGTCCCGCTCCTAATGAATCGTCGTTCATTATCTGAGCTGGGTTTTGGCCAATGACTCTTGCTACTGCGTCATCGGTTACTCGGGACCAAGTGTAATGAATAACCGTTTCACCCCATCCGACATGACCCGTATCTGTAGACACTTTGCACAGTTCTAGGATAGACCAGTTGTATACTTCCCGTTCTGTGATTCGTTGCTGGCGCAACGTAAAGGGAACATCTACGATGATACGTTCTATATCTGTTACTTTCATGCCAGGCTCCTTTTGTCCAAAGTTTTGTATCTGGTTGTATCTGAAATTGTCCTAATTTATAATCTCAAAATTGTTTGGTCCTGTCAAGTTGATAAAGTAATTTTCAGTTTTCTATTGTTATCTGAATTAACTATAATCGGTTGCAAGCTTAGGAGATTCTGGGTTTGTGTTTCCCAAGGTTCAGATGAGATGGGGCTAATTGTGCCGTGAGGGTTTTCGTGATGAGAGTGTAACTTGTTACAACAGTTCCTCACTGCATCCTCCTATGGACTGTAGTCGGTTTGGCTAGTGGTCTGGTGATTCCTTTTGTTGCAGGTGTCAGCAGCACAAAATCAAAAAAAGTTCATATTATGGTGGATGCTTTGATAGTTGAAGGAAAAGATTTAAGGATATAGCTAGTATCTGCTCGGAATCGGAAAAAACTTAGTTGGATTTCGAGAGTAATGGAACTAATCTGGAATATTTCTGATAGTTGATTTCTAGAAATGTTAATAAGAAGGAGTTGTGTATTACACTTCATTTTTAGATGATTTGGATTATTTAACTGGTGTTTAATTAAATTTAGTTGGATCAGTTGTAATAGATTTATACAGGGAGTTGGCAATGAAAGTGGATATCGGGGACTTATCCTCTGATCCCATTGAAAAAGATTTGCATGGGCTTTGTTCCAGAACGATCCGGCTGTTTTACAAAGACGATGCTGATTTTAAGAAAAATACTTACGATTTGAATATTGATGTAGGCGCTGATCTAGGTCGTGTTTGTTTGGTCAAAGGAGTTACTTATACTGATGAAATGGGGAATTGCACCAACCGAGATGTTGAAACGGTAACTGGAGAGCAGTGGATTCGAAAAGGGTTTTGGATACACCAACCAAAAGCTGATAGTGTCCAATTAGTGTATTTAAATAATAAACCGAAACAATAGTTGTTTGTTTGTTACCGTTAATGAACAGGAGACAATAATATTTAAAGAAGTTGGAGGGCGAGAATATTGGGATACTTGTTGGATTTTCAATTATGTGGGAATATATTTGGGTAGATCAGCCTACCCTGAAATACTCACGTTGATTTGGATACACAAATGCCTAATATTAAGGATTACCTTGTTCAAATGGCGCGATAGTGACTGGGTTTCTACTTCGAACCATTTCAACTGGAAACTACGACGAGGGGGAAATCAGCTACGAGTTGAAGCTGTGAACAAATTCGGTTGGGAAAGCAAAGGAAACTGTCTAGCGATCGAAAACCATTAGCCACTTCCTATCAAGACTACATGTCTAATAAGCCATAGCTAACACAAAAAAAACGCAACGAAATCGAAACCTGAAGGTCAGTACTACAACAAAATCAACTTCAACAGGTTTTGAATGAGTTAAGCATATGAGTCAACGAGTAAGCCGCCAAGTTGACCGCCGCCATTGTCACCTTCAGTGTGACTAGCTACGTTCTGTTGACTGCCAGCAACGAGTTGACCTGACGAACCTGATGGGGAATGGACAGCATTCGCCGAAGTAGTGACTGCTGTTGCAGAGCCTGTATACCCTTGATTGCCAACTCCTCCGGTATTAGTTCCTGTATCTGCGGCTGATGTCGCTTGGCTGTATCCTGATGTTGTGCCACCAGTGTTACTTGACCCGGCGTCTGCAGAGGTAACCATGTGATGAGATCCTGATAATCCGCCAACCGAGTTGGTTACTCCACCCATTTCTAATGCCATGTCATCTTCCTTATAAGTGCAAATTATACCAACATAGTAACATAAAGCGAAATTCTTAGCAACTAAAATTTAACCGAGCAACGAAAAAACTTAGAATCCATATTTAAATTTTATATGACTCGAGGCTTTCTGAATAGGGTTATAAAACGCCAACATAGATGAGGCGCCCCTAGTTTATTCAGTATAATATACATGTTAAATTAATTGATTTTCACGGTTTAATCGGGAGCCGTATGGAGATAAATATTATATTTCTAATGCAGGGTTAATTCCCCTTACCATCATACCTTGCCCGGGTGAAATGTGAACCTCTTTGAGGGGCTTATCGGTGGGTGACCGGAACTGGAACAATACTAATCGCCTTGGCGAACTCGTGCGGTTTGGGTAAGATCCATGGGGTGTTAAATAGCTGAATAGAACAACGTCTCCAGCTTTACCTGTACAAGGTGTAGCTTCCCCAATAGTATATTCTTCTGGTGATAAATAGTGGCTACCATCGTGTTGGTGTGTTAAAGGCCCTTGCGCGTGCACTCCTGGCATTACACACAGGCATCCATTTTCTTCCGTTACGTCCTCAAGGTAAATTACGGCAGCTATCATCGTATCCTTTTCGTGTGGGAAATAGTCGTAATCTTGATGTAATGGAAATGGGGATCCTTTTTCTGGTGGT
The DNA here is from genome assembly GCA_002709695.1 of Candidatus Poribacteria bacterium. GTDB lineage: Bacteria > Poribacteria > WGA-4E > WGA-4E > UBA9662 > UBA9662. The sequence goes on from PAQF01000029.1 coordinate 4,894, forward strand.
TTGACATGAAGTTTGGTGTGATGCAACTGGACATTGGGCCCGATTAAATCGGCAACGGCTTCTGTCAGTTTAGGGTGAACTAACATTTTAGTGAATACTGAAGAATGGTATTGCATATTATGAATACTAAGTACAGATGTTGTTCCACGTTCGTCTTCTGAGATCTGGGTATTTTGCCATTTCCCTCCCCATGTCGCTTCTAGATTTTTTCCACTTTTCTCGGCGCGGCTGAACATCCCGTCTGTTTCGCGGACGCATTCTTCTACTTCCTCGGGTTGGAAGACACCCGAGACGATTATATAACCATTATCTTTGTAAAACTTGATTTGTTCATTGGTGAGCATGTTTCCCTCATGAATTCTGCAATAGCAAAGTTAAAGAAGCTTTTAAAAAGTCCCTGGATTATGTTTTCGTCGTTTAGGTTTTTAGGATTAGGCGACCTAAAGAGTGTAAAATAAATTTCGCTGAATGGCAACATATATATACTTTAGTTAGGTTGGGATAATGATTAGCTTTTTGGTGATTGGGGCAATATGCGATCTTGAGAAACTAGCGGTTGACACCCGTTTCCTGTCACAAGAAAGGACTTTTCAATATGTAAAGCGCCTGTCTCCAACCTGAAGATAGAGACTTCTAGGTTGATAACCATATTTTTTTCTAATGGCAGGTCAGATGGGATTTCTATACAGTTGTCGCGAATATAGAGCTCGTTTTTGGGAACAATAATCGGGTAGTCACGGATTTCTAGCCCTAAACCGTGTCCATGTGGTAAGGACGCCCGGACGTTTTTTTTGTCTAGAATTCGTGACATAGCTGTTTGTATTTCTGATGATTTGACACCAGGTTTGGTTGTTTCTATACCTGCTTGAATGCAATTGTGAAGTGTGTTATATTTGTCGATTTGTGATTTTGATAATGGGCGCATTGCTAAAGTGAAGCCGCTGTCTGAAACGTAGTTTCGATACGTGCAGCCGAAGTCTACAAAGAGAAAATCCTCATCAGTCAACAAGTAGTCTGGTTCGGTCGCAATTCCCGAACCACGCAAACTATATGCGAAGTGTTCAAAATCAGCTCCTTGTTCTGCTATTTTGGATCGGTAGGTCTGAACTACATCCGAAATTGGCCCACCGATGCGTGCGGAATTGATGCTCTCATCAGCTGCCTTTTCGCCTATCTCGGTAGCTTTCGCCAAGCGATTTATTTCCTCCTCAGTTTTAACCATGCGTATTAGGCGGATTAGGTTTGAGCAATCTTTAATGGATGCACGAGGTAAATTCTGCTCTACAGATGTTTTCAAATCAGGGTGAATGCCGTCCATTTCTAACCCGATTTTGCTGTCAGTTAGCCCCCTAGATTGAAGCAGATTTAGAAGCGCCTCTATTGGTTTTTCATGATATGTTGCTTTGTCTAGGGAAGAGAAAAAAGCTCTTTCGGAATCGGATTGAGCTTTTGGTGAAAACTGGTTGTCTGAAGAGGCACTCCCCACAAGATACAAATCGTCGATCCAAGAATTGATTGTATTCGCTGCGAATTGGGCATCGGTAATCAATGCGGGTGGTGCTTCAGCGGGGAAAACCGCAAATGTTGTTATTGGCGTTAAATGTGCTGAGGCTCCTGGCATCATCATATACTGCTTAAATTTTGGATCAAGCCAGCAGGACATATCTGTAAAGTAGGTTATAGTGATTGGGGAAGTTGCAATCAAAACGTCTAGATTGTAACGGGACATGTATTCTAAAGCTCGTTTTTTATTGAAAGTCATATGAGACTCCTTTTCTTGTTGGTATTAGTCGTATGGTCTATATTTTTAAATGGTAAGTGAAATTCAAAATAGTGTTGATATTAGATGTAGATGATTTGCATTGTTCAAATAGTTTGGGAGAGCTGCATTGGCAAGCCATCGATTGTTTAGCTTTTCTGGAGTTTTCTGCCTTAGGAGGATTTTCCATAGTTTTGGGTTGGTTTCAGCCATTCGTTTATTCCAAATGAGACAGAGCAATAAATTTGGAGTAAAACCTTTTATTATTCAATTTAAATGTAACTATATTTAGCACTGTATGTGATTTCATAGACTTTAAACCTCGAGTTGAGTGCTAAGGAGTTCTTTGGGTGTGGCAAGCATTTTTAATGGAATTCAAAGTTTACCTGTCTCTTTTAAGTCCTAAAAATCTCAGTTGTGCTACAATAATTCATTTGGTTAAGGTTATAACTCTATGAAGTGATCAAATCTTTCAGGCGGACACGAATTCACATAGTCGTGCTCTGATTTACTGGATTAACTGCGAAGTTTTCAATCTGTGTTTTTTTACTTAATATTTTATTCTGCAAGGCAGTTTGACCTGTGTATAGTTTAGGGACTGTTAATATGTGTCTTATAGAATCCAGATCAAGGAAAATAAATGTTTATTGTTGATACACATTGTCATACAGGTACAAATAAATATGAACCAGTTGAGGCTCTCATGTTTCACATGGAACAAGCCAATGTGAGTAAAGCAGTCTTAATTCAGCATGCAGGTAATACAGATAATAGCTACCATGTTCAGTGTATTCGTTCCCATCCAAATCGTTTCGCTGCAGCTATGATTGTTGATACTAGTGACACCGGCGAAAAAATAGACTTCTGGGCGCAACAGGGAATTGTTGGTATACGACTCCATGCCGATTCAAGATCCGATACTATTGATCCACTGATGCATTGGAGAACCGCTGACAATTTGAATCTGGTTGTTAGTGTCTCATGCAGTATACCAACATTGTTGGGGGATAGATTTAGCCAAGTTTTGGAAATCTTTCCGGATTTGAAAATTGTTATTGAGCATCTGGGTGGCGCCAACCACGATATGAAACCGCCGTATCGAGAATTTAAGTCAGTATTAGCCCTCTCAAGATATCCTAATTTGTTAATTAAGTTGCCTGGGTTTGGTGAATTTTGCCAATTGCCGTACCCTTTTGTTGATGTTCCGCCGTTGGCACGGATGGTTCTTGAGTCCTTCGGTCCGCAGCGGGTTATGTGGGGAAGCGATTATCCTCCAGTTAGTACAAGAGAGGGTTATAGCCATTCGCTCGAGTTTCCTTTGAGTTATTTCTCAGATCTAAGCAGAGAAGATCGGGAGTGGGTTTTTGGGCGTACAGCTTTGTCTGTGTGGAGGTTTGCAGAATGAAAAGAAGTAGAATTCTATGAGATTGCTTAGGTTCTGAGGTAATCAGGGCTTGATACCCCTTAACATTTCTCTTTTACCAGGAGGCCCTGGTAGCTTTTGCACTTGGAATCCAACTTTTTGCATCGTTCGTCTTACGTCTCCTTTTGCACAGTAAGTTACCAGAATTCCTCCACTTTTTAAGGCCTTAACCATTTTTGAAAATATGGATTTATTCCACATCTCTGCCTGTGCGTGTGGAGCAAAAGCATCATAGTAGATTAATTCAAATTCCGTTTTATAGTTGGTCTCTTGTACTTGACAGGGTAATTTCTGAAATTTGTATTTTGGTGTGATTTGAATGGTTTGATTCCAAGGGGCATGATGCATTGAATTGAAAATTTCTTGAAACTTCTCAGCTTCCAAAAGCTGTAGATAGTTTAATTTCGTTGTGCAACTGAAGGGCAACGGGAATGGCTCGAGAGCATGATAACTAATCAATATTTCTTTATCAGTGGTTTCTAAGAACGTCAGAAAGGCATTAAGACCAGTACCGAATCCAACCTCTAGAATGGAAATGTACCCAGAAGAGAAATGGCGTAACCCCATTTCTATGAATACGTGCTTTGATTCCTGAATTGCTCCGTGGATAGAATGGTAACGTTCTTTTAAACTTGGAACTTCAAGTGTGTGAGACCCATCTTGGGTTGTGATTAAGTTTATGTCCATATCATTTTTGTTCTAATCTATGTAAGGCACGAACAGTATTTCCTTGGGCTAGGAGGTTTTGTATGTGGTGTTAGTGGATTGGGATTTTTGACGTTTCTTGGTCGTAGGATGTTCGCGAGTGAAAATCTATAATGTCGTTTTTGGGTTGCTTGATTGAAATTAGAATCTTCATACGGGTTTACAATGAATTTTTCAATACAATTCCGTAAAGCCCAACTGCGTAAAGTGTCTTTTGGTCTGCCAAAGTGATGTCGTATAGCCATTGGTCAGTATGACTTTGTTGCCGTACCCATGTTTGCCCACCATTTTCCGTGTAGAGAATAGCACCTTCACTTCCAACAGCCCAGCCTGTTTTGTGATTTCTGAAGAGAACTCTCCACAAAAAACTGATCGGTTGCCTTTCCTGATATTCCCAATTTTCTCCTGCATTTGAAGTGTGTAGAATGGTCCCGTTACCGCCAACGATCCAGCCTTCGTCTTCAGACACGAAGCAGACATCCATAAGGGGAATGTCTGCTTTACTCTGTTGCCTTTCCCAGTTTTTTCCGCTATCTTCCGTTGTTAAGATGACCCCTTGATAACCTACAATCCAACCACATTGAGGATTAACAAAAAAAACACCCAAAAGAGGGTAATCTACTGGTGATGCTTGTTGAATCCAAGTTCTTCCCCCATCTTCGGAATAAAGTATTCTACCTTCATGACCAACTGCCCAGCCTTGATGTGAATTAACAAAGTGGACATCGTAGAGTTCATGAAAAAAACTGGTATTATCAATGTGAATATTCTGTGAAACATCTTCGGGGGCTGGGCAACTACAAGGAATGGAACAGAAGCAGGAAAACTGACAACCACAAATACCCAAATGTCCGTGTTCTTGAATGGTCGAATGGGTGTGCCATTGCTTGCCACCATTATCAGTGGTAAAAATAAATCCACCATCACCAACGATCCAACCTTGTTTGTTGTTATCAACAAAACGAATAGTTGCAAATTCACCTGTTGCTCCACTAGCAATTGATTGCCATAGGTGTCCTCCATCACGAGTATGGAGTATGGTGCCATTTACACCAACGGCCCAGCCTTCTTTGGCCGATTTAAAAGCAACACTTTTAAGTGTGGCGTTTGGGTTGAGATTTTTGCCTTTCCACATGTCTCCTCCGTTAATGCTATAAAGTAGCCCACCTGTTGAGGAAATGGCAAATCCATTAGTCTTGTTGACAAAAGAAATACCCAGTAGATTGGCGTCAGCTGTTCCAGATTCTCTGCGTTCCCAATTTTTCCCGCCGTCATTTGTGTGGGCCAGCGATCCTTCGTGGCCAACTAACCAACCCTGTTTTTGATTTAGAAAGTAGCCATCGGTGAAATGTTCCCCTGGTGCTTGTTGTCGAATCCAGTTTTTACCACCGTTTTGAGTATGTAGTATGGTCCCCCAAGTTCCAAGCACCCACCCTATTTCATTGGTCACAAATCTGACTTTATAGATTGTTTGGTTGGTACCTGAGTTTTGTTGCCCCCAGGTTTTGCCAGCATCAATTGTGTGTAGGATAGTGCCAGATACACCAACTGCCCAACCCTCTTTTTCCGTAGTGAAGGTAACATGCCATAAGTGCTGATTTAAAGCTGAGTACTGGATTTTCCAGCTCTCGCCACCATCAAGTGTGTGAAAGATATAGCCTGTGGTTAAATCGCCACCAGCGACCCATCCTTGGTTATAATCAAGAAAATGGACACCATAGAGTTCAATTTCTTTGGGGATTGGTAGTTGTCTCCAGGTTTTACCGCTGTCCGTGGTTCGAATCACCATACCAAAGTCTCCAACGACCCAACCCGAATTGAAATTAATGAAGTGAAGTGCATTAAAATTTTCATTAACTGGACTGTCACATTTTATCCAAACTTCACCTTGATCTTCTGTTTTTAAAAGAATACCGTTACTTCCAACGATCCAGCCAATTTCTTTGTTGAATGATATTGCGTTTAATCTCCCGTCCTCACCTGAGGGACGAACTATCTGCCAGCCTTTAGTTGTTTGGGTTGAATCCGTTTTATCCTGTACATGGCAACTGATTAAAACAATCGAAACAACAAAAAGAGAAAAAGCGATTATTAATCGGTTAATTATAGTTCTGTTTTTCATTAAGGTTGGTTTTTATACGTTTGACAAGGAACCTCTGTTAGTTTTATGTGCTTATTTGTGCTGATTTGTTTTGATAGCCTTTTGAAGGTGATATTCGATACAGGAAATAATTTGGTATCAACCCGTTGATCATAAAAAAGCAGAATCTTCTGAGATCATGAAATGATGGTTGTTAGGTTAAGGCATTGTCAATATTATGTCCATTTAATAGTTAAAGATATCGTTGGTTTCTCTGGACCGTAGTATCCTAATCCAAATATTCTCTTTGCTTATGTTGGTTGATGTGAAAGTTTATATTTTTACCTTTAGAAGGGTACTTGTAACTTAGAATCCACTTGCTCTTTTCTCTAGGATGAATTCACAACCTAAGCCGTACGTACGTGATTCATCCATCAACAACGCCATGTTGGGGAATTGGATGACGTGCCATCCATCTTTGATCGCTTCAAGCACTGATTGATAAGGCCAATCGTCAGGGTTTGATGGTATTTCAGATACTTGACCGTTTTCTACAAGGAGGATACCATGAACCCCAGAACTTAAAGAAGTCCCACTTGTTTGAAGATAGAGTAAATCTTGTCTTTGTGGTATAGCCTGCTCAAATTTTTCTAGTCCTGTATATAAACTTTTTTTAGTCAGTTGCCCCCGTTCAAATTCGTCAATCCATTGCTTAATTTGTTGTCGGAAAACTTCGTTGCCTGTCATTTTTTCCTCTTTATATTTTAGGTTGTTTGAGCATTAGTGATAGTATATCTATGTAGTTGTAATAACAACCCGACCGTTAATTTCTCCAGTTTTCATTAGGTCTAGAGTTTGGTTGACTTTTTTTATGGAGATGTTTCTACGATTGGGGATGATTACTTTGGTAGTTTGCATGCTAATGACATCTTCAATGTTTTGTCTTGGATCGCTACAAGTACCAATAATCTCCAGTTCCCTTTGTACTCTTTCGATAGTATCAATTTCTAGGAATTCAGGCTCTTTCTCGATTACTACTATTTGTCCGCTACGCATAATATATTTGGCGATGGACTCCATGGTAGAGGACGTACCTACACAATCGAAAACACATTGTACTCTATCTTCTCCAGAAAATTGTTTGATCTTTTAAAGGGGGTCACTATAGTTTTGTTGTGGTACTAGGTTTTTGCCTCGATCTTTTGCTTTTTCTAATTTGCTTTGTGTTCGATTAGTAGCAACAACGTTGACTCTTGAGGCTTTTAATATCTGAGTGAATATATCATTTGCCTGCCTAAATCATCATCGCAGTATCATTTGGACCCAATTTTGTCTTTTTAACTACATGGAGAGCAGTATTTGTGGCACAATTCGATATCCCCCGTTTCAAATGAAACTTGGTTGGGTAAAACAAATAGATTTTCCGCAGGGGCAACGGAGTATTCTGCAAAAGCTTCATCATTAAGCACTTCCAGCAGTTCTGCATAGTTTATACGCTGAATGTCCGGTTCTACATGGCAATAGTAGCAATTTCCACAAGTAAAGAAAAGATTAGGAATGCTGCGTTGTCCTACTGAAAAAAAACAGATACATTCTGGCCTATTTGGGTGATGATACCTAGGTGGTTATGCCCAAGGGGGCAGGGAAGTAGTGGGACATATGCTAGTCCATTAATTTTGGTATCGTTAGCTTGAATTTCCTCGTCTACAGTATATGGGCTATGCAAGTGGCAAATGCGTGCTCTTGCGTTAACGCTGTGGAATATATGATTCAGTTTTGACACCTTTAGGATTATAAGGATTGCTTGGAATGATATCGCCGAATCCCATGTAAAAATGATAAGAAGTGTTTCTATCGATTTAAACTCGTCTGCTAAATTGAATTTCTCAAATGAAGTTCAAACGTCAATCGATTATATTCTATATCATAATGCTTTCAGATGTCTATACTCAGTTGGGAGGATTGCTTTTGGAATGAACACAGCAGGTTGAGATTTTGCTAGAAACCAAAACCTCCCTCACACTTGGAATATAGTGTGAGGGAGGGGTGTTGTCAATCTCATGTTGTTCAGAATGGAACTGAAAGGAGTCTTGCAAATGCTATCAACAGACTTGTTAGGCGCTAATACCAACTTCGTAGGTGTTTTCTATATGCTGGACAATCAGTTCTGCCGCGTCTTTATCTTTTTGTTTTTTCATGGCAGCAACGACGGATCGGTGTTCGTTTTGTGCCCTTTTTGCTCTAGCAGGTAGCTGCGCAGTTAAAATTCGGAAGATGTTTATGCGGTTTCGAATATTGTCTAATAATTCGGCTAAAATGTTGTTATCAGATTTTTGAATGATGTAGCTGTGTAACTTTTCATCCGCTTCCAGCCAAGTTTTTGGATCTGCTGCTTGGATGCTTTCGTCACCTGCTTGTAAAATTTGTTCTAATTTTTCATAATCTGCGGGACTTAAATTTGGAATTGCTAATTTAATAGCGAGGCTTTCTAAAACAGTACGTACTTGAAAGAGATCCTTAAATTGTCCTTGAGATGGCATTACAACTTGGGCTCCCTTATGTGGAACAATTTCGACAAGTCCGTCTTTGACTAATAGTCTTAATGCTTCCCTAATAGGTGTTAGGCTGGTTCCCATTTCTGCAGCTAAGTGGCTAACAATCAATCGAGATCCAGGTTTTAGCTCTTGGTTGATTATTCGCTTTTTTATGTTTTGGCGAACTTGGTCCGCTAAGGTTGAGTACTCAACTTGATTTTCGTTCATTAAAATCCAATTTCTCCTAATTGAAAATATATACGTGTCAGGCTTGATATGAAGACTTTCAGTTTTCTGTTACACGGCTTATGGAAAAAGTAGTCTTGGTTGACTAAATACTCTGTATTGTATTAACTAGCTCCTACGTATACATAAAGTCAAATTAATTTACTTTCGGAGAAGTGTTAGTCAACTTTTTTCTTTGATTTACTGATAGCTCTTTACGTAAGTTGATTGTTCTGTTGATTATCTTATTATTCTATCTTAGATATTATGTCTGATTCTATATTGGTTTTTCAATCCCAAATTTTTTTTTAATATTTTAAACAATACTATTTTCCAATTTGTCCTGAAGAGTTTTTACTGAGTACTCTGTTCGGCTAAAAGATCGGCTGTTTTCGTCGGCCTGAGTGTGCTTCTGATGACAGAAAAATGTCTTTAATAATTGTTCCAATCGTTTTTGAAGTTTAGGATGGATGGAAGCAAAATTTCGGTTGTATTTCTTTGTAATTCTTGATATTTAACTTTGGTCTAAGTGTAAGGGGTAGCAGTAAGGTTCGAGATGTTTGGATTAACTGTAGGGTAATAAAAAATTCGTTTGGGGAGAATTTCACCCTTTTTAAAAACGCGATAAAAAAACTGCTAATGGTGTTTTTGTTCGTTTGTAATTCAAGGTTTTTCGTTTGAGAATCTCGCTCACTATATATGTGGTACTTAGTTGTGGGTGTTAAGTTTATTTGCTTTTTGCTTGAATTTTGTGATTTTTTTTTCGGATGAGGGGGGGCTGGGTTTGGAAGATAGGGAGGCTAGAGTATTCAGTAGTTCCTCTTGGTTGATGATTGAGCTAAGGACTATTTATCTACGGTATTGTTTTTGTTGGTTGAACTCGCTGAGATTTTTCAAGCTTTACTGGTTTATTGTAGTGTATTCGCCGGCTGTTTCCCAGTTAGGCCAACTTAAACCGTTTGGGTCCCATACAATCTGACCGTTTCGAATGGTCATAATACATTGGAGTTTTTGATTTCCTTGAAGTCTTGCATGTCCCGAATCAACAAAGCCAAAATTACCTTTTTGCAAGTCAAGAACAGCAATATCAGCTTCAGCGTTGATATCAAGGTGACCTAATTTAGGTCGATGGATTGCTTGGGCTGGTTTCGCAGTTGACCTCATGAGGACATCTTTTAATGACATTCCCATGTTGAGGCATTTCGACATGGTTGTTAACATATTTGCGTTGGGTAGAAGAGCACTGCGCTTATGTAGGTCTGTGCTAATAGTGTCTGGCAGAAACCCTTGTTTTATAGCGGGAACTGCGACTCTCCACCAAAAGCTTCCTGCTCCGTGGCCCAAGTCAAAGAGGATTCCTCGGTCTCGGGCTTCAAGCATGTAGTCTGCAATATTTCCATTAGAATCTAATATCGGAATATGTTGTGCGTATACGTGTGTGTGAATGTCATCTGGTCGCATATGTTCCAAAAGTAAATGTGGGTAGGATCGCGTTGGTCTTGGCCAAAAATCAATCATTACAGGTGTATTGCTTAGTTCTCCTGCTTGAATAGCTCCATCTACTGCTTCCCACCCTGGACCGCCAAAGTGTGCAGTTTTAATACCCACAATGTATGCAGGGTATTTCTGCACAGTTTCAGCACAGGGTATCGGATCCATTTCACTTATGTTTTGCTCAACTGCACCTAGCATTCCCGCTCCGACGATGTTTAAAAAGGCTAAAACACGGGTTTGGGATTTTGTGATAATAGTATTTTTGAATTCTTCGAAAGACTTCCATCCAGCTCCTCCTGTATCGACAACTGTTGTGACTCCGTTGGTAAATGAATGGACATCGGGAAACATCCAACCGTCATAACCTCCATACACGTGGACATGGATATCGATTAAACCTGGTGTTACATAGTAACCCGTGACTGATATGGTCTTACTACTTTCTGTAGATGGGATTTTTGGTGAAACTGCGCGGATCTTCCTGTCTTTGATGCCAACATCCATAATTCCATCGATCTGATTTTTTGGGTCAATTACATGTCCGCCTTTCAAGGTTAGATCGTAGGTCATTATTCACTCCAGCTGAGATAGGATATTAAAGTGGCTACTATTTGTCTTGTAATGATTTTTGGTAGAGTGCTACAGCATAGAATTCGTATGATGCTGCTTGATCAGGTACGTCAACTACATGTACTGTAAATCGAGCTGGTACACCGTTATCAGGCATGTAATTTCTGAAGAAATTACTGTAGGCTTGAGTATACGCTTGACGTAACCTTTTTTGTTCAGCAAGGTATCCTTGTGGATCAACCAAGGGATTTGGTGATTTAGGTTGACATCCGAACGCGTGGATCTCGATAAAGTCGATGTCTTTCAGTGAGTCGCAGATATTCGCTTCTTGTAGCCACGACTCCCAGCTTTTGAATACCAGTGGGATTTCATCATCAGGATTCATAGAAACTAGTTCGTCTAAGTTTAGAACTCCTTTGGCCGAGTACCCACCGGTTAGTCCAGAAAAGTAGATCTTCAAATCGCCATCGGACAATGTTTCTGTAACGATTGGTGATAGAACTGGAGTGTCCCCATGATAGTAATAAGTCAATTTTCCGCGTTTCTTTACATTGAAGGCCACTGGTATTTTCTCCATACATTTAAGTGCAGCTTTTGCTAAAGTGTTTTTTTGTTTATCAATTGTTATTAACTAGAGTTTTCTCATTATTTTCGAAGAGCTTTGGTAACGTCTTGATTGCAGAAATAATTCTATCTTCTAGGTCATCGTTGCAGCTTCGGTTTACACGTCCATGTTTATCCATCCATGCAATGTTTTCTTTCAAGCTTTGTACTAGGTTCTGTTTGGGTTGAAATTCAGGTATATCCTTGGTTATTTTTGTACTACTAAATATTTGAGTGTGTCCAAAGTTCATGCTTAATCCTCCAAAATTCTCTGGTGCGATGGCGATTAAGATATCTTGTGGAACATGGATAATTTGGGCTTCAACGTCCAGTGCTTCTGCAACTGCATGGTGCCATTGATCCCATGTTCGTGGTTTTGGGTGAGGGATGTTATATACTTCTCCAAAGCACTTTGATCGGCCGAGTGCAGACTGAAAGCCGACTCCGGCATCATGTGATGATAGAAATTGGAAGTAGTTTAGACCATCACCGGCAGAAAGAATGGGTTTGTTCTGACGGAGCCGGTCTATCCAACTGTTATTACCTCCGACTTGTCTTTGTACATCCATACCAGGGCCATAGGTATAAGATGGCTTGAAAATAGTGACTGGGAAGCCGTCTTTTCTATATGCTTCAAGCAACAATTTATCAGCGGCGATCTTGCCCAGTCCGTACTTCGATTGACCGTTCAATGGAGCTTCTTCATCCAAATTTATTCCACTGAATGGAGGTCCATAGGTCATGACTGTTGAGCATTGGACGAAGTGCTCAATGCGATAACGAAACGCGCGCAACGCAGAAGCTGCATCTTCCTCGTTAAAGGAAATCATGTCGATTACAGCGTCAAAAGTTTCAGAGTGCATTTTATCTTCGAAATCTGTGTATTGGTGTCGATCGCCATGGATAACACGAATGTCAGATGTTGGAGGATCGGGATGTTTGCCTCGATTAAATAAAGTAACTTCGTGATTCTGGTTTTGTAGTGCGGCTACAATGCCACGACTAATGTTGCCTGTTCCTCCGATAACTAGTACTTTCATCTGTTTTGTTTGTCTTTCTGTGTGTTATTGGGTATGATGTAGGTTCTTGGTTATATAGTAAGGCTTGTTAAAAATAATTGTAAAATTTAAATATACGAACTTCAATTTTTAGTGCGGCAAACCGGGTTTGGTCGTTATTCTGAATTGGACTTTTAGGATGTTAGGTTGTCTGATTTGGTATCTAGTGTATGGATACATTTACGTAATCGTTCTATTCTAAAAACTAGCCGTTAGTAGATGCTTCTTACCAGTATTATTTAGTATTTTTCGCTATTTAGCAATCTAAATTTTGAGCCAATTTTTTGAACAGATTATTTTAGTTTGATCTTATATGCAGTTGACTTTGAATGTCGCGTTAATGTATAATTACGATCCGTTTCCAAATTTAGAAATTAGGCATTTTAGGAGGGATAAAACACATGGCAGCAAAGCAGTTAATATACGACACTGAAGCTCGAGCAGCACTGAAGCGTGGCGCGGACTTGCTGAGCAAGGCGGTCGTTGCCACGTTAGGACCAAAAGGTAGGAATGTAGTACTTCAAAAATCATTTGGGGCGCCTGTTGTGACAAGCGATGGAGTTACTGTTGCTAAAGAAATAGAGCTTCCTGATAAGTATGAAAATGTTGGGGTCGGTTTACTAAAGTCCGTTGCTAATAAAACAAATGATGCCGCAGGAGATGGAACGACCACAGCTACTTTGCTCGCGACGCAAATTATCAACGAAGGGATAAAAAATGTCGCTGCTGGTGGAGATGTTATGCAACTTAAACGTGGAATTGAAATAGCGGCCGAAGCTGTAGTGGAAAACCTGAAAACTCAGAGCAAAGAAATCAATAGCCACGACGAAATAATACAGGTTGCGTCAATTGCTGCAAATGATGAGGCCAATGGTAGTAACATTGGTGAAGTCTTAGCTGATGCCATAGCAAAAATTGGCAAAGATGGTGTTATTACGGTTGAAGAAGCGAAGGTTTCAGAAACCACAATTGACATTGTTGAGGGGATGCAGTTTGATCGTGGTTTTCTGTCGGCACATTTTGTTACGGATGCGGAGAATCAAACTGTTGATTTGGAAAACCCTCTGATTCTGATTAACGATGGTAAAATTAGTACGGTTGTTGATCTGGTTCCTATTCTTGAAAAAGTGTCGCAGCTAAAACGATCCATCTTAATTATAGCAGAGGACATAGAAGGGGAAGCGTTGTCCGTATTGGTTGTGAATAAATTACGTAGTGGTTTGAATGTCGCTGCTGTAAAAGCTCCTGGCTTTGGTGATCGTAGAACGGCCATGTTGGATGATATTTCGGTTTTAACTAAGGGACAGGTTATTTCTGAAGATCGTGGCATTAGGCTTCAGAACATAGTCCCAGGTATGCTTGGTAGTGCAAACCGAGTCGTGATTGATAAGGATAATACGACAATTGTTGGCGGTACGGGTGATCCTGAGGCGATCGAAAAACAGATCTCTCAGATTCGTTTGCAAATTGAGCAGACAACATCTGATTATGATAGAGAGAAACTCGAAGAACGTTTGGCTAAACTTGCGGGTGGCGTAGCTGTGGTAAATGTTGGCGCGGATACGGAAGTCGAAATGAAAGAGAAGAAAGCACGTTTTGAAGATGCCCTTGCGGCTACTCGTGCTGCGGTTGAGGAAGGAGTTGTTCCTGGAGGTGGCGTAGCTTTATTGCGGTCTCGGGATAGTCTTGACAGTTTACATCTCGATGGAGATAAAGCAGTTGGGGCTGATATCATTAATCGTGTTTTAACGGCACCGGTTAAGGCTATTGCTGAGAACGCTGGCCAAGAGGGTTCCGTAGTTGTCGCGAATGTGTTGTCAGGTGAAGGCGGCTATGGGTTCAATGCAAATTCCCTTGAGTATGGGGACCTGCTCGAGGCTGGGATTGTTGACCCAACTAAAGTTGTCAGGGAAATCATTCAGAACGCTTCCAGTGTAGCGGGCCTTTTGCTAACGACAGAAACCATAATTGCTGAGGTGGATGAAACAGAATAAAAAAATGGCAGATCTGTTTTGGGCTGCTTTCTTATAAACCGAATTCTAGTAGAAGCCGTGTTATCTGGAAGTCAATAACACGGCTTTTTGATTGCTGGGAATAGCTATGGAATTACTAAGTCCTTTATAGTTCAGTGGAACCAATAGGGGGGGATGATCGTCTTTGTTCAAGCAATTCGTCGCGCCCAAGTGCGAGAGATGAGGTAGACCTCTTAGTTTTATATTCATTAGCTGGTTTGTTGTGTAAGACAAAAAGTTCCTCACCACGCTTTGTTATTTGGTCTCCTTCAAGCATGGGAATTTCAGTTTTTCGCATGCTTTCTACCATGTTAATTGTTACCTTACACCACTGATGTACTGTGATTTCCCAACCTTCTTTTGTTTGCCTTTGACTGAACTGTTCAGGAATGTCAATGGATTGTACCTGAGCCATGTTTATGACTAACCCACTTTCAGCCCGAATTTCTTCTGAAAAATATGAATTATCTGATTTTTCCATGTTTACGTTTCCACTTGTCAGTTCTTCATTGTCAAAATCATCTCGTTCTGTGTCAGCCGAAGTCTTTTGGTCGACCGCTTCTTCCTCACTAATTCCTTCAACTCCGGTGTCTGTTTGTTCAAACATAAAGTTTCTCTCTGAATTTGGGAAATAGTGCTAACCGAGGAGCGAGTATAACAAAGGCAATCTGAAAAGTCAATTAAATAACTGAGTACTTCAAACGACAGAAAATATTGGGAAAACTTCCATCATTGTGATACAATTCCGGAAAATTTATATGATTTTTCGGAGTCGCAAATTATTTATGTTTGTCAAGGTCGCAACAACGGATCAAGTTAAACCTGGACGTGGGTTTGGTGCCAAGCTTGATAAAGTTTTTATTGGAATTTACCATGTAGATGGTAAGTATTATGCAATAGATGATGTTTGTCCACATATGGGTGGTTCCTTGCATCATGGTTTTATGAATGACTGTGTGGTTTCGTGCCCGTTGCACATGTGGGAGTTTGATGTTAAGACAGGAGAGTCAGTTTGGCCTGGCAGTTTGAGCATTCCCTCTTATCCCGTCAAAGTTGAAGGCGATGATATTTTGGTTGATGTTGATTCACCTCAAAAGCAAGATGAATAATATGAGAAGGATGAGTTAATGACATACTTAGTAACAGGAGGGTTTGGCTGTATTGGATCATACGTTATTCGTGATTTGTTGGAAGCAGGAGAGCAAGTAGTTGTTTATGACCTAACGTATGACCTGACAATTCCAGAAATGGTATTAAATGAGGATCAGATCAATCAAATCACCTTCGTTGGGGGGGACATCGTAGATCTCCCGAATATTTTGCAAACTATTAAAAAGAATGATATTGATCGGATCATCCATCTCGCTTCGTGGCAGGTGCCAGCTTGCCAAGCGAATCCTCCTTTGGCCTTAAAAATTGTTTCCGAGGGGACGGTTAACATATTTGAAGCTGCTCGGGTTTTCGGTATTGAACGGACTGTATGGGCTAGTACTGTTGGGGTTTTTGGGTCTCCAGATGACTACAATCATCAACAAGTCAAGAATGATTCGCCACATTTTCCAAAATTTATTTATGGAGCATGCAAGTCATTGAATGAACGTTATGCAGAACATTATTTTGATGAGTATGGTCTTGATACAATTGGTCTTCGCTTTACAGCTGTTTACGGAGTGGGGAGGACACGTGGTGCTACATCTTTCACGACGAAGATGATAGAAGCTGTAGCACTTGGTAAGACTTATGGAGTTCCTTTTGGTGATGATGCGGTAGATTGGCAGTATGTTGAAGATGTCTCGAGGTCAATTGTTATGGCTGCTATTTGTCCAACAACCAAAACACGTATTTTCAACGTGCGCGGTGGTGTTCGAGGAGTTAAGGAAGGATTCGATTACCTAAAAGCGATTGATCCTGATGCGAATATTTCGTTGGAGCCTGGTTTGTTTGGGATCTCATGGGATTATGATGCATCAGCTATTGCCGAGGAAATTGGTTTTGTACAGGATTACACGATGGAAAAGGGAATTGATAAAACTTTGGATCGGTTCCGGCAGTTACAAAAAAAGGGTGTAATTAGCTAAACTTGATTTTTCATAGGCTTTGAAGGATTGGGGTTAGTTCTGTCAACATGGTAAAAAGTCAATTTGCTTGGATCTCCAGCGGGAGAGATTGCAGTAATTTCTTGTTTTTGGTTTTTGTATGCAGTTTGTAGTGGGTACTTGTTCCTATTTGAATTGTTTTTGAACATTCGTCCGAGGGGCATTTTCGATGGTTTCTTGGAGAGCTTGGCTGGAAATGCATTGGGTTTACCGTTCGTGTGCAAGTTTGGGGATCGACAAGTTGCCAAATTGACTAGATGCGATGTGTTGCATATCCATATTTCTGATAGTTCGGTAGCACAAGAAACGTTTCTTATTCAACCGTGGTGGCTTAGTCTTATTTCTAGGAGTCGTTCTATTTTTGTTTTGAAAATATTATTGAATGCTGATTGGTTTAGTCACTTGATACTTCAAATCGGTCAGAAATGCATTACTAAACAGTTTTTGTTTGATTTGGACAGATAGTTGTTCTTAAGAGCTTGATGGTTTTTATTGTGGTTGATATGTTCTTATCTAGTCTATGCGCTAGAAGTGTTTGTTATAGTTCCATCTTGATCTGAAGGCGACAGGTTTTCTGTTAGTGGTTGTCTCTGTGTCAAAACTGTCTGGGATCTGATATTTAAATGAGGTTTTGGCTTTGGTTGTGTGAATGCTTTTTCCTTCCCTCTATTGTATGAAGCATTAGACGGATTGTATCCCCTCTCCAGTTGGGATTGATCGAATAGCTAGTTCTAATGCCTCCTTCGGCCATCTAGGAAATTTGTTAGTTTGAAAAAACTATCCCGATAAAGAGAATTGGCTTTTTCCTAAATATTCATTGAACTTACGGCCTTGAGATAATTGGGAGTTTCAAATGAATTATGATAGCTGGTTAGATTGGGAATGTCAAATATCTTGGGTCAGTAGATAATTGATAGAGAGCTCATATTAATTTATTAGTATGTTCTATATTGGTGTCTTACTGTTGATAGTTAGTAATTTTCTCTCAATTGGAAATGTTATAGTGAAATTTAAAACTGGAAAAATAATTACTAAAAAGTTGAGGGTGTAATTGACAGAGCGTCAAAATCCTAACGCAAAAACGGCAATTGTGATTGGTGGTGGCATCAGTGGTCTAACTGCTTGCTATAAGCTTATTTCTAAATCTCGAAAGCGGGATCTTCCACTGGATATTAAGCTGTTTGAAGCTTCTTCGCACCTTGGTGGGGTCATTGGTACTATCAAGCATAACGGTGTGCTTATGGAGCGAGGACCAGATGCTTTCATATCGACTAAACCTTGGGCTCGAGATTTGTGCCAAGAGCTCGGTATTGCTGGTCAGCTAGTTGGAACGACCGATCGGTATCGACGAAGTTTTGTTGTCCACGATAATAGCCTTCATGCTACACCTAAAGGTTTTTACATGATGGCGCCCAGTATGATAATTCCATTGATTAGGTCACCGATTTTCAGTCTCAAGGGGAAATTGAGGATGGCTATGGATTTGTTTTTGCCACCGAAAGATGGCAATGTAGACGAATCACTTGAAAGTTTTGTTGTTCGTCGTTTGGGACGAGAAGTATTTGAACGAATCGCTCAGCCTATGATCGGGGGAATTTATGCTGCTGACCCTTCCAAATTGAGTCTAAGGGCAACTATGCCGCAGTTTCATGACATGGAGCAACATCATGAAAGCATCATTCGGGCATTGGTTTATAAAAAGAAGAATTCGGATCAGCAGGATGCTGGTGGTCCACGTTATAGCTTGTTCTTGTCTTTTCAATCTGGTATGCAGACACTAATTGAAGAACTGAGCAGGCGTATCCCTAAAGATTGTATAGTTACTGGGGCCGAAGTTGATCGAGTTAGCCTTCAATCTAAAGAAAAAAAGTGGTTAATAGACTTTAACCACGATCAGCATATTGAGGCTGATTTTGTCTGTGTAGCACTGCCTGCTTGTCATGCGTCGGGAATTATCAAATCTTTTAGCCCAAAAATCTCTGAGCTTCTTAGCTCTGTTTCTTACTCTTCCTCGATAACCGTTAATCTAGTGTTTCGTCGAGAACAAATTGGTCATCCTCTTGACGGAATGGGTTTTGTAGTTCCATCTATTGAACAAAAGTCGATTCTTGCTTGTTCGTTTAGTAGTGTGAAATTTGACAATCGAACACCTGAAAATATTGTTTTGTTGCGTGCTTTTGTCGATTTGTCTAAAGACAGTGATATTATAGGGGAAACCGAAGAACAGATCATTGAGTTGGTTCTTCACGACTTGAATGCTTTACTAGATATTCGAGGTTATCCTGTTGATGCGTTGGTTAGCAAATATGATAATGCAATTGCTCAATATTATCTTGGGCATATTGATCGTGTAGCACAGATTGAGTCAGAGGTAGCTAACTTCTCGGGGCTGGCTTTTGCGGGAAATGCGTTTCATGGTGTGGGGATCCCAGATTGTATCAATAGTGCTGAAAAAGCGGTTGCAAAACTGTTCAGAGATTTTGATTCGTGATGGCACGTCGAATTTTTCTTTATCTATTCGTTTTTTCAATTTCTGTCTTTGGAATATTGCTTTTGGCTTTTCATTATTCCTCGTCAGCTGAACAGGGGAGTTATCTGGAGCTTAAGGACATTGAGCAAGGGTTTGAATCAGGAAAATGCCGAAGTTGCCATCCCGCTATTTGGCGAGAATGGCAAAGGTCAATGCATGCGAAAGCATGGTCGGATCCAATTTATCAGGAAGCAGCTAGTACGGTTGTAGATCGTCAAAAAAGTTGTGACCCTTGTCATGCGCCCGAGCCGGTTTTGATCACTGGCATTGGAAACATGCCTAAGTTGAGGGCTAAGGGGCACCAGAGTGGGGTTTCTTGTTTGACTTGTCATGTTGATGTGAATGGTGGGATGCATGGTCCATCGATGAATGTTGATGCAATGTTTCATGCTAATGTTACTAATGAAGCCCATACAAAAGCGATTGAACTGTGTGGTACTTGTCATGGCCAGTCGACGGTTCCTGAGCATAATCAGGTTAGTAGTTTTAAAAGGAGTCAGGCTGCAGGAGAGGGTAAAAATTGTGCTACCTGCCACATGCCAAAGGTCAAACGCATGCAGAGTACGCTTAGTTATGAGCGAATTGCAGGAAGACGGCATACATGGATAGCCAGTCGGAGTGGGAAAATGTTGGAGGGTGCAGCCGATTTGATGTTAGAAAAAAGAGATGGGAAAGCAGTTATTGGAGTAAAAAACAAGTCGGGTCATGTGCTACCAGGGGAAGGGTTACGTACCATTATACTTGATGTGAAAATATTAAATTCGCTGGGGCACATTGAATATCATGAACAGGTTAAGCATTCAATGATGTTGGGGGCTGATCAGACGGACAATCGGTTTCAACCGGATGAGCTTCGGCAATTTATCTTCGACCTAAAACCGAACCGTTCCATCCGAGTTAGATTACTGTATTGTTTGTTACCTACAACTCCTGAGAGTGAGTGGATAACGATGGCTGAGATCCTAGAATGAAAAAGCCTACGCCTGTTTTCAGGTGTAGGCTTTTGGATAAAAGCTTCGAAATTGATCTAAAGTTTTGAATTCAAAACTTAGAAAGTATAGATCGTTTCTATGGCGATGTCGGTTCGTGAGTTGCCACCTCCATCGTTAAGAGTTTGTCTCAACTCAACGAGCCCGCCCCAGTTGTCCGTAAAGGTATATGATGGGCTTAATGTAACTTCTGTTTGTAAATCTGCATCATCTCCAACTTTATAACCACTAAACCTCGCAGTGATAGCAACTTTGTCTGTTAGACCATAGTTAGCCATACCTAAGAAGTGCATTCCGCTATCGCCTTCGGGACGCAAATTACCCTTTTCATCAATTGCATTCCAATTCCCCAGCAGGTCGAATTCTGCAGCCACGAAGAAATTATCAGCTACATTAAACTGTGCCCAAGCATTGACTTCACTTTGCAAATATTCAGTTTTAGCACCATTAGAAAGAACGTCACCGGCAAACCCTATTTTGGCTGTTAGTTTATCGATTGGTGTTAAGGCAACCTGAGCTTCAAAACTGGGCAGGTTAAGACTAGAGCTCATGGGGTGTCCCCAAACGCTCTCGACCATAGAGGCATAAATATCAACTTGATCATTTAAGGTGAAGTTAATAGCAACACCGTCTTGGTAACCTGGATAAGGTATACCTTGAGACCAAGAATATTGATACATATCTGTTGGCTCAGCGGCTTCAAAGCCTATGCAACTGAGAAATCTTCCAGCCGTTATGCTGAGTTTGTCACTAAAAGCATAAGACACGTGAGCCTGTTCTAGTCCAATCAAACGACTTGCGTCTGAAGTTGTAGATGTGCTGTCAACATCTATACGAGCTGAAACTTTATCGTTGGCAAAGTGAAAATCGAGTTCAAACTGGTCAAAACTAGCGTTTGCCTCTGTGTCTTCGTCTTCAACAATCGAAGTTCCTGCGGACATATCCAGAAAACCAGAAAGTGACAAATTATCTGTTAACTTTATTTGAGCATTGGAAATGCTCCATGATGAAAGAATCAAAACCAAGGCAACCAAGTACAAACTTAGTTCCCTTTTTTTGTTAGAACCCAAAGTTAAACCTCCTGAAGTTTAATAGGTTTAATTAAAAATCTTTAAGACTACTTCGAAACTTGAAACAAGCGTAACACTACAACGCTAGACACGTGGTCACAGATTCAAAATTATTAGTACCTTTTATATGGGCCCAGTTGAAGTCCAATATGTTAGAGGTCACAGAATTAAGATGTGCTGAGATATTGTATGTCCAAGCGTAGGTTATTAGATTACTCTTTGATTCCTAAAGAGCAATAGATGTGCCATCAATAACTTAGTTGGGAAATTATCGAGAATAAGTCTGATTCCTAGAATAGTACTTTATTCTGAGTAGACGGCATGCCTGTTTTTTTCAGAGAGTTGTTGGTAAAATCAGCAGTAAATAGAGAAGGTTATCGTTTTGTGGAGGGAGTAGCTTATAGCTTTGAGCAATTATGGAGGATAGTAGATATTCTAGTATTAATCCGTTTATATTTAAAACTGTAGTGGTAGGTAAATAAAAGCCCAAGTTCAAGTTTGGATAAACTTGAACTTGAGCTAGGTTAAGACTGAACTGACTATTTATCCAAATGGGTTCTCGTTGGGATAAGCTTCCATCCCCATCTCGGAAATGTCGAGTCCTATTGTTTCTGTTTCTTGCTCGACTCGTAGTCCCAAAGTCGCTTTAATAATTGTCCAGACAATAAGTGCTAAGGTAAATGTAAATACGCCTACTGCAATTACACCTACAAATTGGCCTATAAGCAAATCCACGCCGCCTCCATAGAAGAGCCCATTAACGCCTATTCCTCCCAGAGTAGCTTCCGCGAAAAGCCCAACAGCTAATGTCCCCCAGATGCCATTGGTTAAATGAACCGATAGTGCTCCTACTGGATCATCCATACGGATTTTATCAAAGAAGAGGACACTGAACACAACCAAGACTCCTGCGATAATCCCGATAATTACGGATGGGATTGGATTGACAAACGCGCATGGGGCTGTGATGGCAACTAGTCCTGCTAGCGCTCCATTGATAGTCATGCTGAAGTCCGGTTTGCCTAGCAATAGCCATGAGACAATGGTAGAAGTCAAGAGACCTGCTGCACAGGACAGGTTTGTCGTTACCACGATGTGAGCTACAGACTTAGCTCTTTCTCCTGTGATACTCATTGTACTACCAGGATTGAAACCGAACCAGCCCAGCCAGAGAATCATACTGCCAATGAAGACAAGTGTCATACTATGGCCGGGAATTGGTGAGACCGCCCCGTCCTTTCGATACTTGCCGAGTCTGGGGCCAAGCAGTATAATTCCTGCTAAACCTGCCCAACCACCTACTGAGTGGACAACTGTTGATCCTGCAAAATCCCACATTCCCATATTAGCTAACCATCCGCCTCCCCAGATCCAGTGTCCAGTAACAGGGTAGCTGAAGGCGACAAGGAAAATAGTAAAGGCCATATAGGATTTATAGTGGATACGTTCCGCTACACAACCTGAAACAATAGTAGCTGCTGTTCCTGCAAATACTAGTTGGAAGAAAAATTTGGCGAAAAGTGGAATACCGGTCCAGTTAATAGAACTGTAAACTCCGTTATATGAATCCCCTGTTATAGGACTGTTATCAGCGCCAGTAACAAACCAACCTGTTGTGCCTAGGAAGGCGTTACCGTCCCCAAACATGATTGCCCATCCTATAATCCAGAAGGCTATGGATGAGATTCCAAAAACAACAAAATTTTTGCCTAAGATGTTGACAACATTCTTAGCTCGACAGAAACCAGCTTCGATGCATCCAAATCCTGCATTCATGAAGAACACTAGCATACTTGCAACTAAAACCCATAAGGTATCGACGGCAACATCGGTTGTCCAAGCTGAATCTACTCCGTGATCATCAGCCAAAACGGCAATAGAGGTGGAGGATACGAGCACGATGAGGATGGGAATTTGGAGTGAATGTTTAGATAGATTCAACACTTTGTTCTGAGCCTTTTGGTTATGGCTCTTGTTCATGTGTTAATATTTTTCCTGGGTTTTCAGTATTGGTTAGCTACTGAATGTGTATTTTGTATAGTGGAGCTCGATGGGAGTCTGTATGTTTCCCGCTACTTTGTTAGTTTCTGATTTCGGATCAAATGCTAGTGTTATGGCATTGCCATAACACTAGCATTTATATTTTAAGGAAGGGAATTCCTTTAGAGATCGTATCCGCGCTCGTTGTGAAGAGACAGGTCTAGGCCTTCTTGCTCCTGATCCTCATCCACACGTAGGCCGACAACGACATCAACGATTTTCAGGATAATGAAGGAAAGAACGCCCGAGTATATAATAGTAAATAGCAAGCTGTAGATTTGAGCCAAAACTTGTTTACCTATTGTTACTCCGTCACCCAATCCTTGACCACCAAGGTCGGAGGAGACAAATATGCCTGTCAAAATACAGCCGACTATACCACCGATACCATGCACACCGAAAGCATCCAGTGAATCGTCATAACCAAGTTTTTGTTTGAGACTAGTGGCCCCCCAGAAACAGATAACACCTGAGGCAAAACCAACGACAATTGCCCCCATTGGGCCTACACTTCCAGAGGCCGGAGTAATAGCAACTAATCCGGCTACAGCACCCGTAACGATGCCTAGTACGCTTGGTTTCCCATGTTTAGCCCATTCGACAGCCATCCAGGCAAGAGCTGCAGTAGCCGTCGAAATTTGTGTTACCAGCATTGCCATGCCAGCTGTTCCATCGGCGGCCAAAGCACTACCGGCGTTGAAACCAAACCAGCCAACCCATAACATGGAAGCACCAACCACTGTTAAAGTTAAATTGTGTGGTGGCATTGGCGTTTTAGGATACCCGTTTCGGTTACCGATTAGAAAAACGGCAACCAAAGCTGCGATACCAGCATTGACATGAACAACTGTTCCACCTGCAAAGTCGAGCGCGCCTAGAATATCACCGAAAAACGAACCGTCGCCTGACCAAGCCATGTGGCAAATCGGAGCGTAAACAACCAATGACCAAATGGCCGAGAAAAGTAGCATAGCTGAAAACTTCATCCGTTCGGCAAAAGCCCCTGCGATCAAGGCTGGAGTGATAATAGCAAAAGTAAGCTGGAACATAATAAGCACGGTTTCCGGAATTGTACCACTCATTGCATCAGCACCAATTCCTGCTAGGAATGCTTTACCCAAACCTCCTACAAAAGAGTTTAAGTTCATTTCGCCCGCGGTCATCCCAGTAGTGTCAAAGGCTAAGCTATAGCCGAATAAAACCCATACAATAGTGATTAGTCCGGTTAAGGCAAAGCACTGCATTAGCACAGATAGAACATTTTTACTCCGTACCAAACCACCGTAGAACAAAGCCAATCCGGGTATGGTCATGAACAAAACTAATGCTACCGAAACTAGCATCCAGGCTGTATCACCTGAATCTAAGGCTGATTCATCAGCGAAAGACAAAGTTGAGAATCCGAATAGAAAAGCCGCTAGCAAGATTGCGTAGGCCATTTTCTTTGTTTGCATTTTATTACTCCTAGTGGTAATGAAAATAATTATAATGGAAGGTTGAGAATTATAATGCGAGATCTTACCTTGAATCGTATTATGTGAAAACGATAATCCGGTTTTGTGTTGTATACTCCCTTCAAAGTCAAAGCAATACGATAGGTTGCTATCGTATGTGGACTAGTTTATCTTTAACCAAGAAAAAATTGCTGGTTATAAAACGCATTTGCAATATTGTCTTACAAGTAGCAATTCTCTGTCTTTGTAAAAATAAAACGAATTGTGTGATGCAAAATTGAAGATACTCACACAGGATTTTTCTGGTAATGGTAAATAATATTACATTGTAATATTATATTAGAGTGACGGAATAATACTTGGTAAGGTATAACAGCTTGAAAAAGATTGCAAGTTATAAATGCAAGAGTTTTTTGATAAAAGTCTGTAATTCCAATAAAGATCCTGTTGGAGTATAGCGCAACAAATGTGCCATTGGAATGGAAGTTGCGCAGTTTGTTAAGTAGCATCATTTTTTCCCATGTTTGATAGTTGTGGTATGGGGAGGTATGCGTGATTTTTTGGCAAAGGGTGCTAGGAAAACTAGCAATGATTAGTGTCGTTTAGATGATTTGGGGTGGAACTTGAATGAAATGGAAAATCTTGGTGGGGAAATTACTGAAGCCTTATTTTTTTGATCGATTAGCAATCCTTTTAGATTCAGCAACGCGATGAAGTTCTTGTTTCCCTTCCTGTTTCGTCACAGCACCTGTGGGTTTGAGACTACTCACTGATGTTCCTCGGGTACACAATGTAGCCGCAATTGATCTAATCTTAAACATTTTCTATGATATCTTCAATGAATTAAGCATTAGTTTTGAGTTTGTTTGCGTAATGTGTCAATCGTCATAGTAGAGATTTCGTCCATTATTTGCCCCTCCTTGGTTCCATGTCCAAACATCTCTGAAAAATTTTTTTTTCTCTGATGATAGGTGTTCAATTATTACTTGGGGGACAGAAGGTTTATGAAATTGACAACCAACAAAATTATAGCAGTTGAATACTGCAATTCGCGGGTAATCTGTATTTGTCCATTTGTCTCCCGAATGGCAGAGGTTTTCTGTGAATATAATAGCTGAACCTGGTGGACAATCGTACGTTTCTAGTAGAGGTGATTCGATACATCGGTGTTCTTCCGGCATGGGAAAATCTGATTTGTGACTTCCAGGCATGAATAGTGTTCCTCCGTCGCCTCGTTTGACTTCGTTGAGTTCAAAAACCACGCGAGTTAGTGCAGAATAGATTTTCCCGTTGTGACACTGATAGCTGAAGTTTGGATTGGTGTTGCGTCCGCCACCATGAGGTGTTGGTCCTTTGTCTTCAGCGTTCCTATAAGTGAACCAGCTTGATTCCATGCGTACTTCACCAATGATCTCGTTTAAGATGTTCATGATAGTAGGGTGATCAATTAGTATGGAGGCTATGCCACCTGGAAATTTTCTTTCATGTATTGGTAAAGATTCTGGATTCGTACGAATGGTTTCAATTTGCTCTTTCAGGCTTTCAATTTCTGTTTTTTTCAGAACTTCAGGTATCAGTAAATATCCTTTCAAATCAAAGATAAACTTCTGTTCTTCTGTCACCACATTCCTCTATTTTCTGGTTTTTAGTGTTATACTAAACTCATTTTTAACCTAATTATTATTGCTATAGCATAGAATTTGGTTAAAAGCACTAAATAAAAGCAACTTAAATATATTTAAGTTGCTTTTTGGCTTAATATCATCTGTGGAAATGATGTTTAATCCGTTTGGATTACATTGTCCCATGTTGGTGATATTCCACCGTGTTTGCCAGTGGAGACATTAATGACTGGAGTTTCCAAGTTAACGCCATGTTCGATCAAGACATCGAAGTATGGTTCTCGAGTTTCGGCTAGTGTTTTTAATAGTTGTTGCCGAAGTTGATTTCTAATTTCAATTTGGGTGTTGGCAAGATTCTTTTGTTCATAGGGATCATTTTCTAGATCAAACAGAAGTTCGTGTCCTGTTTCATAGTAAGCGTATTTCCATTTGTTAGTGACTAATCCTCGCCAATCGAGGAAATCGAGATCCCATCTTGGGTTCCCACACATTTCTAATAAGATGTGATGAGGTTCTACAAAAGGTTTATTCAGTAGAGCTGGGGAGAAATCTTGACCTTGCAGATGGCTGGGTATATCAATGCCTAAAAGGCCAAGTGTGGTCGGTAACATGTCAACTAAGCTGAAAAGCTCATTACGCATACCTTGCGGTGGTATTCGGTTAGGCCAGTGAAATATAGCAGGAACACGTACTGATTCTTGATGAGGATTTTCTTTTCTTTCAAAAAGTCCATGGTTTCCCATAAAGTCTCCATGGTCAGAGAAGTAAACGGTCAAAGTGTTATCTGCAAATTTTTTGTTGTTAGATAGTGCGTCTGAAACCCGTCCGAGGTTCCAGTCTAAATTTTCTACCATCGCATAATAAGTAGCCAATTTTTCTCGCATTTCTGGTGTGTCTGAAAAATTGGGTTGGGTTTTTAGTTTTGTTGGATCAAAACGCATAAATTGATCAGGGGCATCCAAAGGGAAATGGGGTGGTTCTACGCTCAAAACCAAGAAAAGCGGTTTCTGATGACCATACTCATTGATATACTGTATTATCATGTCAGTAAGGACGTCGGTTTGATACCCATTGATTCTTCTGGGATTGACGTCGTTTTGATGATAGTAGAATCCTTCGAAAGGTGCGTTGTTAACTTCAAAGCCAAACCAATCCTGAAATCCTCCTCTGTGGTATTCTGGTGTGCGCATTGGCCAGCGTGTATAGTCTTGGCGATTTTGTCGAACTTCTTCTGGCTCTTGATCTTGAACAACTCCACAGTGCCATTTTCCGAAGTAAGCAGTATGGTAGTCAGCTGTCCGTAGTATTGTGGCGGTACTGGGTGATGTTGCTTTATAAACATCAAAGAAAAATTGCACAGGTCCAGCATGAGCATGGCGACCAGAGAAAATTGTTCCTCGTGATGGTGTACAGATAGGACAATTGGCGTAGGCATTGCGAAAACTGACCCCTTCTGATGCAAGTTGATCCATATTTGGGGTACTAACGTTTGGGTCACCTATGTGGCTCATGGCTGTTCCGCAATGTTCATCTGAAAGAATATAAATAATGTGTGGGTTTTTCATGTTGCTCCTAATATTAAGATCTAGAAAAAATCGAGAAATTTACCTCAATAATGCATCAAATTGAATTGTGATGGCGTATCCGGCACGACGTGGGTTAGCGCCATCTATGAATGTACTTTCTACTTGGTCAACAGTGATACTTTGGTTTCTTTCTACTGCTTCTGTACAAGTTGGAAGTGTTCGTACGTTATGTCCTCGTGTAGTAAGTTCTCTTATTTGGATAGAATCCGTTTGATACCTACATCAGTGCTGGATTGCCCAACTCGGGGGTGGGCTGCTTCAATGGCTGTTTGAATGTTCATCATAATGTTTAATTAAGTTCAGAATCATCTGTGGTTTCAGGAAAAAGGTCGGACCAATTCATGAAATTATTAAGGAACATACCCATATTACCTAAAACAATGCCAGATCCGAAACCTGAGCTAAAGACCCTGAGTGTTGTTGCTACAGCGTTGCCTTGATTGTAAATTACATCAAAGTGAGTTGTACATTCGTTGAAGTATTCGCACACTAGCTAAGCTCGCAATTGGATGTGCTCTAGCAATCATGCTATGTGTATCTGGTTACTGTTGGATGGTGAGTAGTGCTGTGTGAAGGGAATGCCATAATTAACTTTTGTTCTGAGTTACGATTCGATCCAAATTGAGTCCATTTCCATTATTAAATAGATGTGAACGTTTGTCAATTGGTGATTGTATTTAACCGGAACTTTTAGAAAAGGTTTTCAGCTGACATAGTGATAGAAGCGAACATATCTTTCTGGGCGTAATGGGCAGAATCTTAAACCTGTTAAATTTGGTTTTCCCTTCATCTGTTTTATCTTTTTTGTTGAGGTAGACGCCACTCGAGGGCACCTCCAGACATGCTTTTATGAAGTTGCATTGCTGACCCAATGCTTGTTGTTTGGATTGTGTCTGAGGAAATTTGGTTGAATATATCTGGTTCAGTCCCATAAGTAGAAATGTTTGTAACCGGTTGCTAAATTGTGCCATTGTACCATTATCCTTTCCAAAATCGGGATATTGCACTCGTCACGATTAAATGATCTAAAGTAGGTTTCTAGTTTGGGGGTTTGGTGAGTAGCTAAAATGTAGGTGGGATCTTCCGCTACTTTGTAGGGATCTGAGTCTTTTAAGTAGATACCATCAAATCCCCCTGTTTTTAAACCTCCAGTCACTTCGAAATTGCGGATTCGATGTCTGTTTTCACAATGGTGAAAGCATTATGGCAAGGTTGCTGTTCGGTTAACTTCAATTCGTGGTGCCTAGAACTGATCTGTGAACTCTACCCCTGTGACTGGATACCGCAGTTAGGAACTCATGGGATTTATTTGACATCAAATCCTTCTGCTTTAGCATATTTGTTGATGTCGAGGAGGGATATATGTTAGTTAAATCCAAATGGATTTATATGGTCGAGTACACATTAATTGTAGTATAAGGATTCAAGAGGGGAAATTAAAGTTGCTAAGCTTATTTAGGTCTAAATCTGTATTATATGGCAATGAGTACAAAGAATTAGGTTCTTCAGACTCATTCAGTTGCAAAACAAGTTGATTCGTTTTACTGTGGTTTAGCGAGTTAAATTGATAAGAACTTACTTAGTTCTTAATGTTTCCCCAAGTCATAGCTAATTTACCTTTGAGATCGATAGCCATTGATTCTTGATAGTTTTTCTTTACCTCTTGGGGAGTTAGGGCACGAAGATAAATAGCGACTTCGTCCATATCACCGTCAAAATACCAAGGCTTAATGAAGTTATTACGGTCATGCCCTACAGCGACGACAACATGACTAATTCCCGTTCGGGCGGTGATTTTACCTCCCTGGTCACCAGCTGGTGAACCATTTAGATATAATGTCTTGATATCATTCTTTCCGTCGGCTACATAGGTGATGTGTGTCCATTCTTCAGCTTTTATTGGTGATTTTGTTTTGAAGACACCAAAACCGTCGCCAGCTCGTTGAGTTTCTACTGTTCCATTTGCGTTCAGTTGTAGCCAAGCGTCACCTCCACCATTGGGGTTATCGTCCCAGATGATAACCTTTGGGGCCTCAGGAAACTTATCGACTTTTATCCACATAGCATAGGTTAAATCCTGACCTTCTGTTACATCCCCCATAACAATATAGTCTTCCTTGCCATTAAATTTCAGAGCTTCATTGACTTTGCCTTTAACGATTTTTGGCCGTCCCTTGATTTCTCCGGGATGCTCGTTCCCAACCTGATCTAGTGCTTCACCTGCGTTAATGTTGGTATTTTTTTTGTCAAAGGTCCAGTGACTAATTAAGCCGTCCTCTACTGCTTGGCCTTTTGTTGTTGTCGGATGTAGCATTAGTGATGTTATAACGGCCAGAAAGATGAAATTTATAGTTTATTCTAAGTTCCATTACCATCTTTATTAGCGTCCGAATATTCTGAGTTTAGATGTCAAATAAATAAGGAAGCGTAGGTTAATTACACCCTACGCTTCCTTATGTAGGTGGTTACGTTCTGACCACCTCTTACGAATTGATCATGGGAGGTGCTCTGTCCCTTAAGAGACAGCACCTCCCATGATCATGTCATAATTAGACATTTGACCACCTCCTTTTTTCACGGAGTATCTGAGGGTAGTATATAATGTAACCCTTAAAAGAGCAAACTTTTTTGGTATGAGCTGCCTTTACACTTCCATCGTTCTGTATAGTGTTGCAGCCTTAGATTCCATTAGGGATAATGCGATAAAAGTAGCGGTATGTAGTTTCAGGTTCTAATACATAGAATTCATGGCAAAGAAACCAACTGCTGTTGACGTTATATGATTTTTTGTCTGTAGATTGGTATGTAGTAACATGAATTTTTCGGAAGAATTGATACCGGCGAAAAGCATTTAAGATGGGAGAGAAGTGCCTCTCTCCACTTTGAAGGATATAGTTGAATGTAGATGGAGTCGGGCTAGTTGACTCATTTGTCATTATGTGTCTATTGACGCTTGACCAGTGGGATGATTATTCCTATCTAGGCTTTTTCTTTACTTTATACCCCCAGCGCTAAATTTTATTTCCATTGTTCTCTCTGGGTAAATTGTAGCTCTTTCTCGCAAATACGGGGATAAACTGAGACCCGTAATTTGTTGATATTGAAGTGTAGGGTTTGTGAGACGGTTGCTAACCTTATTTTATCCCTTGTTTGTATTGGCAGTTACCCTTACTTTGGTTTCCAAACGGCTTTTGCCGGGTGTGTAAACCTTAGGACTGTTAATTTTGGTACAAATGTTTAATTTTTTTCTAAATGAGATATTTTAGTCCCATTTCTTCCCGATATTGAGTTAGGAAATCTAAGTAATGGTTCCATGTTTCCAATGGAAGGATTTCCCACTCATGTTCAATCCAAAAAGGTAACCTTTGCACCAGTTCAGTGACTTCCTCGTTAGATTCCGCGTCAATGATAAATATATGTCTTCTTTGTCCTGATATGACACCGCCAGCTAATATTTTTCCTTGTGATTCTAGCTTGCTTAGGATTTCTATGGAAGTTGTTACTTGCTCATGAAGTAGTTCTGTCTCTTCAGGAGTTCGTGGAGATGAACGTGAAAAGTGATCAGTTGTTACCAAGTAGAGCATGTTTATCCTTCATTTCTTAGTTAAGGATTTGGGAATTAGGGTATGTAATTTGAATTGAGGTTCTATATATGAAAATTGATCTTTAAATGCTTCGGTATTGTGTTTTTCCAATTAGTGAGCTAATCGAATTGGTTCTTCAGGTGTTTCAAAAGTGAAATTCGGATTAATTATGATAACATAATCGGGGCCAGCAACGTTTGTCATTAAACGGACAATTTTCACGATATTCCAAGAGCGAGTTTTTAGTTTGTGTGTTTTAAACCCTAGTTTGGTACCTTTTTCTGCTTCTGCTACAAATTCCACTGGTTCCATTGGGCATGACTAGTAGCCCATGGGAACTTCTTCCCAAATGTTGTGCTCCTATTAAATTGTGGACAGGTATATCCAAGGCTTTGCCTACAATGTCGAAGATTACTGATCCAAAACCTTCACCGAGATCGTGCCACCTTAATGTCATGAGGTTTTAGCCCAATCCATGTTTCGCCTGTATCGTCAAACCGTTTTCCTTGATCACTTTCACCTAATCCGTATATTCTTTCGTCTGTGTGTGTTTTAATAATAGAGATTGGTTGTTCGGTATAATCCTGAGGGCGATGTTTCTGAATCGGTTCGATATGTGGCACGGCAACGACGAATTGTTCCACTTATGTTATCTTCATTGGCAATTTAATTTTTTTAAGGTAAATAAATCATCTTTATGCATACAGGCATGGGGACTTCAACGATATTTCCTGTTGAAGTTAGTTTTCCTGTTTGTTGGTCTATTTTGAAGGTGATGATGTTGTTGGTTGATTGGTTGGCTGCTAATAAAAAAGTTCCTGTGGGGTCAATAGCAAAGTTGCGAGGGTTTTGTCCCAGCGTTAGTTGATGGTCAACATAAGATAGGTGGCCTGTGTCCTCAATTTTGAAAATGACCAGGCTGTCATGTCCACGGTTGGATCCATAGACAAATTTTCCTGATGGTGAGACATGTATATCGGCACAATGGCTGATATTTTCAAAGTCACTGGGAAGTGTAGGAACCGTTTGTATTTGGTCAAGGTTTCCCTCTGAAGTGTCATAAGTGAATGCCGTAATTGTGGAATCGAGTTCGTTAATCAAATATGCATATTCCCCGTTGGGGGTAAAGGCAAAATGACGTGGTCCAGCGCCAGGAGTGATTAAAGTCCAAGGACGGTCATTTGGTATCAACTTGCCAGCGGCTAAATCGAGTTGATAGATCAAGATTTTATCTAAACCAAGGTCAGCAGCGAAAGCATATTTATTATGAGGATCTATCATAATGGAATGAGCATGTGGTTCCTGTTGACGGTTTGGATCTATGCTAGAACCTTGATGTTGGACGAAATCGGTTGCTTCACCAATTTGCCCATCTTGTTGTATGGGTAGCATTGAAACGCTTCCTCCGCCATAATTGGCAACCAGAACGTATTGGCTAGTTTTGTCAACGCTAAGATGACAAGGTCCCTCACCTCGTGAGGCTTGTTGGTTCAAATATGTCAGCTCTCCCGTTTTTGAATTAATGGAGAAGGCTGTTACTGCACCACTAGCCTGACCGGAAAACTCCCCGACTTCGTTGACTGAGTAGAGGTATTTTCTTTGAGAATCAATGTCTAGAAAAGAAGGATTTTCAATCCTTTCTGTTGTGCTAACAAACTCTAAAGCTCCAGAATCTGAGTTAATACGGTAAACGTAGATGCCTTTGCTGTTGTTACCATTGGTATAGGTCCCTACATAAACATAAATTTGCTTGTTATTTTGTTCTGGCATAATTATTTTTCCTCAATTCTTAGGTGTCCGATTCTAAATAATTGAGTTATAGTAGCAAATTCTATATTGTGTTTCAACTCAAAGAAGTTTATGTTGATCTTTGGTTGTACAAGTAAATATGTCTATCATAAAATGGGCTAGAAAATTTATGCATCGAGAGTAAAATGATGAGAAAAATCTTAATTACTATCAACAACTTGTCGGTTTCAGCAGAGTTGAACGACTCAGTTTCGGCTAACAAAATTTGGGGAGCATTACCATTGAGTGGTAGTGCTAATGTTTGGGGGGATGAAATTTACTTTGAAATTCCTGTTTCCTTAAAAGAGGTTTCAGATGCTCAGCAGGAAGTTGATGTTGGAACCTTGGCGTATTGGCCACCAGGTAGCGCTTTGTGTGTTTTTTTTGGCAAAACCCCTGCTAGTACTAGTGATAAACCTAAAGCTTATAGTCCTGTAAATATACTCGGATCGGTAGACGGTGATTCGAAGATATTTAAGATTGTCAAAGCTGGAGATCAGATAGTTATTGATAAAGAAACGTGATTCATGTAAATTAACAATTGAATACGACTTTACATTTGAATAGTTGCAATTTATCAGGATTGAATCAATTAGTATGTTGAGAGTGGAAAGGTAGATCAAACTGAAGAAAAAAGTTGCGATTATAACAGGTGGCGCGTCGGGATTGGGTGAGGCTACGGCGAGACGTTATGCTAAGTCAGGTGCCAATGATATCGTTGCTGATACTAATATTTCTGGAGGGGAAAAAACAGCAGAAATAATTAGGATGGAAGGGGGGACTTCCGAATTTGTTCAGACAGATGTCACCAGTGAAAGTGATGTTATCAACCTGATGAATACGGTGAAAGGGAGATTTGCTAAACTTGATGTCTTAGTCACTTGTGCGGGAATTTTGTTGAGTCCTAATACGTGTGTAGATCAGTTTGGAGTAGTTGACTAGGATAGGGTTATTGATGTCAATTTAAAAGGCACATTTCTCTTTGTTAAATATGCTGTTAGTTTAATGGAGCAGCATAGTGGTGTTTTGATTTTAATGATAGCATCTGGTGCTGGAGTTCTTGGTGGGAGTTCATCTGTTGCCTATGCTGCCAGCAAGGGGGGGATATGGTTTCGGACTTACGTTGGCAGGACAGCCTAAACCGTTAAATCTTCGTATTCATGTTGTTCTTCCTGGGAATATGGATACGCCTTTGAAACTCAACGTAATTGGTGAGATTGCTGAAAAAGCGGGAGAGTCTAGGGAAGAAGCCGTTAAGGTACAGTTGCCTGGATTAATGAAGCCAGAGGTAACTACAGAGTTATATTGGCCAATTTGGCTTCCGATGTTGGGATATTTGCTAAGGATACGTTGCTTATTAAATCAATTGAGTGGACAAAGATATTTGAGAATCAGAAAAGTCCGGTGTGGCAGACAGCACATATATCAAAAAGGTTTCAAGCATCAATATTCTGCTCTTTTCTGAGTTGATTTTGGGAAATTATTTAAAATTTAGTAGTAAAAAATGCTGTTTATTTTTGGAAGTTGTACGTCTATAGTAATAATCAGTACCTGGTTTTAATTTTGTCTGGGCTGTGACTTGAGAGGTAGTCCTTTTTTGTGTTAATCTGTCTTTATGATCTAAATTGAAGGTTTATTCTAATGGTGAATGTTGTGGTTAAGAAATCTATAATTGTGTTAATGTTGTTGAGCTTAGTTTTTGTGGGTTGTGGTGAAGATGAGTTAGTGAAGCCAAAAGAAGGTCCTAAGAAGGTGATTACTTGGAGGGCAGATGGTGCTAGAATGATGTTGATATCTGCTGGTAGCTTTGAGATGGGGGATCATTTCAATGATGGTGAGGCTGATGAACAACCAGTTCATACAGTTGAACTAGATCCTTTTTATATGGATTCACAAGAAGTAACGGTAGAGCAATTCAGGAAATTTGTAGATGAAAGTGGGCATAAATATAGTCGATGGAACGAAGTGGAAAAATATTCACCAGATGATAGGCATCCTATGGTTTATGTTACTTGGAATGATGCTGTCGCATATTGCAAATGGGCTGGGAAAAGGTTGCCAACGGAAGCGGAATGGGAGTATGCGGCACGAGGAGGGCTTCCTGGAAAACAGTATCCATGGGGAGATAGAATTGCGCATGATTATGCCAATTATGCTGGTACCGGTGGCGAAGACCCATGGGGTGAACCAAAGGATAAATGGGATAGTCAAACGGCTCCGGTGAGAAGTTTTGAGCCTAACGGTTATGGATTATATGATATGGCAGGGAATGTATTGGAATGGTGTGCTGATTGGTACGATAGTGGCTATTATGGCAGTTCCCCCGTGAAGAATCCTAAAGGACCGAATTCAAGCCCGAATGGCTGGTTGGTTTTGCGTGGGGGCTCTTGGTTGGGTGATACTAAAGCCTTGCGTGTTTCTAGTCGCAGTCATCGTTCACCAACGTCTGCTGATACCAACTATGGGTTTCGTTGTGCTGCGGACATACCCTAGTTCCATGTTTTTTTCCAGTTTGAAAGTTATGTTCGTCTTTTCTTTTGTATTTTAATCAGGGTAAGATCGCTTTGATTTTAGAAGAGATGGGATGGTCTGCTTAACTGATCGATCCTAGAGTAGGAAAATGCCAATCTTTCCCTGATCACGAGAGTTCTTTATTGGAACTTGAAGTATATGCTTAGTTAGAATTTTATCTTTCCATCTTCGATGTGCGAAATTTTTCCTGTGATAACATTTGAACCAAAATAGAATCATTGGGGCGAATACTGTTTTTCAAGGTCAGGGTAGAAAAAAATAAATAGTTCTAATAGCTAAATTAATATTTTGGTCTAATCTTCCAATTGTTCATTTCGTCTCTAAGAATTAATTGTTAGCAATCTCGTTTAGGAATGTCCTATGCGTATCATGCAAGGGTTAAGCGTCAGCTTATCGGCCCTTCGACGAAACAAATTGCGGTCTCTTCTCACTGTTCTGGGTATTATCATTGGTATTGCTGCTGTTGTGGCAATGGTATCTGTTGGTGGTGGATTGAAATACTTTGTGATTGCAGAATTTGATCGTATTGGTGGGGCTACAACAATTGTTTTGTTTCGTCCTGGCGAGATAAAGAGCAAAGATGGGAAATGGGTTCGTAATAAAACTCCTGAACGGTTGGAATATCAAGATATCTCTGCAATTTCCAGCTTTTGCCCTGCGATAAAAAACGTTTCAGGTATTATCGGGGCAGGTGGGAAGACTGTTTCATATCGGGGACAGAACAAATCTGTTGAGATTGAAGGGGTTACACCAAGGTATTCAGAGGGGCGTAATTGGCCTGTTGAATCTGGATATTTTTTTGAAGACCAGGATCTGATCGAAAACCGAATGGTGTGTGCAATTGGCTCCAAAGTTCGCCAGGATGTTTTCGGAAATGTCGATCCCATAGGTGAAGTGCTGAGAATTTCAGATCAACGTTTCACCGTTGTGGCTACCATGATTGAAAAAGGAAATAAGATGGCAACCACAAATTGGGATAACCGAGTTTTGATACCGCTGACAACTATGGAAACACGATTTACTGGGAAAAAAAATAATGGTCTCCTTTTTTGGATTCAGGCCATTGACATAGATTTAGTAGATCAAGCGGTTGCTGAATTGAAGATTGCTTTGCGTCGTCTGCATAAATCGGAGGAATATTTTGATTTTTTTATTGCTCAGGAAATAATTAAGCGGGTTGGATCTATTAGTAAGATACTCCAATTGTTGTTGGCGGGGGTGGCAGGAATCTCTTTGTTTGTCGGAGGTATTGGCATTATGAACATCATGCTGGTATCTGTTACCGAAAGGACTCGTGAAATTGGTTTGCGTAAAGCAGTTGGTGCTAAAGGCTTTGACATTCGTTTACAGTTTTTGCTTGAATCAGTACTTCTAAGTATTATTGGAGGCACAATTGGTATAATTATTAGTAGTGGCTTGGCACTGGGAGCAGCTTTGGCAGTAACTAAGTTTTTAATCAAAGATGCTCAATGGCCAGCGTCGTTTTCTATTAATGCTGCTGTCGCTGCTTTTTTGGTTTCGACTATAATTGGTGTTACGTTTGGATTGTATCCAGCGATTAAGGCTTCGCGTCTACAACCTACAGAGGCATTGCGATATGAATAATCCACTGGTGTTTGGCCTCAAAGTGAAGATTGGTCTGGGGCGGACTTTACCATTTATCGCGCATTTCAGGTTTAATAGAGGATAGAGGGCAGGGGAACATCATACTGGAGTTTGCCAAGCGGATTCAGCGACTAGGTGAGCAAATAGAGGGAGTAAAAGCTTCTGGAGAAAAGGAGCCGTTGACAATAAAGCGGGAGGATCTTGAACAAGGTAGTAAGGAGCAGATTCAGATCTCCAGCGATTACAATGAAATGCTGAAGGCGCCGAACTTGGATATGATTAGTATTTCCCGCCGTTTGTTTATGCATCAATTACCATTGCAGCTGCGCAGACAGATAAACATGTCTACTGTGAAAAACCAATGTCGATGACTGTAATAGAGGTCTAAAACCATGTGTGATACGTGTAACCAAGCAGATGTCAAACTTGGATACTAGAGTGGAGGGACGTGTCTTGGAGGAGCCAGTTATGCTATACGCGATTATGTTACATCCGGGAAGATTGGAGATGTGTATTACGGACGTATGACGAGTTTTTGTGTTCGTGATCGTCCTGATGTAGATATAATGCTTGATTCACCATGGTTTATTGATTCAGCTAAGATTGGTAGTGGGGCTTGCTGTGATACAGGTGCCTATGACATTGATAAGACGCTTTGCCTTTTGGGTGATCCGCAACCTGCTATTGTCAGTGCTACTGCCTTTCGTGGCATTGATATGCCCGCAGGTAACAAAGTAGATATCGATTATTGCAACTATAATTGGGTTGAATAAGAATTTTAGAGTGACTTTCTCCAATTGATGACGTGTTGAGAAACGTTTAAGACCGTGTCGGTCCATAATCTATGGCGATTATTTGCTAAAAAATCGCAAAGTTTTCGGAATTCATTGCCCGAAAATGCTCCAGCGTGGTAGGTGCCAGCTGGGTTCCAGACAGATGCTGGTCCATTTTGGAACCCGTGGAAAACAAAGATAATCCATCGTTGCTGGTTGTCAGCTGTTTCTGCGGCTGCACATAAATCCTCTCCTTTCATCCATCCTGCCACAACCCATGAAGTCAAATAGTGTAGGTCTGTGAGTAACGGATGATTGGCTGTTTCTCCAGTGCCACGAGCGGCTGGAAAATGTTTGGCGATTATAGGAACATAACTTTGTCGGTTTAGACCTTGACCTACATAATTCTGGTAACATGGGTAGCAGAAGGTTCGGTCCGGTTGTTCTGGTAATAATTTTTGGAGCCTTCGTTCTGCTTCTACAACATCAGCTTCAATTTCATCGAGTGTTGATGTTTCAAGGTTTTTTTTTGTGTCCCAATTAAAGTTCTGAGTGCAAATATGTTGGATTGTATGATTGCCGATTTCATGCCCGTTGAGTCCAACACGTCGCCACGGCTCGAGATTGGATGTATCACGTGGATTTATATAAAAAGTACCGTGTAAACCGAACTCATCAAGAATTGGAATTGCGATGTCAAGTTGAGCTTGTGATCCATCATCAAAACTGAGTGAAATTGCGCCATTACAATTGTTTAGCCATGGTGTATCCATAATGATGTAAACTCCTGAAATTTGAAATTTTATATGTTTTTAAAGTTAATATGATACTGTCTTGGATTCAGTATTATCATGCGATTGTTAGTTGGAGAAATTATTCATTTGTAAATGATCGTGCTATAGCCTCCCGTTTATAGTATGAAGTTTTTTTAGACTGAGTAAGTTGTACTGAATAAATACAGCTTGATTTATTCAGTTTTTCGGTAGACTGCAAAGTGATTTTTTTCTTTAACCTTGTTTTTCCAATATAGGTTGCTTTCAAATAAACCAACTGTTTGGTAACCATTAATTTCAGTCAATGGCTCCGTTGGCCGACCAATGATAATCAAATCTGGTTGTTTTTCAAGAATTAAGTCTAAATTGCTGTTGTGTTTGTTATTGTCTGACCAAAACCAGAAAGCAGGCCTTTGACCCTGGTTATGATTAGCAAAAATGTTCTTCTTGAAAAATGGGAGAATAGATGTTGACCAAAAGCTAGTAGCGTAGATCTTGGCGTTAGAAAGGTCATTTTCCTTAATGTAATTTGCAATAGCTTGTCCTCCAGAATAACTCCCATGGTAATCTGATATTGCCGAAGAGTATGCCCAATACATGTGTACGATAAAAACAGCTGTAAAGGTTATGGTCGCAATTCGACTGAAATAAGTCCATGTGATTCTTCCTGTAGTGTCCGATTTCTGGAAGCTGATCCACATGGGTAGAATCCATGCCAAAAAGAGAATCCCTTGGTGCCATGAGTTATAATATTTAATGGCAAACAAAAGAATGATTGAGAACGATGATAGAAAGTACAATAGCAACACGCGCTGGGACCAAAACCATAGGCATGAAATGGCTAGAGCCAAGTGTGATAAGGGTTGGATTTCAAAGAAAATCTCATCTAACACTGTCACAAACATTGATTTGACGCGGTGTAGATCAAAATGATAGTTTTTGGCAAAAGATGAATCGGGGGGTTGCCATAGTTGGATCGCCATTAATAATAGAAAAAGTGTGAAAATGGCAAATGAGATGATTTGCTGTTTTTGTTTTTCTGGTTCAAGCCTATTCCACGATTGCAAGGTATGGAAAAAATGAATAAGCATTACAGAAATAGCTATAAGTGCCGAAAACACACTGGTATACGCCAGTAAACAGAGCAGTATAGTAAAAAGATAAACCCTCTCAGATTTCTGTGCATAAATACTGCCGATCATGAAAATTAACAGAGGGAGAAGAGCATAACTTCGAGCTACAATAGCATATTGATAAAATATGAAATAAGTGAACGGAAATAGAATTTTGAGGATAGTGGGGAATGGCGAAGTGCGTACAAAAACATATACACTAGTAACAGCAATAGAAAAGCAGATAACTTGGATCGTTGGATAGTAAGGAAAAATCCTGCTTGGGATCATCAAGATCAAGTACCATAGGCCAGGGTGTCCTTCATAACGTAAACGTTGAAAAAGTAACTCAAATAATCCTGAATCTCGGGCGATCAACCAAGCTTGTGCCTCATCTGCCCATGGTTCGTGTTTTCTCAATACTAATATGCCTAGAATAACATAGATACCTACAATAAGATAATCGACTTTGTTTGACAACTGCCACCATGTTCTTTTGTCTTTTGGCATTGAGGATTTCCCTTAAATAGACTTTATTTTTTGTATTCTATCAAAATTTTCGTTGGAAGGATATGTTCTTGGTTTTTCTGTCAATGATTTGGTTTATGTCCGACAATAATACTTGGAATAACATAACCCTTGTTGCTACAATAGGTGTCATAGATTATAGGAAATGGATAGATCTAGCGCTAGATTCATTTCATAGAGTAAAGAAAGATCAATGTAAATGCATTGGATTCAATATGCCCTACTGACCTCATTGGCTTTAGCTTCAGCGGATTTTTTTGTCAAGTTGGCATCTGGTAAACTGTCAAATAGTTTGGCGGTGCTTATCTATGGGTGTTGTACATTTGTGGCGGGTCTAACTTGGGTTTTGTTGGAAAAAGCCCAAGGCATTCCACAGTTTTTTCAAATTTCTGGTTTGCTAGCTGCTATTGGAGTTGGCATTTCATTCAGTGGAGTAACATTAGGGTTGTACACAACTTTTGGGGCAGATGCCCCAGTATCGGTTGCTGTTCCTGCTATTCGGCTTGGGGGTGTATTGCTGGTGAGTCTCGCTGGTATTATTGTGCTAAGGGAGCCTATTAGTCTAGATTATGTTATTGGTGTTACTCTGGTTTGTCTTGGTATGTATTTAATTGTTAAGAGGTAATCCATATTATTTACAGAGGAGAACATTTTGAGGAAGAATAAATTACGTGAATTGCTTAATGAAGGGGAGCCGTCCATTGGGACTCACATTCATACGACTTGGCCTTCTATAGTGGAAGCAATTGGTCATACTGGTGTTTACGATTATGTTGAGTTCGTAGCGGAATATGGTCCATTTGACCTTCATGATTTAGATAATCTGTGCCGTGCAGCAGAGCTTTATAATATGTCAAGCATGATTAAAGTGGATCAAGAACCACGGGGTTTTATTGCCCAGCGTGCGATCGGTTCCGGTTTTCAGAGCGTTTTGTTTGCTGATTGTCGGTCGGTTGATGATGTAAAGGAATGTGTACGTATTTGTCGGGCAGATACTCCTGAAGATGGCGGATCCTATGGCGTGGCTACAAGGCGCTTTAGCTATATGGGATATGGTGGAGGGGATGAATATGTAAAAGCCTTACGTGATATTGTGGTTGTTATCATGATTGAAAAGGAAGGAACTGTTAGTAACTTAGAAGAGGTTCTATCTGTAGATGGTGTTGATATGATCCAATGGGGCGGGTCTGACTACTCCATGAGCGTTGGTAAAGTAGGTCAAAGAGGGTCTGATGAAATCCAAGCTGCTGAACGAAGAGTTTTTGAAACCGCATTGAAGATGGGAGTTCCTCCTAGGGCCGAAATTGGTAGTGTGGAACAAGCCAAGCGTTATCTTGATATGGGAGTCAAGCACTTCTGTATTGGAACTGATATTTCGATTCTCTATAGCTGGTGGAAAGAAAACGGCGATGGCCTCCGAAAAGTTGTCATGGA
This sequence comes from Candidatus Poribacteria bacterium, assembly GCA_002709695.1. Lineage (GTDB taxonomy): Bacteria > Poribacteria > WGA-4E > WGA-4E > UBA9662 > UBA9662. The sequence continues at coordinate 46,873 of PAQF01000029.1, forward strand.
TGCCTAGTGTTTTAATTGTCAAAATTTATTTCCGAAATGCTTGTCAATAAATGGAAACATGCTATGGTTTTCACTTAATATCCTCGGGTTGGGGGAGGTCCTTAGCCATGGATATAGGGCATTGTGTCGTTTAGCAAAGCTATAACATAGTTGGATGTCATATTGAGTAAGTAAGGGGATTATTAAGCTTTCGCAAGATACCTGATTTTTTAAATACCCCGTATTATGCGTTCTCATTTGAGAAGTTGTGTTTTCCTCAATTTGGACCATTAGTTTTCTAAGGATAATAGTATCATGCAGCTTTTCGTTTATGGAACGTTGTTGAAAGGTATGGAAAGAGAGTCTATCCTAAACGTTAGTCAGTATATAGGTCCTGCGATGTTCCAAGCACAGCTTTTTGATTTGGGGGATTATCCTGGTATGAAGGTTGGAAAGGGGGCTGTGTTCGGTGAATTGTATGAAATCGATCAGGTTACCTTAGATGCATTAGATAGGTTGGAAGGGTACAGGCCCTTTGGGGAAAAGGATTCTCTTTATTTACGCCGAGAAGTGGAAATTCAAAGGATGGATGGGGTAAATGTTCAAGCATCTTGTTACTTTTATAACCATGGAGTTAAAAATCAGAACTTAATTGTTAATGGAGATTACCGTAGGTTTAGGCTCGAACAGGAAGCTACGGATCAATGGATCTTAGCATATGGGGCTGATATTAGTACGGATTTTTTAATCAAAAGGATTGGTGAAGTTAAGGCTAGTAAAAGAGGATACATTGATGGCTTTAAGCTCACATTTCAGGTTGTTGGGAAGCAAAAAGCTTATTATGCTGCTAATATCTTCTATGTAGGGTCAAGAGAGAAATGTCCTGCTGTTGCTTATCTGCTTACCTGGGATCAAGCTGTTGCCTTGGATAGAAGGAGAGGAATACCTGACAATTATTTGAGACTGAGTATGCCGTTTCGGGACCAGTATGATCACACAAGTATTGTACAGGCATATATTGTTCGTCCTGAAAAATTGGTTATAGGTATAGATGTCAATGCAGCATATGATTGTATTGAACATGTTCAGTGTGGTTACAAGGAGCATGGGTTTGATGGAAGTTGTTTGACGAAGGCCTTCGAACGTGCAGATAGTTTCCGCGTAGCGGCGCTCGAATGTTAGTGTATATTTGTTGATGAGAAAAGGATTCTTGAGTTTTTGGCGCTTTTTTACGATTTTATTTCGATGTGTTCATTCTAATTTTGATTGTCCACTGGCTGGCACATTTGTCTGTATTTGTGCTTCTCGGAGAAAAATTTATAGGTGCTCTGGGAGTTCTGAATATGCTAGTTGATTTTGATACAAACGATTTCGACCCGGTTTACTGCTCCACAACTGAATACCCAAAATTTTTGAAATGTGTATAACAAAATTCTATTGAACACTTTTCAGCGGTTTGGGGGAAGTAGGACCTTTGTATTTTTTTGATAAGGTTCATAGATTGAGAAGTTGATTGTAGTGCTCAGTCTGAACTTTTTGCCAATTCCGCGTTTATCCGAAAATCAAATTCAGAGCTAAAAAGAAGAATATTGTCGTATAGCTAATCGGGTTGATGAACATAGTTTTGATTGGGAGAATGGAAATCGTGGCCTGAGTTGGTGCTTGATTTCTAGCGTAATGACAATGTCTCCCTACCAAGCTCCAATCCAGTTTGTGATAGGACCCACACATGAGTATATGTACGTGTATCAAACCGCATATGTTTATTCTGTGAAAGCTGTTGCAAGTAATCAAATGGGACAGTTGTTATGGAGAGGTCTATCTTGGTGGATGAGAGGTTTCGCAACTTTTGTTTAAAAACATAATGGATTGGTGGGATTGGGAGGCATATAGCCGAGATCTAAATACGCATTTCGATGATTTAAAAAAAAACAGGAAAGACAATGCCGCAAGGTTCTACTTATGATGATTGGAATTTGCTTGAAAACGAGAATTTAGTGCATGAGATCATTACAGTGGAGGAAATGTCGCTTGTGTGTTCTAGCCCCGCAATGTAAATCATTACAACAATTCATGGGAATTTTGCCTTTAATATCCGAAATGGAATGGGATGGGAAAAAGCATTTGAGAAGAACTTTGGGATGTCTGTTGAAGAATTCTATATAAAATCCTATGAATTTACTACTAACGCAAAGGTATCAAAAGAAATACTGTAGAGCAAAGAGAGTTGGTGTGGTTTCCTTAAGGAAAGAGAAACTCAAACATAGCACCCTTTACTCTATTTTTCCTGACCTGATGTTACCAAACTTGGTGTTTTCAGGGAGAAAGCTGAAGCTAAATTTTTGATCGCTGATGTCAGTATTAATTTCTGGTTTGATTGACTTTAAAAGTACTCTTGTTTGATCAACTGGACGTGCAATTTCAACCTGAAATGGCCGCAGAATTCCTCCAACGCTTCGGTAGTCAGAAAATTTCGTTTCTTGGATTTTAGTGCCGTTTTGATCTGTGATAATCCACTGCCTTATAGTTGGGTTGGCTTCTTGTAGCAGAATCGTGATTTCTTCGGTGTACCCAGTTTCTTCGCCTTGGCGTTTGACTAAGAGTTTTCTGCTTGATTTCGATAGGGAAATAAAATCTAACCTGCCATCAAGAAACGGATTAGCAAATATAGCGTTCCGTACATCGGAAATACGTAAATCAATTCCAAAGATGGCGCGTAGGACGCTATCTTCAAGGGATTCCAAAATTGCTTCTTGTTCGTTGACAAAGTAAAGCAGGAATTTGCCACGAGCGGCAATGGCAATAATTCGGGGTTCGTTAAAAACTCCCATTGTCTGAATATGGAGTAGGTCACCATTTGTGTCCGACTTTTTATACCACAGGACCTCACGGATTTCTTCAGATTTACCTTTTTCTTCGATAATAACTTTCATTTGCATCTTAAGTGAGAAAGTTAGATCGTAACTCAAACGTAAATCGGTCAAGATCGGGGTAAGTGCGTCTATCTCTGCTGGAGAGATTTTAAGATTCGTCCCGCGGCCGCTACTACATGCTAATACAAATTGTAACACTAAAAGGAGAAGGGCATATTTTAAGCTAACTAGAGCAGTTCTAGCAAATTTTGTGGGAGATGAGTCTCTTCGCATTTTTTAGCAGAAAGTTCTGTGACTATACGGAATGTATGTGGGTGTTGGAAAAATAATTAACAGTTTTCCATTTGATACTAAGTGACTTCAGCAATTGACTTTTCGACAATATCATATGCTTCATCGACATGATCTTTGGTAATATTGAGTGGAGGCATGAATCGGAGAACATAATCATTAGTACAAATGGTTATCAAACCGTTCTCAATACATTTTGTTGCAATTGACTTGGCATCAATGTCAAAAACTACTCCTTGTAACAGTCCTCTACCACGGACCTCCTGTAGTGGAACCAATTTTTGAAGATGCATAAATTTTTCTGCAAGATAATTCCCAACCGAGATGGCATTTGCAAATAGATCTTCTTCAATGATTGTTTCGAGGGTTGCTAGAGCTGCTGCTGTGACAAGTGGGTTGCCACCAAAAGTAGCAGCATGTGTTCCTGGTACAAAGCTTTCGGCAACTTCCTTTTTGGCTAGCATTGCGCCAATTGGGGCTCCACCCCCAAGGAATTTTGCCATTGTGAGGACGTCTGGCACAACACCGTAGGTTTGGTGACCAAAAAATGCACCTAGCCGGCCGGGTGATGTTTGTACTTCGTCGAAAATGAGTAAGAGGTTATGTTGATCACATATCTTTCGTAAACCTTCCAGGTAACCTACGCTTGGGACATTTACTCCACCTTCTGACTGGATTGGTTCAACTAGGATGGCACAGGTTTGTGTGGTAATTGCTTGTGTAACTGCATCAAGATCATCAAACGGGACATAATTGAATCCAGGCAACATTGGTTCGAAACCTTTATGATACTTTGTTTGTCCAGTAGCGGTGATAGTAGCCATTGTTCGACCGTGAAATGAGTTATCCATAGTGATAATCTCATAGGCATTGGATTTGCCATTGTCTGCCGCATATTTCCGGGCTATTTTTATAGCTGCTTCGTTTGCTTCCGCCCCACTGTTACAGAAAAAACACTGGTCAAGTTCACCATTATCTATCATTAGTTTGGCCAATTTAGCTTGAGGTTCGATGTAGTAAAGGTTGGAAACATGCATTAACTTTTCTGCTTGTTTCTGTATGGCTTCGACAACCTTAGGATGACAATGACCTAAACCGTTTACTGCAATTCCACCTAGGAAGTCCAAGTGCTTTTTTCCTTCTGCGTCCCAAACATAAGGACCTTCTCCTCGGACTAGTGCTAGTTTTCGGTCGCCATATGTATTCATAATATATTTGGTTGCCATTTCTTTGATTTCGGCTGTCGTCATTTTTTTTGATTGTCCTTTACCTTTACTACGGTCATTAATTTCGTAGATTTAGATTGTATCCTGTAATAGGGCTTAGTGCAAGTGATATACTAGGATCAGGATTCAACAAAGATGTGGCATAAAAAAAGGGTAGCTAATTCTAGCTACCCTTTTTTTATGATTCTATTGAATTCGCTTCGTTATTGGCCCGTTGCGCTGATTTTTGATGCCTCTGGAGCAGATGTTGGCAACGACCTTTTAGCCAGGTAATCTTCCGGAATGTAATTTCCGTAATCTGAAATATCGCCATGTGTTAAAGAATAAACGACGATATTAGTAAAGAAACGATAAACACCCGGTGAGTAGTGGACGGATCTGGTTGGCAAACTAACTGATTCCATAGCACACATATAATCGCGACGGCCAATCAGCACGGAAAGTTTCTCACCAACAGATACACCTTCAACGTAGTTACGCTTTGGCGGTTTAGTTCCCCACCAAAAGATATCAAACCCAACTGGAGGACCACCCATTTCATAGAAATTCTTGTAGACTTCGTGGTCATTCGGAATTCGCTCAACCTGATATTCTGGCATCACATATCGCATCTGAGCCAAAAATAATCTGATCATTGCTTGAGCGGGTGCGTTTACACCGCAGTCATCGAAGGAGAACATCCCACCTCTTTCAACAAGGTATTTCCGCAATGCAGCTGCTTCGGTTTCAGAAAACCGGCTGTCCATTTTTCCACCACCATATTGACGCCCGAGAAGGTTACGAGAACGTACAAGTGCGGGGTCATGTCCTGTTAGGAAGGTAATGGGGCATTTCATCAAGTTTGCATCTGTTAGTTTGATTGCACCACCTTCAACATTCATGTCAGCTTTGATTTTCGTCCGCTCATTGAGCCATTTAACCAATGCATTTAGTGATGAAGCATCTGCCCACCAGTCAGATAAACTGTGACGGATACGGGTGAACCGAACAACCCCGCGAATGTCACGGCCTTTACCTATGACGCGTCCACCTGGCTCACCTCGCTCTAGTGGAGGGACTTCAACGTTACCAAGAGATATGTTTTCAACGACATCTCCTAATACGTCCCTTACAGCGCCGACCTCTTTAACCATTGCTAGGCCAGGAGCTCTAACTGAAACACCTTTTACTTGTACAGCTCCAACGATTCCTCTAGCAATCCCACCAGGCTTTCCTCCTGGTGGTGCTGAAGCAACAGGTCCAGAAAACGCTAGGGCACCCGGTGCATCTGTGACAGGAAGATTAGTATGGGTAATAACTTGCGGTGTTGGTGTATTTGTTACAACACGTGGTACGTTCGGATTGATTGGAGCGTCAATTTTCACGACACGTTGTGAGAATTCCAACACAGTTTGTGTTTGAACGGTGGTTGGACGTACAACAGCTGCCGTCGTTACCCTAGGTTGTACTTGAACTTGTTCAACAACAACAGTATTCTCAGTTGGAATTGTCGGTTTGACAATAGGTTTGATGATTGGTTTACGGACTTTAGGCTTAGGAGGTTCCTTAACTTCAAGAACTTCTGCACTAATAAGGTTCTTAAAAGTTTGCGTTTGTGTAATCAAATAAATCCCTAAGAGCAACACCGCGAACCCGTGCAATGCTGCGGAGATAACGAAGGCACCTCCGGATCTCTTAATACTCATGTTAGTTTATACCCTCCATCGTTTAAAGTTTTTTATATGGACCGAGTTATCACTACGTTAGGGTTGGCAATTAACATGCCAACTTTTGTAGGATCTTAAATCCGAATACATAGATCCCAATACACTGTTACTGAATACTAAACTAGTAAAAACTACAACGTTGTTACAAATTCTACAGTAATGTTACAGCTGTACGATACTGTGCATTGCACGGTTTGGTGCAGCTGTGGAGTGGTTAATCAAGGCTATGCAACCGGCNAATAAAACTTAATTGTAAGTNAAGAGGGAGCATATAACAAGACTTTGACCGTTTAAAGTGTAACTTGATGTTTCTTGTTGTCAAAGTATCCAATGCCGTCTAGTTGCTCCTTCGCACCGATTTCAATTTTGAGATGGCGATTAAGGTTGCGTGTTTCAATTGATTCTAGTTTGTTGATTAGCCATTTACTACCAACTTTGACTAGATAACCCCATGTTTGACCTTGTCTCAATGCGTTTGTGGTATGGATGCTGGCTTCTAGACGTCCTCCTCTGGAACGGATGTACATTTCACTAATAGCTGATCCATTCCATCTGTCATTTTTTGTAGAATGATGTCCTTTGGCTAGTTTCTCCAGTGTGCCACGAACCCCTTGGCCATCAGCGTAAATGGTTTCGTTCTCAGCGATGTTGACTATAAGAAAGTCGCTCGATTTGTTGGTCCATAATTTGAATACATTGGTAAGTTTTCGTTCGTTGTAAAAATCGACGAAATCCTTATAAACTTTAGTGACAGCATCCTTTTCAAGCTCATAATCAATATAAGTCGTTTTGTTGAATGTGATTTTGCCTGATTCGATTGTGGCAGTATAAGCTTGTAAGTTTTCCTTATCTGTAATTAACCACTCTTTTCCTTCTTGGTTAACTTTAACTGCTGAATCTGCACCCATTTTGATCCCTTGGGTGGCGAGCTCGTTAAGTAAACCTTCAGGCATGATACCACCATCTAAGTCAGAAGCATAAACTGAATCTACTGATATAATGCTACTCGTGGCTTTTTTCTTTGGCTTAACGGGATCTTCACTTCCGCACCCAACCAAAGTATAGATCGATACTGTCAATCCTAACAGTACCATCAGGCTCCAAATTGATCTCTTTTCCACTTTAACCTCCAACTATCATTTGTGTGTCTTGGTCAGCTCATCATTTCGATGGTCAAGATGTTAGTTCGTTTGACCGATGTGCATCCGTGATGGACTGATTCGAGATGGTGTTTAGCCTAAATACCACACGAATATAACATATACTAACATGGTTGACATTTTTAAGTCAACACCAAACTACTAATCTTTGAAACTACATCTGAAACACGAATTTGTTCCATTGATTGTCTTGTAATGATCGCACAGTTTGGTCCAATAGGGCAAAAACGTTTTGGACTGCTGGCACCATATAGACCGATCGTTTGTGTGCCAACCACAGCAGAAATATGCATTGGAGCGGAATCGTTACCAATAAACAAATTACATCTTCGCAAAAGTTCAGCCAGTTGTTGAAGATTCGTTTCTCCTACGATGTTAAAGACTTTTTTGTTGATTCTATTTTCGATTTCGGAGTTGATAGATAATTCTGACTTGACTCCAACCAGAAAAATTTGTGCTTGATGGTTAGAAACAAGCCAATCTATTAGCTCGGCGAAACGGCGGGTTGACCACCGTTTCGCCGTAATTGGAGATCCCGCATGAACGGCAACTCGCAGTATATTGGGGGAATTCTCTAATTCTGCCAGGTACTTATCAGCCCATAATTTTGCGTTTTTTGCTGTGTGGAAATCTGTGGTGCTGACTGGTGTTGGGATCTGAGCGGACCTCAGAAGGTTGAGATTTCGGGTTGATTCGTGTAGTGCCTTATAATCGTTTAAACCGATTTTATTCCCGATTTGTAGATGGGATCGGTCGAGTCTATAGGGGATATTCACCCACAGAGCGAAGACTATTGTTGCCCAATCCCCCCGTAAATCTATCAAAAGGTCATATTGTTGTTCTTGCAAACGGCAAAAGATTTCATAAGTTTGATGTAGGCTGGTTGGACCTGCTCCACGTGAAAAGAAATGGGAGTTATAGCCAATAACCTCATCTACATCAGGATGATTTTGTAAGATTTCGTAATTCCAGTTTCCAATAAGAGCATCAATGTGGGCCGATGGGAAATTGTGGCGTAAATTGGAGAAAACAGGAATTGCGAGCAATAGGTCTCCTAAATGATCTAATTTAACTACTAGAATTCGCTTAGGGGCGAAGTTGGGTGGAAGTGTCTCGGGATAGTTAGTGATTTGTACCAGAAAGGAACTGACCATAGTTGAAATTTCAACTAGTTTAGTAATCATGTCGTATTTCACTTTGGGTGATCAATGGATTATGAGTTATTCAATTTGCTGGATGTAAGTGCCTGATATTGGTGGAATTCCATGGTGAAAGTGCCGCGCCCTTTGGTCATGGACCGTAAGTCGGTTGTATATTTAAATGTTTTGGAAAGCGATATAGTTGCAGAGATGATTTCCATGTTTCCTTCGCTTTCAGTCTGGCTAATTTGAGCTCGGCGGGAATTAAGGTCGCTGATTACTTGGCCTGCGTGTTCAATTGGTACCGTTACTTGTATTTGCATGATTGGTTCAAGTAATGTTGGATTTGCTTTACGGACAGCGTTATCGAATGCAATAGCGGTCGCTGCTTCAAATGCAATTTCGGATGAGTCTGTTTCATGATAAGATCCGCCGAGTAGGGTGACTTTTACACCTTGGACTGGATAACCAGACAGTGGGCCATTCAGCATCGCGACTTTTATTGCCTTTTCTATGGCTGGGAGATAAATTGGTGGGATTTGTGTTTCATTACTAGCATCGATAAACTCGAATCCAAATGTATCTGGTAGTGGTTCTACTCTTAGTACGATGTCTCCGTAGATGCCTTGCTCTTCAGTTTTGTGAATGTGTTTTCCTCTTCCTTCGGATACTTCGCCTATTGTTTCACGGTAGGCTACTTGCAAATTGCCGACTCGAGCACTGACGCCAAACTCACGAAACATTCGATCAGTAAGGATTTCAAGGTGAAGTTCCCCCATGCCTGAGATGACACGTTGTCCGGTTTCTTCATCAATTTTCATTGTGAAAGTTGGGTCTTCTTCCATCAAAATTTGGATGGTTGAGTCCAATTTGTTCTTGTCGCTTTCAGATTTTGGTTCTATTGCCACTGAAATAACAGGTTCAGGAAAAACAATATTTTCAAGCAGGACAGGATGTTGTTGATTGGCCAACGTATCCCCTGTTGTTGTATCTTTTAAACCGACGAGTGCAACGATATCTCCTGGATATGCCTGATCACAATTCTCTTTTTTATTTGCATGAACCTGTAATATACGCATTACACGTTCCTTTTTATTCTTTCCAACATTTAAAACAACCTGTCCTTTTCTAAGCACTCCAGAATATAGCCTACAGTAAATGATTTTATCAACGTTGAGATCGCTTGCAACTTTGAAAGCTAAGGCTGAAAATGGCTCGTCTTCTTTTGGTTCACGTTTTTCTACTTTTTCGGTATTAGGTACTATTCCCTCAATGGCAGGAACTTCTTTAGGAGAGGGTAAGAAATCGATGATGGCATCAATTAAAGGTTGAATTCCTGTATTCCTCAGTGACGCACCACACATAATGGGAAAAAAAACGTTCGCTAACGTGCCGGATCGGATTGCATTTTTAATTAGATCTTCGCTAATGTTTTCATTTTCTAGGTATTTTTCTAGTAGTTCATCATTTTGGCTGGAAATTTCCTCAATCATAGTCTCGCGCGCTAGCTCAGCTTCATCTCTCATTGTAGATGGGATGTCGTGGAAATCGAAGGTTTGTCCTTGTTCATTTGGGTTCCAATAAAGAGCTTTCATTTTGATTAAGTCTATAATTCCTTCAAAATCGTCGCCTGTTCCTATTGGGAGCTGGATAGGGAGTGGGTGTGTAGTTAACCGGTCCGACATCATGTCTATGACTCGGGAGAAATTTGCGCCGGTGCGGTCCATTTTATTGATGAAGGCAATTCGGGGGACTTTGTAGTGATCTGCTTGTCGCCAGACGGTTTCGGATTGTGCTTCTACGCCTCCAACTGCGCAAAAAAGAGCGATCGCTCCATCAAGTACACGAAGCGATCGTTCAACTTCAACGGTGAAATCTACATGTCCAGGTGTGTCAATCAAATGGATTTCGTGGTCTTTCCAAAAGCAGGTTGTTGCGGCGGCCGTGATGGTGATACCATGATCACGCTCTTGATCCATCCAGTCCATCTCGGTTGTGCCGTCGTCAACAGAACCAATTTTATGTTTTCTTCCCGTATAAAATAGGATACGTTCAGTTGTGGTTGTTTTCCCTGCATCGATGTGTGCTGTAATGCCGATGTTTCTTATTTTTTTAATTGGAGTTTTCATCTGGATTTACCTTGGATTATCAAGTGTTGACATAAAAATTTAGGCGTGCTATAATCTAAAAATCGTAAAATTTGTAGGAGTTCTCGATCATGAAGAAAATTGTAATTTTTGCCTTCTTGCCGATATTTGCAATCGTGTTTTTTACTGGCTGTTCGAAGCCAGTTTTACCAATAGAGTTAAAGGAGAGTCACAAACGAATCGCCATTGCTCCTTTTGCAACTGAAGAGGATTCTGCTAGCATGGAACGCCGTTTCCCATTGGATCTCGCTACTAGGCTAAGTATTGCCGAAAAGGAGCGAGAATGGGTTTACGATCAATCGGATACACTTAGTCCTGTTGGCGACGCACTCAAAAACCAAGGGCTTGAACCGAATGATATCTTTATGGATTCGGCGTTGGCTGCTAAGATTGGAAAAGAACTTAATGTTGATCTAATCATTGTTGGTCACATTGCGAATCCAAGAATTAAAGAATGGATGGATAACAATCCAGTTTTTGATATGAGTAATCAAGCTGGCATCTCTGGAACTACAAGGTTTGTTCTTGTTTATCAACAAGCAACATTGAATATGACAGTCAAAGTTATTGATACGCAAACGGGCAACCCGATCTGGTTAAATGGAGAAGACAAAGGTAAAGGTTTTACTGGATATACAAAGTACATCCGAGAATTCCAAACCCAAGATCCTGCTAAAGAGTATAGCCGAGTTGCTGAGGAACAAATACGTGCAGACATCCGAAAGCATATGCTCAGCCAAATCGGCCACCAGCTTTTGCCGGAGAAAGTTGCTGCCCGTCCTGTTCCTGATATTTTGGCGAAACCGGATCGTCCGCTTGTAAGAGCTGGTGGAAAGCCAATTTTATACTAGCAAGTGTTCTGAGCGTATTTGTTCAGGGTCAGGTGTGCTTTTTACCTGCTGATTCTGACACTTCCTGATTGCATTGCTTTTTCTGCTTCTTCTACAGTAGCCCAGTTGAAGTCCCCTGGGAAAGTGTGGGCAAGGGCTGAATATGCCCCGGCGAAATCGACGGCTTCTTGCGCACTCTTTTCTCGTAGCAAACTGTAGATTAACCCAGAAGAAAAGCTATCGCCTCCTCCTACTCGGTCAACTAATTCTAAATCTTTGTAAATCTGTGATAAGTAGAACTGTTGACCATCAAAAAGTAGTGTGCGCCAATCATTTAACCAACCGGTTTTAGCGTCACGCAGTGTGGTGCCAATTTTCTTTACATTTGGATAGGTGTCAGCCACACGGAATACGACTTCTTTGTAACTTTCAGGGTCTAACTCGGCAAAGTCTTCTGTTGTACCTTCTGCTTTGAAGCCCAGTGATTTTTCAAAGTCTTCTTCGTTTCCGATTAAGACGGTAACAAATTTTACTAAGTCTTGGTTAACTGCTTGGGCCTCTTCTGGACTCCACAATTTCGATCTGAAATTTAAATCGTAACTGGTCTCGAGCCCTAATTTACGAGCTATTTCCAAGGCTTCTTTTGAAACAGCGGCTGCTGTTTCTGAGAGAGCTGGTGTAATCCCGCTTAGATGAAACCATTTTGCACCATCAAATATGGAAGTCCAGTCGAGTTCTCCGGGCTGGATATTGGATATGGCAGTGTATCCACGATCATAAGTTACACTGCTGGCACGCGGCCCCGCGCCCAATTCTAGATGATAGAACCCATTGCGTTCGTGGCCAACACCATCAAAATCCGACCATATAATGTGAGAGGTATCTACACCTGATTCACGAGCTTTGTTACGGATGAATCGTCCAGACCAATTGTCAACAAGTCGAGAAACCCATGCTGTTTTTAATCCTATGTTTGCACTATTGACAGCAACATTCAATTCTGCGCCACCAGCTGTTGCTAGCAAAGTGCTTGCATTCTCTAAGCGCATAAAATCGGGGGAAGCCAAGCGAACCATCGCTTCTCCAAACGTCACCAGATCATACATGTATTGTTTGCCTTTTAATTTTTTAAAAACTACTATAACGCATAAGCAATTAGGGGTCAAGGCAAATGTTCCGTTGCTTAATTTGGGCTCCCTCTGATATAATTTGAAGCATCTTTGTTTTAGATAAGGGGGGGGCGAGAGTATGTTTAAGTTCCTAACAAAGTTTTTTGAAGGGTGGATTGATATAGAAGGAGCATATAACCAGTGTGATAAAGCAGTGAGTCAACTGCAAGCATATAAGGCAAATCCAGAGAGTTTTACGGGGCAGAAGAAAGAAAAATTCGATTTGGTCGTTAGTGATGCTATTGCGTCTGCTAATCAATTTGTGGATATGGAAATGGAAGGTGAACGTAATTGGCCAGGAATTTTCCGCGAGATGCATAAATATTTAGCCACAATCTATTTTCAACAAGGTCTTATTGACAAAGCTGAGAGGCATTTTCTCAAGCTGAAGGAATATGGTTTAGAAGGCGAAAGAGATTATGATGAAATAAACGAGGAATTTCGGCTTCAGGATAATGAAAATAGTGGAACAGTTGAATCTAGTGATGATGCGTCTACATAGATGATGCATCTATGTAAAAGAAATGCGATTTCTCAATCCGTCAGCCTTTTTCTTTTTGGTGTTGATTCCGATTGTGGTTCTATTGCATTTTTTGAAACTTCGACGTCGGCAACAGGTTGTGCCGAGCGTACAAATATGGTTGTCAGCGTTTGAAGAAACACAAGCTAACTTTCCATTCCAAAAGCTTAAAACTTCCCTCCCGTTGCTGCTTCAAATTTTTTTCCTATTAGCGGTTGTTGGTAGCATTGCTCGTCCGGCGCTTTATCGATCACTAGAAAATCTTGATCGGGCCATTATCATTGTTGAGACATCAGCAAGTATGGGTGCTAGGTATGACGGTAAAACATACTTGAATCATGCGAAGTCAGAATCTTTGGGTTTAATTAATCGTCTTCCATCTGATTGCCGAGTGATGATTTTGGATACATCCTTTCCTCCGAATATGCGGTCTTCATTTACTTCTGATAAAGCAAAACTGAGTTCTGTAATTAATCAACTTTCATTTCAGCATACACCCAGTCGTTTAAAAACAGCATTGTCTATTGCTAGGAATTACCAAACCCCTAACACCAAAATCTATGTTATTTCAGATGATTTTGGTGGGTTATTAGACTTTAAGCTGAAAAATCTTCAGATGATTCCGGTTGGGAAACGCCTCGATAACGTTGCGATTGTCAACTTTAATGTTACACGTGACTTAGACCATCCTTCTTCGATTATTGTTTTTGTCGTTTTGCAGAATTTTTCTGACAAAAGTGTGGATTTCAAAGTCCATTTAGAAATTGAAGGTAAATGGATTGATGATAAGCTTGTGCAACTGCCTGTAGGTAAGAAACCGAAAGAAATTGTGTTTAAACTAGAAGATGCAGGCTTTGATGGTCACGTTGTGACAGCCCGGCTTGACTTTGATGATGCACTTTTAATAGATAATAGTGCTTCGGCAATATTACATCCCATTATTAGACCTCAGGTAGTGCTTGTGACGGATCGGAAACCAATCTTATTAATTCAGATGTTGAGGACAAATCCGAAGATTGTATTTAACCAAACAAACATACGGGATTATCATGGTTATGGTGATATTATTATTTTTGATCAGTGGATGCCAACGATACTGCCAGCTGGAAACGTGATTTTTCTCGCTTCCCAAAATGATTTCTCCATGGCGGAATTAGTTGAAAGCAAAAGCTCAGCACACGTTATTAATCAAGATAATACACATCCTATTTTACGTGATATCCCTCAGCTCAACATGGAAGTTCAGAGAGTATTGATTGGCAAATTACCTGTGTGGGGGACTCCATTGATTGATGTGGACCTTGGGCCACTGGTTTGGTATGGTGTATGGAACGATCAAAAACGTGTTGTTTTCAATTTTGACCCGTTTGATCTACAGCTGTCATCATTTGCAATCTTGATTCCCACAGCGCCAATGCTAGTTTCACAGTGTATTGATTGGTTGATTCCACCTAAGACCAAAATTTATCCTGATTTGGTTAGGGCTGGAGAACCTGTGAAATTCTATTTGAATTCGGAAGGAGAAAAAACTATTTCAGTTCTATCTCCGAATGGGGGGAATGCAGACCTGAAAGCGACTTCTATTTATACGAATACTTCTCAGGTAGGTGTTTATACTGTTTTGGTTGATGATCAACCTGTTGGTAGATTCGTAGTGAATTTGTTAAATGCGTCTGAATCGAATTTGACAAAAAAGCAGGTTTTAACTCAAAAGGTATTAGAAGAAGTAACATCAGAGGAACAGATGGGGTACGTTGAAATCTGGCGCGAAATCGTCCTTTTTTCACTGCTTTTTTTAGTTGTGGAGTGGATTGTGTACTGTGTGAGGAAACAGAATTGACTGATCGTGGTAAGATTATTGGTGTCACCGGAGGAATTGCATGCGGTAAGTCGACTGTATGCCAGCTTTTGGCTCAGAAAGGTGCATTTGTTATTGATCTTGATAAGGTTGGACATCAACTTTTGCAAAATACTAGTTCTGTATTTGGTCAGTTATTATCAACTTTTGGTACAACAATTCTTGATGGTAATGGTGTTATTAGCCGTTCCAAACTAGGGGAGATAGTTTTCGCTGATTCTGAAGCACGTAAACAACTAGATTCTATCATGCATCCTGTCATTGTTGAGGAATCACGGCATGCTGCTCACCAATTTGTTGAAGGGGATTCCAGCCGAATTGCTGTGATTGATTCGCCTCTTTTAATCGAAGTAAATGGACATGAAACTGTTGACTTGGTTATTGTTGTGGTGACTGATGTCCACACGCAGAAGCAGAGATTAATTAAACGTAGTCATGACCAGAAACGCCCGATTAATTCTCACCAAATTGAAGCTCGGATTAAGGCTCAGTTGCCCTTGTCTGAGAAGATCAAATATGCTGATTTTGTGATTGACAATAACGGAGCGGTTGATAAATTAGGATCAAAGATCGATGAATTATGGAAAATTCTGGCTAGTTAGAGAGTAGATTTGTACAATAACTTGGTGTTTGTGTGTTATAATTATGACGTCGATTAACATGATTAAAATATCAAAATAGACCAATATAATGATGACATCTGACCAAATTCGAGCTAGTTTTCTGGACTATTTTCACCGGCAGAAACATGTTATTGTTCCGAGTAGTTCACTGATTCCCGCAGATGACCCGACTTTGCTTTTTACTAATGCTGGGATGAATCAATTCAAAGATGTCTTTTTGGGGCTTGGGGAAAGAAGTTATAAACGGGCCGCTGATACCCAGAAATGTATTCGTGTGAGTGGAAAGCATAATGATCTTGAAGAGGTTGGTTATGATGGTCATCACCATACTTTTTTCGAGATGCTAGGGAATTGGTCCTTTGGTGATTATTACAAACGTGAGGCTATCAGTTTCGCTTGGGAATTGATTACCGAGGTCTGGAAAATACCTAAAGATAAGCTGTGGGCCACTATTTATCTTGATGATGATGAAGCGGAGAAAATGTGGATTGAGTCGACTGACCTCCCTGTAGATCGTATTTTGCGTTTTGATGAAAAGGAAAATTTCTGGGAAATGGGAGAGACAGGTCCTTGTGGCCCGTGTTCTGAGCTTTTTGTTGATCTTGGTGTGGAGGCTGACCCCGATTTTAAGGGAGAACCTAAAGATGGAGTGAATGTGTCCGATAGATTCAGAGAGTTTTGGAATCTTGTGTTCATTCAGTACAATCGTGATGAGAATGGGCAATTGCACCCTCTCCCCGACACACATGTCGACACAGGTATGGGTTTTGAGCGGATTGTTGCTATCATGCAGGGGGTTGACTCTAACTATAAGACTGACGTCTTTAAGCCTCTGCTTGACGAAATTGCTAATTTGACTAATCAGGAATATGTTGATGGTGGAGGTGGGGTACCACATCGTGTCATTGCAGATCATATACGATGTCTTACTTTTGCAATAGGTGATGGTGTCATGCCTTCGAATGAAGGGCGAGGGTATGTAATGCGTCGTATTCTTCGTCGTGCTGTGCTTTATGGGAAAAAATTAGGCATGAGTTCTCCGTTTATATTTAATTTAGTTGATACTGTCGTTGACCGGCTTGGAAAGGTTTTTCCAGATGTGTTGCCGCGCCAAGACTTTATTAAGGAGATTGTAAAGGGCGAAGAGCATCGTTTCCATCAAACATTGGATCGTGGGCTTGACATTTTGGATGGTTTGCTCGATCAAATTGGTGCTGAAGGGAAGTCGGTTTTGCCAGGTAATCGTGCATTTGAGCTTTACGATACATTTGGGTTTCCTTTAGACTTGACACAGGTTTTGGCAAATGAACGGGACTTTTCCGTAGATGAAGATGGCTTTTCTGAAAGCATGGAAACACAGCGAAACCGAAGTCGGGCAGCTTGGAAAACCGCGGGTGAGGCGGGCTACGATAGCGAAATTCTCAGCGAAATTCTTAAAGAATCGGGAAAAACAGAATTTATTGGCTATCAAACTAACCAGACAAAAGCTGAAATTACTGCTATTATTCATCATGGGGAGTTAGTATCAGCAATAACTGAAGGTGATGAAGTTAGTGTCGTTCTGAACCGAACACCGTTTTATGGCGAATCCGGTGGACAGGTTGGTGATACGGGTACTATTGTAGCAGAGAATGGAAGTTTGGATGTTCTCGATACGCAGAAACCAACTCCAGATTTGGTGGTGCATAAATGTAAGGTGATTGATGGTAGTTTTACACCGCGCATTTTTGCTAATGCCCAAGTTAATCGAGAACGTCGTCAGAAAATAGCACTTAGTCATACGGCGACCCACATCTTACACAATGCATTGCGGAAAGTTTTGGGAGATCATGTTAGCCAAGCAGGTTCCCTTGTTGAACCAGAACGTCTTCGGTTTGATTTCACCCATTATGAAGCAGTTAGTAGTAGCCAGATTCGTGAGATCGAAGCATTTGTCAATCAGAAGATTCGAACTAATAGCCAAATTGCTATAGCCGAGATGCCTTTGCAAGAGGCCAAAGATCGTGGGGCCCTCGCTTTTTTTGGTGATAAGTATGGAGATATTGTGCGCATGGTAGAAATTGGTGATTATAGCATTGAATTGTGTGGTGGAACCCATATTAATACAACTGGTGAGATTGGGCTTGTAAAGATTATTAGTGAAAGTAGTATAGCGGCAGGTACGCGCCGAATTGAGGCTTTGACTGGCGAATCTGCCTATTTACATCAGCGAGATGAGGGCGATTTGTTGAAAGATATCTCTGGGATTTTAAAGTTGCAGAGAGATCAAATTCTTGAGCGTCTTGGGAAGTTGTTGGATGCAAATCGTGATCTTGAGCGACAGGTTAAAGAATTACAGTCTAAAGTAACAATGAATCGAACTACAGATTTGGTGGATGAAGTGATCTCGGTCGATGGTATTTCCATCTTGGCAAAAGTTGTTGAGAATATTGATAGAAGTACGCTTCGCAACATGGTTGATAGTTTTAAAAAACAGCTTGAATCAGGAGTAGTTGTTATAGCATCGATCAATGGAAATGATGTTTCGTTTATTGTTGGCGTGACGTTGGATCTGATTGATTCCCATGGGTTAAAAGCTGGCAACATTGTCAAAGAGGTGGCTGAAATTGCAGGTGGAAAAGGAGGGGGTAGATCAGATTTAGCGCAAGGAGGGGCTAAGGACTCAGGTCAAACAAAAACCGCTATTAACGCTGTTGCAAAGATTGTCGCAGCCCAAATTTAACGTGGGAGGGGGAAAATGTATACTCTATCATTGTTGTGGCAGATTCCATTAGGTGTTGCTTTATTAGCTTTGGCTTGGTTTTTCTTCTCGCTTGCTTTTCGACTAGGGTCAACCCTAAAAACCATTGAAGTGGTACTTGATCAACAATTGGGACCGCTTTTAGAGGAGGTTAATCAAACAGTCGAAGATCTCAATCAGAAACTGCCTAGTCTGCTTGAGAGTGTTAATCAATTGGCTGTCTCAATCCATGAACTCAGTGAAGGAGAAATTCAACCTACTTTACATAATGTTCAAGAAACGACTGAGACTTTCAACCGTAACGTGACTAAAATCGATGAGTTGATTAGTATAATCAGCGAGTTTTCAAAACAAACAGTTGACCGTATGTCTTTTTATCGGGATCGATTGTCTGTATCGGTAAATGATTTGATCGGTTTTTGTGCTGCATTTAAAGCTGGATTTGAGAAGTTTACATCAAAAAACAATTAGGCTTCACTAACTTAAATAATATAAATTGAGGGTAACAATGGATGAGGAAAGACGGGGGAATTCCCTTGGTATTATCACCGCCTTTTTTATGGGAGGGCTGATTGGTTCAATCTTGGGATTATTGTTTGCACCGAGTTCAGGTAGGGAGACACGTGCCCGAATACGAGAGACTTCCTCTGAGGCTAAAGACCGCACAGTTGAGACTGCGTCTAGAACAAAAGAATTGACAACGGAGATTAGTGAAATAGCAAAAGAGAAAGCTACAGACTTGCTTAATCAGGGAAAGGAGCGCTTGACTGAAGTTTCGGGAAATTTGAAAACGGCTGTTGATGTGAGCAAGCAAGCTTTTCAGCAACGAGCAGGAAGTGAAAGTCAGCCTGTGGAAGATGTTGCGCCTGATGATGAAAACGACGTAGATGTCATTGAAGAGGCTGTCTAAACTGAAACTCCTTTCAGCGTGTTGGTTATTATTATCTCAATTTTAAAGTTGCTTTTTAAAGGTTCTTGATGTCTCCTGAAAAGCTAAGGTCTTTGTTAGAGAATGTCAGAGATGGTGAAACTCAGGTTTCAGATGCCCTTAATTCGTTAAAGAACCTACCGTTTGAAGATCTTGGGTTTTCGAAAATTGATCATCATCGTTTTCTGAGGCAAAGTTTTCCCGAAGTCGTTTTTTGTCAAGGGAAAACCGTAAATCAAGTTTTTGAAATTGGTAAAAGAATTATTGAAACGGGTCATCCATTGCTTGCAACTCGTGCTACTGAGGAAATGTATAGTGCTCTTGTTGAAGTTTTCCCAGAAGCTAAATTCAACGAGAGAGCATCCACCATTACTTTTGATGAATTGGATGAGAGCCAGCTTCGCGATGGGATCTTAGTTGTTGCCGCAGGTACATCCGACATCCCGGTTGCAGAGGAGGCGATTGAAACAGCCCGGATAATGGGGAACCGAGTAGAACATTTATATGATGTAGGTGTTGCTGGGTTGCATAGATTGTTGAGTTGTCGAGATCAAATTGGGGCAGCTACAGTTTTGGTTGTCGTTGCGGGTATGGAAGGTGCATTAGCAAGTGTTGTTGGTGGTTTGGTGGATAAACCCGTAATTGCCGTTCCAACTAGTGTTGGTTACGGGGCAAGTTTTGGTGGCTTGGCGGCCCTACTAGCTATGCTCAACAGTTGTGCAGCGGGTGTCAGTGTTGTTAATATTGATAATGGCTTTGGTGGTGGGTACGCAGCTGCTTTAATCAATCAATTGTCAACTGTAGAGTGACCATGAGATTTGTTGTGAATATGTTTTTGGAATTTAAGAAGATTTGATAGATTCAAATGAATTAAGTTTAGGAGATTTAGGTGGTATCAGATTTAGAAGAGAAACTTCCTGAAAACCAACTTCCACTCATCCCGCTGAATGTTGTGCTTTTTCCGGGGAATATTTTACCTCTTCATATATTTGAATCCAGATACAAATTGATGGTTGAGTTTTGTGTGCAACATGAATCTTGTTTTGGGGTGGTTCTTATAAAGAAAGGGAAAGAGATTGGTGGAATGTCTTTCCCGTATTTGGTTGGAACGTCGGTTCAGATTATTGAAACAGATTATCAGGAGGATGGAAGAATAAACCTAATAACGTTAGGTCAACATCGTTTTGAAATTCTAGATTTAGTGTATGATCGGCCTTACCTTGTTGGGGAAGTCCGCACCCAAAGCTTGGAGTCTCAGAAAGGTAGTAGTAATTTAGAAAAAATCACATCAATAGCTAGAGAACTCTATGAAAATTACGAAACCCTGTTATCAAAGACCATTTCCGATTGGAAATTACCTGATAGGATTCCAAGTGCTCCGGATCAACTCTCATCTCAGATAGGTACTAGGTTACAAATCACTCTCAGAGAAAAACAGGAGATGCTGGAGTTTTTTGATATTGATCAACTTTTGATCCATCAGATTCAAGTATTAGAATACGAAACTCAGCGATTGTTGGCCAGTCGGTTGGCTCAAAACAAGTTTGATGTTTTGCATCCGAAGAGAAAAGCATTCTGGAAAAATTCCTCATTGAATTAACGTTATGCCTAAGCCCAAAAGGCAATAGCTGAAACATGCTGGTGAAAAATCAAGTTCCTTCCAATTCATATTTCTCGGTGTTGCGTCTTCGATTTCCAGTTTACCATTTCTTTTATCTAAGTAATGCTCTTTCTATATTGCGGATATTGCTGGTTCCTGCAATATATTGGAGTTTTGTCAGTGCACATATGGTTATGTTCACTTCTTTGGGAAGTATTGCTTTTATTTCTGATATGCTGGATGGGTTCTTCGCACGACGTTTAGATCAAAGATCGGAACTTGGTAAGGTCTTGGACCCAATTGCGGACAAGTTGACCATTACTCTTGTTTCATTGGCCCTTATCTGGTCTAGGGAACCTGAGGTCGATGCCAATTTTCCAGTGTTAGCGTTTCTGATTATGATTATTCGAGATCTTATTGTTTTTGGAGGTAGTGTGTTTCTTTTTAAACGTACTTGGGTTATAGAACCATCGAATTTTTGGGGTAGAACTGCTACTGTTCTTATTTCAATTGCCCTCATATTTTATATATTGAATTATCAGGGGATTTTCGTTTTGCAATATGAAATTCCATACTGCATATTATGGGTTGGGATAGGTTTTGCGATGGTATCGCTTTTCAGCCATAAAAGACGGTTAATTGAAATTTATAAAAATACGAGTTGACCTCGGCTATATAATACAAGAGAAACTAAATGCAAAAAAAAATTACGGTTTCGGAAATTGCATCCTACATTGGAGTGGCTGAAGTAGTTGTTCAGTCTGTGATCAATCGGCAGGATGCAGACCTTATACCTTATTTGGATGAAACTATGCAATCAGGCGAAGTGGGCTGTTCCAACTTTTCTATAGAAGGATTGCCATTACTTATAACTAAAATATCTTATAATATTCCCACTGCCGATATTATTGATAATCTCGCAACGCAAGTGCATCATCTGGTGTCGCAGGAGGAAGAGATTGAAAGTCTTCGGAAAACGAACGATCAGTTAACCACACAAAGCGAACAACTTCAGGATCTAATTGATAATTTGACTAGGGAAAATAGAGAATTACAGTTTAGTCTTGATGAAGCATCATCAAGACTAAACTGGCGGAACCTATTCCTGCGCAAAAAATCGTGATGCAATTTCGGACTATGGATACATTCGATCGTAAGAAGAAAATAGCACTTCTGTTATTAATTTTTGGTGTTGTTTTTCTCTTTCAACCATTTGCTGAACTACGTTTCCTTGGTTTTGATGTCGTTGTCTTTTTGAAAGGTTTTAGTTTTTTGTTATTGATTATTTCGGCTATTGTATCGTCTGTCTCATTTTCTAGGAAATTGGTTGAATCTATTTCGGTTACAGTCTTGATCTTGGGCTATGTGTGTCTGATTTTTCCTCCATTATTAGAGGATTTTGTTTTTTTCCAAAGTGTTGCATTTCATCTTCTAGTGTCTGGATCATTAGCTTTTTCTGTCACAACGAACCATAAAAAGACATTTGAATTGTTTGCAGCTATAATTGTTTTCTGTGGATTGGTTTTGTTGTTTCAATCTAATTCGTTATTGAAATCGTTTGCATTGCCAATTATTCTTACCAATGTTTTGATGTTATCTATAGTGTCACCCCGAAAAACGATGCTTGAACGGTTTTGGGTGTCCGGTATTGCTGTCGGTTTGTTCTTTATGTGTCAACCATTCTGGATCGGATTCTACACCAGCGGTTTTCAGATTTTGCTGAGTGGGACAGCTGGTTTCGTCGTCATCTCTCACCGCTGATTTTCCTTGATCTGGCCCAGATTATAGTTTCAGTAAGAACACAGATCGCAATAACAACTGCGCAAAGTAGATAGGGGGTCTGGTGGTTTTTTGCCAAATCATCTAATCTGCCGCCAACAAAGGGGCCAAGCAGAACACCAACTCCCAACACTGTTTCATGCCAACCGCTTTTATCACCTCTGTTCTGTTGATTGTGCAGACTGTAGTAGAGACTACTAAAATAAGTAGTAGCTGCACATAAGCCGATTGCGAAAAAAGAGGGAACCCAGAAGCTTGTTTTTTGGAACATCCACATACCTAAAAACCCAGTGATGGAAAATAATTGTACAACGATCAGTGGGGATATCCGATAGTGGAATTGAGTTGATCGGGCTGATCCAAGCCAAGAAAAAGTAGCCATTTGGACTAGGCCCATCAACAATATTAAATTTCCAAACGACCTTGGCAGAATTCCCATTTCTCTAGTCAATTTTGGGCCAAGGTTCCGCAAAACACCAAGTGAGAAATAGGAGGCGAAATTTGAAATTCTCGCGATTTTTAGAAAAACATGCTGAGATTCGGGGAGGGGGGAGCAAGCAACATTATCGTCTGTTAAGATGTTCCTTGTCTTGGCTTGTGAACAAAACCAAATGATTCCCAGATTTACCATGCCCCCGGTTGCTGCACAGTAAAATGGCAGAACTGAACTCGATTTTCCCTGAAGATAGCTTGATATTACTGGGCCTATCGTCATGCCGATACACCAAAATAGATTAAAGGCCATTAGGCGTTTGATTAATCTTCCTCCACCTTCACGCTCAGTTAACCAGGCTTCATAAGTTGGCCAGAACAGGGCTTGACTTAGTCCCACACACGGGTAAATAAGGAAGAGTTGGGATCCCGTTCGGCAGAACGACAGAGCGAAACTGACTCCCGAAACAAGCAAGCAAGCAAGCAACAGAATTCTGGCACGACCAATTCGGTCTGAAAGCCGTCCAAAAGGAATGGCAAACCCAACAAAAAAAGCAGTTGAAGTGGCCATCAAGAAACCGGTGAATGTGGAAGAGAGATTAAGATAACTGGAGAGAAACGAGGTATTAGTAACAAGGGCTCCCAGACAAAAATCCATCAACAAAGCAGGAAGATAGGGAATGTACCGAAACATAGGATAGAAATTAGCGGATTAACACGGCCCAGTGTCCTTGACTAGGTGTAGTAAGCGTCACTGGGCCTCCACCATGGATTGGTGTTTGGTTTAGCCATTTACTTTGATTTATGTCGAGCCATGTGAGTGTCAGTTCAGTATCAAATAGATTTAAGTCGATGTTGACGGTTCCACCGGCAGGGAAGTAGACTATTGCTTCTTTGCCAATGTTCGCGGTAGCATAGGCTTGGTTTTCTTGTCGATTGGATAACAAATGACTGTTCGGTTGGCAGGAAAAGATGTGTATATTGTTGGTAAGCATTCGCATACTTTTGAGGTGTTTACGTGCTAATGTGCTTAAGCCCAACCCACTTGGTGGACGATGAAAACGGGCGGATGCCATACCACCGATGATGTTCCTCCAAAAACGTTCAAGGCCATCCTGATTATTGCCAAAATGGTATTGGTCAGAACCATATATCTTGACACTGTTGATTGGACGAGTAGGGTTTAATTGTGCTCGAAATTTTTGTGCGTTGTTCCAGTGTGTTTGTCCTTGCTGATGATTGTTTTGGGAAGCGTCGCAAAAGGAATAGATTTCTGGATGATCGAGCGTGTTTTTGTGTTGAATATGGAAAAGGTTATGTGAATCCCACATCTCTGTGGTTTCGATGTTGATGTTTCTATCATTAGCTTTAGCCTGAATATATTTAGCCCAAAATTTCCCCCATTTAGGTGTGACGCTAGTTTCGTTATCCATGCAGTATAGAACATGGTTGAATTGTAATGAGTAGTATAAAATCTGATCTACAAACTTTTTTTGATATTTGAGGACAACCTGCTGATTGTTTTCAGCTGGAATCGACCAGAAAAAGTTATTTTCAGCTTGTGTTGGATGGCTGTCTACAACTTCAGGAAGATCGGTTTGTTCGAAAGTATAATTGACGTTATTCTTCGGATTAAATGGATTAACATCCCAGTTTTGGCGATAATAATCAAAGGTCGCCCATATTTCAATCTGGACGATTATATCCCGTTTAGCTGTTAATTTAAGAAAATTACTGAAACGTTGCCAGAATTCTTCTTCCCATTGGTCGAGGTCATATAGATCCTCTACTTTCTTGAATTGCCAGATATTTCCTTCGTCTCGGCAACTCATGGTACAGCGAACATAATTTCCACCTGTGGATTGAAGTAGATCTAAATGCTCTTCTATGTTGGGGATTTGAAACAGGTTGTCTTCTACCGATCCGCCTAACAGAAGAACCGGTTCAGACTTGTATTGCCAATATTGTGGGTTGGTTTTATAAATTTGAATTCTATTTTCATCAATGGAGATTTTGGCAAAGGGTAAGCAGGAAAGCGCTGTTAGAAACCCGATCATTTTTCCTCATCTTGCTTTGATTCTGGTTGTATTTCTTTTGATCCATTATGTCGCCATTCATCGGTCTTCTGTTTTAGCTTTTCAATATCATTTTCGTTCTGCATGTCAACAATATGGGGTGTAATGAGAATAACCACTTCGGAGTTCTCAGTAATTGTTTCAGTACTCCTGAAAAGGCTGCCGATAAGGGGAATATCGCCCAAAAATGGGACTTTGTTTTCAACTTCTGTTTGCTTGGATTTAATCATTCCGCCTACAACAATTTGTTGACCGTCCAATATGTCAATATACCCACTAAATGTTCGGTCTTCAGTAATTGGAGCATTGAAGTCGGTGAATTCAATAAAATTACTGGCTTGAATCTGGTCGATCTCCAATCCTATTGTGCGTCGCTCACTGGTATTTGATTCTGATTTAGTGATATGTGGAGTAAGTTCGATGTTGATTCCAACCGGTGGATCAATAAAATCATAATTGTAAAGAGGTTGACTCACTCCGCCATCAAGAAGGTTATTGGACACGTTTATGCTTTGTAGGTAGGGGATCCTTCGTCCGCTGCTCCAACTGACTTGCGTGTTGTCGCGGGTTAGTAAAGAAGGCGTTGATAGAGTTTTGACTTTGTTCTGCCGCATGAGTGTATGCAACAGAGCCATATATTCATTGCTGGCTAAACTATAGTTGAAGCCGCTGATTTGTTGAGCCAGTCCGAGTTGTGTGTCAATATTACCGACCAGTGGATTTTGGTTGGTGAGTTCTGTGCCGAAAATTTTGTTTTCCTGTGCCGTCATTTCTAACCCGAATCTGGTGTTTTCATCCAGCGTAACCTCGAGAATCTGGATGTCTATCCAAACCTGTCCGCGCACGAAGTCAAGCTGTCTTATCATTGCTTCGGCATCATCCATGTATCGTTCCAGTGTTCTGACCAGGATGGAGTTAGTTTGATTGTCAGCTTCAACTTCAACTCTGCCGCGTAGTGAAGTTACGTCTTTCTGTTCAGCCTGACCACCGGAAGCCATGAAACGACTGAAGCTGAACCCTCTATTGTTGTCGTTTCCGCTATTTTCATCCCAAGTCCTTTCCAGCAATTGCTCCATATCCTCTGCATCAGCATATTCTAGGCGAATGAGCTTGGTTATTTCTCTTTGCCCTTCAGGTGTGGGTACATCCAACTCTTCAATGAATTGGGTGATCAACTCGAAATTCCGTTGTGTTGAAGTAGAGACAATAACAGAGTTCATGGTAGGGTATGCCTCAGCCACAACATTGCCGGCCAAAGACCCTTGGCTTTGTGTCCGTCGACTGGGTAGAAAACTGAAACGGCCCCGGTTTCTAGACGAGGACGAACTTCCCTGGTACACGTTATTAATAACAGCTTCGATGTTTTCTGCATCAGCATATTTCAAATAATAAACTTTGGTACCCCATTCCTGTGAAGGCATACTAACATCCAGATCTTTGATCAATTTGTCTATGGTGGCAAAATTTTGTTGGGGGGTGGAAACCAATAATGCATTAAGACGAAGGTCCGGGACGAGACTGACTTCACCCTGAATGCCGAATCCTCCTTCACTCTCGTCTCCACGATCTCGCTCTCGTCTACGTTCCCACCATGGTCTGTCGTCATCTTCTCCTGTGTCACCTTCAAAAAGGTTTCTGAGGGTTTCTGTTAGTGTCTGTGCATCAGCAAATTTGAGAAAATAGATCTGCATTTCATCCTGGGGATCAGCTTCATCCAATTCTGTGATGATCTTTTCCAGAAAAGGGAAATTACGAGGGTCGGATGAAATCAGGATAGCGTTGAGGCGCTCATCCGAAGAGACACTTACTGTGCCGACGACACCTTGGTTACTCTGACTGCTGCCGCCACGTTCCCTGCGCTCTCGTTCACGCCGCCTTCGGTCCCACCAACTCCTGCCTCTATCTCTGCTTCGGCTTGAACTGCTGCCGGATATACCAGTAATTAAGTCCTCGAGTGTCTCAGCCACATTCTCTGAAATAGCATAATTTAAGCGGAAGATCTTTATTTCTGTCTGAACGTTGGATACTGTATCCAGTTTTTCAATCAAGTTTTTGAGGGCAGCGATATTATCTTCAGATGCTTTGATGATCAGTGAGTTGGAATTTTGATCGGGCACAATTTGGATTAAGCCGCGCAGCATGTCGATTCCTGCTCCGTCCTTCTTGGCTTTTTGCATCATCTTTTCTACGTCTTTTTCGTCCTTAGCATTTCCTAACTTCCTCAGAATATTGGATACCATTCCATCTTGGCTGAAGACATCACTGAGAGTTCGTGCAAGGGAGGTAGCTTCGGCATTAACCAGCGGTACAACCTCGACTTTCAAGGGGATTTGTGGTTCCTCGTCAGCAGCTTGAAGTATGGTGACAACGCGATGGATGTTAGAAGCCACATCGGTGATAATTAATAAGTTGCTGGTTGTATCGGCAAAAATATTGGCGGACTTATTAAGAAGAGTTTTAAGAGAATTAACCAACTCGCTGGCTACTGCACCGGTAAGTTGTATGATGTAAGTCTGTATTTCATCAGTTTGCTCAACTTGATTGGGATCAGCAGTAATTCGTTTGATCGGAACTTTCATCTGGACAGCTTTCTCAAAGGTGGTGATGAGTATTGTGCTGTCAGTATGAATCATAGTCAGGTTATACTGTGAGAGGACTGTCTTGATTTTTTCAAGTGTCTCTTCAATGGTTACACCTTTCAGATTAGTCAAGGCGAATTTTTTGTCTTTGATATCATTTTCAGAGGCGATGATTGTCAGGTCTGTTTCTTCGCTAATAAACCTGATTAAGCTCTGCAGATCGCCTCGTGGGAAGTCAAAATCAAATCGGACGGCCTGTCCAGTTTCGTTTCGTTCTGATACTTCCATGTTGCCACCATTTCCTCCTCGATCCTGAGCAAACGAAAGCAATAGCAAAAAATTGAAGGTTACTAGGGTAACGATACAACTAAGAAAACGGATTTTCATTTGAACTCCACAAGACTGTTTTTTTTATGTCTTGTATAATTAATTATAAAATTTTTGCTACTAATGATAAGTTAACACCTAAAGTACGTTTGTTTTTGTCAGCAATATTAATTTTTAAGCCTTTGACGTAGATCCATTTTGATGAGTCTTCGATTGCGTAGATGAATTTTCCCATTTGATCAATGCTGCTCCTGACATTCATCTCGATAAAATAAACTTTTGGTTGGTGTGTCAAGGTTACTTTTGCCAATGACTTGCTCAGGTTTTCTTCCTGTTGACGAATGCTATTTGTATAAATGGTTAGACCACTTATCATGTTTGGATAATCGAGTGGTTCAACTTCACTTGATTCGTCGTTTAGCTCCTTGTCTTCCTGATAATTGTCTATTAGTTGATTGAACTTTCTTAAAAGTGATCCATCTTGTTTGAGTATCGGTTCATTTGTTTTTGTTTTTTTAGTAAATATTCCTGATTTTTTAGTGGGGTTGACAAGCTCAATTTGGTCCGCGAAAAAACCGCGTCTGGATTCAGCTATCCCCAAAATCTGTAATTCAATTTGTTCTTGTAGAAACTCGAGTAACTGGATCCGAACAGTTAAAGGCATTGTAGTTGGGAGCCGGATATACTCATTTTCTATTTTGTTCTGTGCATTTTGGGTGCTTTGTTGTTCATATTCATCAGTTGTATCTGATATTTCTGAATCTGCAGCATTATCTTCGTCTTCTTGATAATCATCTGCTTCATTATCGCCAAAGCCCCAGACATCATAAATTGAATTCATAGCGGCTTCTGCTTCTTCTTCGATCTGTTGTTGCTCTTCTCGGAGTTCAGCGAGCTCTTCACCTGAGGTGCCAATATAAAGTTGGGCAACTAGAATTTCCTTGGCTTGTGTAGATATTCTCTCTGATTTTTGGCCCGGTTGAGCCTTGATATTGAGCTGGTAGTTCGGTTTTAAGCCTGCTTCCTTGGCTAGTTCCGAAATTCGATCTGCAATCACTACTTCCGGTTGTTCCCCGGTAAAAATTCGGCCTTCGACTTCCCGTAGTTGATCTGGGTCTTCAAATTGCCCCCCAATTTTCCTGCGATAAGCCATTAACAAATTAGCTTTATCTTTGAGTGCTGGGTGAAGCGTCGCAATTTCTGATTGTCTTCTGGCATTGTTAATATCGTTGAATAAACCTTTTTGTTGGATTTCGTTTAGTAGAGAATCCGAAATAATTTGTCCATTAAGACCTGCTTTTTCCCAGATTTGTTGATCAATAGCAGTTGTTTTCTTTGATAAATCAATGATAACGTTGACATTATCAAGTTGTCTCTTTTTTGTGTTGAGATTTCTTGATCCTAAACTAAACCCGCCATCTCCACCAATAATCCAGATAAAGACACCAATTGCCAAAATAGCTACTACTCCAAGTAAAATTTTCTCTCGTTGACTTAATTTTCTCATTACTTTTGCCTGTGTTTCTAGCTAACTACTGTTTTAAACAGATATTTAAATGATGATATTTAATTGTCCGTGAGGATCATTTCGCTCAAAATTATTGCTCCCTGGCTGTTTCTATTTTTCATCCTCTTCATTTGGACCGTCTTGGTCGCTTGTTTTTCCGTATATTGCTCCTTTGGCTGCTCTGACATCACGTTGTTCCTCTGGAGACATACGGTCATACTCTTCTTTTGAAGGCAAAACCTTTTTGGCATAACTATCTCGATCTGACGACTCTTCGCTATCATGTTTTTCATCAGATTCTGAATCGTAGCCTTTGTCAAATGTTCTCTCTTTTTTATCGCTGCTTTCGAAAGTCGTGGATTTCTTTTGAGCAGATTTGGATTCAAACGAGTTTTCAGAAGTTTCAGCATCCTCATTTTTATCTCTGTCTTCCCATTCTTGAGTGTCAGAATTTTGGCGCCATTCTTCACCTCGATTTTGTTGGTATTCTCCTGAAACGTTCTCACTATTTCTAACAGTTTCTACTGATGAGTTAACCGAAGTAGGATTAATGTATCGGTTTTCAGTAAACATCTGAATTGCATTGGGAACGAGATTACAGCTGATTTGTACCTGGAAGATGGAGCGTTTGCTTCGTTCAGCCGCTGTTACTTGTCCTTGCTTAATTCCTCGAAACAGCCCTGATTGTTTCATCATACTTACTAATTGACTGATATTCTGGTGTGAATTACCTTCTACGTTAAAGGTGATTTTGGTCTTATCTGGTTCGTCAAGCCGGGTTAAGCTCAAGGTTGTTAAAGCAACCTTTGTTCGATCGTTAAAACGTGCGCTGAATTCACGTAGAATGTCGAGTGCAGATAGGCGTGGGGTTAATAGATTAGTGATGGCTAGTTCTCTTGTGAGGTCTTTTTTTGCTTTTGATTCTGCTGGGCGTAGTTTACGAATCTGTTGGTCAATGTCATTGATCTTGGTACTTTGGGATTTTCCCCAAGTGGTAATTCCGATGCCGAGTCCAACTAGGAAGAGGAAACCAGCCGTTGCAGAGGCAACTAACCGTCGTTGCTGATCAGCCTTTGAGATTTTTGCTTTTTCTTCCTTTGGCAGTAGGTCAAGCCCAATGTGACCGGTAAGTGCATTAATGCCTTGGCCAAGCGCAACTGCCAAGCGGTCGTCGAGATCAACATCAAGAGTTGCTGTTGAGTCTACATGTTGCCAAGTCGCGCTGAGTTTCCAAATCTGCGTTGGAATCCCCAGTTGGCCTGAGATGTAGTCGGTTAAGCCTGGAATACGAGAACTCCCTCCAGAGAGCCAAATTTCGGCTACCTGATTTTCTTCAATTCCGATGGCTTTTTGGATGGCACTGATGGAGCGATCGAATTCTGTTACTAATCGTGTAGCCCATTCGCCAACAGGTGATTCGAGTTGACTATCAAGTTTAATTTCTTGTTGCAGCTTGTACGTTTCTGCTTCTGAGAAGGAGGTTTCATTATCATTGCGATATAGATTCGTTAACTGATCGCCTCCAAGAGGGAAACTTCGAGAGAATTCTAGCGTTTTGCCACGCAGCACACACAGGTCTGTTCGGCCAGCCCCAATATCAGCAATCATGGTTAGTTTTTTGGGTTCTGTTTGCTCCAATTGTTGGCTTGCCAACACAGAGGTACCAAAGGCGGAAGGCAACATGAAGTTTGGTGTTACACTTAATGGATTTAAACGGTCAATTAAGTTCTGGATGGCATCTTGCTTAGCTGCGACTATTTCAACAGAGACGCCACTTTCTGTCTGGCGAATATCATGAAAATCGTAAACTGTATCTTCAGGACGAAACGGGAGTTCTGTTTCAGCTTGCATTGCCACTACTGATGCCAGTTGCTTCTCCTCAGTTGTCTGTGGAAGGTTCGATAAGCGTCGAGTTGTGATGAGCAATCTTGGAACCGAAATCACAACGGGATATTTTCCGCCGACCTGTTTCCAAACTTTCAGCAACGATTCTGTTACATTTTCAATATCGTTTTCTTGATCTGTATTAGTCTCGTGTCGGTTTGGATAATTGTCAATCCCAGTTTTAATAATTCGTATGCCATTCGTGGTCTTCTCCAACTGTACCATCTTGATTGCGTCGTTGCCGATATCAATTGAAACCACCTGATTCTTTGCCATCTATTTTACTCCTGTTTCCAATATTTAATCTGGACTTGATCTCCTGTTCGGTCAATGACACCTACGCATAACGCAATTGTTCGGCCTCGTGAATCAATGCCAGAAGATTTTATCATAGATCCGTATGATCGATAGGTGATACGGCCAGCAATCTCTTTGAATGAATTTGTGTCGATACCTTCAACATTAAGTACATCAGCAATGTTCTTAAATGGATTACCCTGTATTTCAGTTTGTTCGTCATTTTGGATTGGCTGACCGTCCTCAGGTTGCGATTCACGGTAAGTTATAATCGCTTGCGCTTTGTTTTCATCCAAACCAGGCAAGAGTTGCAAAACTTCTAATGGGGCTGTGTTGATATTGATCAAACCTGAAAGTGTTTCCTCATCAGATGTAGAGATTTTGTCAACGATAGTTCTGAAGTCGTTGGTTGTAAGAAGTTTGACTTCTTTGATCTCGTCTACGTCCTCAAACTCACCATTCTGGTTTCGGTGGTCGATAATTCGTTCTGCAATGTCTTGATCAATACCATCAAGCGATGTAAAATCCTCTTCATTTCCAGTATTGATATTGACTATTCTTTCATCATCGTTTTCATCACTGCTGTCAACACTTATATCATCTCTAATATTATCAAAGGTCTCATCCGAAACCGCTTGGGCATCAAGCAGGTTACCAATAGTGTCGTAATCTCGTCCTTGGATTAATGCTTGGGCTTCGTCTTCGGTAAACACTTCTTGATTATTATTTCCAGTCAGTTGCGTTAGTTGCTGTTGGTCGGCAGAATTAATGTTGATGCGTTTCTGACCACTGGCGTCAGTGTTTTTGTCAATTGAGTAGATTGTTACTAGATCAACTAATCCTGGTAATGACTGCGCTGACTCGTCTCCTTCTCCTTGGTTCATTAGTCCAAAACTAGATAGTTGTGCTGTGTTTGCACTTTGGGACTGTTGAGGTTGTCCATAAAGTAATATTTCGGTCATGCCTTCAACACGAGCAAGATCGCGAACAGTGCGAAACGGACGT
The DNA here is from genome assembly GCA_002709695.1 of Candidatus Poribacteria bacterium. Taxonomy (GTDB): domain Bacteria; phylum Poribacteria; class WGA-4E; order WGA-4E; family UBA9662; genus UBA9662. The sequence continues at coordinate 79,547 of PAQF01000029.1, forward strand.
GCTTCGATAATCGACTGTGCTAGTAGTTGTTGGTTTTCTTCTGCCGTGTCAACGTCTGTAGAAATGGATGTTGCTAACAAATCATTATTATTCATTAGGTTAGTAATGGTAGTTGCGTCTACGGTATTAATATTTATTTTTGAACCTTCATCTATGATCTGAACTTGGTAATTAAGCATATTTCCAATTACTATGCCATCTTCTATTTGGTCTTCTATTCCATTTGCCCACTGTTCACCGAGCGAATCGAAAGGAGTCTCGTCAGCGCGTATGACGGCAATTGCATTTTCAAAACCCGCTTTAGCTGCATAATGGAACTTGGTCCTGTCTACAAAATTGGCTTGTCTTCGTCCTTCAAGGCGAATTGAATATAAGAATTGCGTTGCTAGAACGGAGAGGATCGTTAATATCCACAACGTTGAAATTAATGATAGTCCGTTTTCCCCATCCCGAATTGTTTCATTTGTATGTACTGGAGCTGATTTACCCACCATCTTATTTTTTTACCAAATTGGTTTTAAATAACGACTCAAAAGCCAACAAAAAAATCAAATTTTCTATTCTTCGTCTACATCTTCGTCTACATCTTCGTCTACATCTTCGTCTACATCTTCGTCTACATCTTCGTCTACATCTTCGTCTACATCTTCGTCT
>PAQF01000030.1 GCA_002709695.1 Candidatus Poribacteria bacterium
GTCAACATCATCTGCTGGAGGAGAGGGAACTTGGTCTACCGATTCTTCTTCTTCGACATCGTCAAAATCATCTGCTGAAGGTGCAGCGGTTGTACCACCCTGTTTAGCTCTTTTCCGAAGAATCATCTTGCGTCGAGATGGTGATAATCCTTCCAATTCGGCATCGTCAACATCATCTGCTGGAGGAGAGGGAACTTGGTCTACCGATTCTTCTTCTTCGACATCGTCAAAATCATCTGCTGAAGGTGCAGCGGTCGTTCCACCCTGTTTAGCTCTTTTCCGAAGAATCATCTTGCGTCGAGATGGTGATAATCCTTCCAATTCGGCATCGTCGAATAGATCTTCTGTACTCATTTTAATGCCTCCATTGCAGCGTTACGGACTTTCATGTTGGAATCGTTTTCGCTCAGTTTTTTAATCATTTCAATCAGAACAGGATGCTTAATGTAAGATGCAGCTTTAATTGCCACGAGAATGATCTGATTTTGTTCGTATGGGTCAACCTCAGGAAATGTCCCCAGATATTCTCGGTTTAGCAGATGAAGGATAACTTGTTGTCCCGAACTGTCGCCCATCTTGGCCAAAGCAATGGCTGCATCCCATCTAACATTTTCCTCTGTATCATTTAACGCTTCTTGTAAATATTGGATGGAATCCAATTGACCAATATTGCCTAGTGTAATGACCGTAGCTAGCCTAACTTCGGGTTGTGGGTGATCGACATAGCTATGAATTTTGCTAACCGCCTTTGAGTCCTTTAAAGATCCGAGTGCAGATATAATAGAAACCAAGTTATCCTGATTGTTTTTTTGTTCAAGCGCTTCTCGTAAAGGTGGTGCAAATTTAGGATTTCCTGTTTGCCCCATTGCTATAGCTAGATAACTTCGGACGCGCTTGTCATCAGCCTTGGTGATTGGACTGTTGAAGACACCAATCATTTCTGCAACAAAGCGATCTTCAAAAACTATTGGGTTAGGTTTGGATAGAGATTTGGATAGCTCAAACGCAGATTGCCAGCGCGAATCGGATAATTTAAACGCAGATTGCCAGCGTACCGTCCGATTCCCTGTTTTGATCTTGTTTATGTGGTCATACACATCTTCATTTTCAGAAGTCAGGAGAAAAAAGATGGCAACTACAACGACGCAGAAACAGGCAATAATAAATGGAATTACAAAAAAAGAGTGGATGATCACACCCACTATGCTTTCTTGCTTTGATTCTACTTGATCTTCTTCTGATGAATTTTCTTCTTCGTCACCAACAACTGGATCTTGCTCTACTTCTTGATGGATTGTAGAAATCGAATTTCCCACCAGCAACTCGTTAAAACTCTTTAACCTAAACTCCGTTTGAAATGATGATAACATTACCAAAAATACTAAGTCAAGAGTATTTCTGAGGTAATGTTACTTAATAGAAAAATTGTCAATTTCCTAAGCTATATTGGGAAAAACTGATACCATCTGAGGTAACCAGAGATGGTGGGACGTACCGGATTTGAACCAGTGACTTCTACCGTGTGAAGGTAGCGCTCTACCCCTGAGCTAACGCCCCATTATTGATGGGCCCACTAGGACTCGAACCTAGGACCGATCGGTTATGAGCCGATTGCTCTAACCACTGAGCTATGGACCCTAATTAAGTCACGCAAGCTAAGGATTATAATTATAATGCCTCTATTTGTCAATGCTATTTGGAATGTCCCCATTATCAATCAAGTAAACCTCTTAGCCAATAACTACGAGTTGGGTGGCGAAGTTTCCGCAAGGCTTTTGCTTCAATCTGGCGAACTCGCTCTCGAGTTACGTTAAATTCCATTCCAACTTCTTCTAGTGTACATGGGCAACCGTCTTCAATACCAAATCGGAGCAGAATCACACGCTTTTCTCTTTCTGTTAATGTCTCAAGGACTTCGTTCACCTTTTCCTTAAGCATTATCAAAGCTGTTTCACTGACGGGGGAACTGACCTTTTTATCCTCGATAAAATCACCAAGATAAGTATCGTCTTCATCTCCAATTGGTGTTTCTAGTGAAATCGGCTCCTGTGCGACTTCTAGTATCTGTCGCACTTTTTCAACGCTCATTCCCATTTCCCTGGCGATTACTAACGGATCCGGATCTTGTCCGTTTTCTTGGACAAGATGACGAGAAGTGCGTAATACTTTGTTAATTGTTTCAATCATATGTACCGGTACACGAATGGTACGTCCTTGATCAGCAATTGCGCGTGTAATTCCTTGCCTGATCCACCAAGTTGCATAGGTGCTAAACTTATAACCTCGCCTATAATCAAATTTATCAACTGCTTTCATAAGCCCAATGTTGCCTTCTTGAATCAAATCGAGAAACATTAAACCTGAAGCACGATTCCTATATTTTTTAGCGATGCTAACCACTAATCGCAGATTAGATTCAACAATTTCCATCTTTGCTTTCTGCGACAGGTCTTTTCCTTTCTTAATTGTCTCGACGATCTGCTGTAATTTTGTGCTAGAGAGCCCTACTTCTGACTCGACTCGTTTAATCTGCCGTTTTGCCCTCACAATATTTTGATTGTATTTAACTAAATCCTCTGTGAGTTCGGCATTATCATCCCAAAAATGGGTTTCTGCTACGTTCTGAATTTGTTTGGATGACATACCAGCAGTGTTTTCAATAGCTACTATTTCATCTTTGAGTTGTTTTACTTTCTTGTTTAATTCAGTAAATTCCTCACAAATTGCGCTAATTTCGTCTTGATTAATCTTGACAAGTTTTAGTTTGTCTGAGATTTCTTGGTGGTGTAACCTTAAATCATCTTCGATCTGTTTTTTATGCTTAGGATCAAGGTTATTTGCCGCCAATTGTGCTTCTTTGTCAGAAATGTGAACCCCAATTTCTTTTAACGCATCTATCAATTGCTGAGTAAATTCAAGGTATCGTATATCTTTTTCGTCTATAGAGGAAATGTCGACAGGAAAATCTAAAAGATCTGATGGCCTCTTTTTACCGGAAATAACTATATAGAAAATTCTTTTAACTTTCACAACCCCATAGGGATTTGAGAAAATGGAATCATGGACAATCTCATGCCCTTCTTTAATTTTTTTAGACAGGTCAATTTCGCGTTGTTTCGATAACAATGGAATCTTGCCCATTTCCTTCAAGTAAACTTTGATTGGATCGTCTGCTTTATCAAGGTCTCCCACAGTTAAATCAAGAAAAGCCTCCTCATCTTGATTTTGTACATGGTCCTCACAACTAGACTCTAGGTACTGGCTGATATTAGCTACTTCCATCGCTGTGAAATCTCCTTCATGTCAATTATTAGGTGTCAGAAAGGCTAAGTTGGTTTAGAATTACCCGACGATATTTTGCCAAATTTCTCCGGTTATAATGCTTGGTTATGTAAACTCCTAAATTCTTTCTTTATAAGCTTGATAAGGAGAAACACTTACCATTCAGCTGTGTTTATGCTTTTTTAGATTATTGGTACTTTACGAAAATAGTGATTGTAACTTATAGATTAAATTGCTTTCTTCGCTTTGAAAGTTCGACGAGTTCCATCAGTGTTTTTACGTCATCTTGACCTTCTGCTAAGGCCGTTGTGCGAATGTCGCGTTCGAGATCCAAGAGCACAAATTGATTAAGTTTTTTTAAACAGCCTTCTAGCCTTATCTTTGGATTTGGTACGTTATTCTCTGTCAGTGCGAAACTTGAAACTATGTTTTGGATTTCCTCATTATTACACTCATCCACTAGATCCTGAATCGAGATATTATCTTTTGCTTCAGTTACCTTCCACAATACTTTGGCGATTTCTGAGAAGATAGGGTGCTTAAAATCGTCGAAGCTGAAACTTTCTTTAGCAATTGAGATGAAATCAGGATTTTGAAATAGAACTTCCATTAATTGTTGTTCAATCGAGTGGCGTGGATTAAGTGAGGTTTTATTCGGTTTAGTCTTTATTTTAGATTTATTTGATTGTGGAGGTTTAACACCTAGTGCACGTAGTTCCTGCCATATGATAGCTCGGTCTAAATCAAGTTCTTGTGCAGTGTAATTGATGTATTGATCTAATTCAATTCGACTTTTAATATTTGAGAGAGTGTCAGCAATATCTTTTAGTACTTGAGTCTTAACGTCTATTTGCCGAAGCCCTCCCGTTTCCACCGCCCGCCGAATTTGGAATTCGACTAAATTCATGGCTGCAGCAAGACGTTCATTAAAGGCCTCAACCCCATGATGTAGTACAAATGTATCGGGGTCTTGACCATCAGGTAGCATCATCACGCGAACCTTCAAACCCTCTTTTACCAAGTGATTCAAACCACGTACTGTCGCTCGAATGCCAGCACTATCACCATCAAAAACAATAAAGACCTCGTCTACGAAACGTTTTAGGAGACTTGCGTGTGATTTGCTGAAAGATGTCCCAAGTGAAGCAACTGTGTTCTTTACACCTTCTTGGCTTAAGCGGATCACATCAAAATATCCTTCTACCAAAATTGCTTGACGTGTTTTCTGCATCGCAGATTTCGCTCCGTACAGATTATAGAGAGTCTTACTTTTATCATAAAGTACAGTTGACGCGGTGTTGAGGTACTTTGGGAAAACGTCCGGTGAAAGTACCCTGCCACCGAAAGCAACTGGTATCCCTCGTTCATCAATGATTGGAAAAATCACGCGGTCCCAAAAACGGTCGGTTGTTCCGTTTTCATTATCTTTGATTAATCCGACATCCAAGAGTTGCTGTTTAGATGAGCCTTTTCGTATCGCGTTTTCAAGGAGATCTTTCGAACCTCGGGTAGCATATCCAATCTGGAAGGCTCGAATTGAGCTGTTTGAAACCTGCCGGTTTTTTAGATAAATCGAAGCTTTTGTACCTATTTTAGAATCGAGCAGATTACGATGAAAATATTTGGTTGCTAACCGATTGAGTTCTTCCAAATTTAGCCGTTTCTTGGCTTGCTCCTTTGATTTTTGATCCTGTGTGGGTAGCGGAACTCCAACACGATTAGCCAACCATTCAATGGATTCAATAAACGGCTTATTCTCGTACTTTTGCAGGAACGTTATAGTGTTTCCTCCTACTTGACATCCAAAGCAGTAAAACATCTGTCTCTCAGATGATACAGTAAACGAAGGTGTCTTTTCATCATGAAAAGGACAACATGCTTTGTAATTTTTTCCGGCTAACTTCAAAGGTATTCCACACTCCATAATCACTTCAGCAATGTCATTTCTTTGTCGAACTTCGTCAATTATTTCTGGGGGAATATGATTAAAAGATCGAGCTCTCATTGGTATCTATTCTCTTAGTTTGACTACGGTTGCTCCTCGCCCACCTTCCGGTCGAGAAGCAAGATCGAAGTGCAAAACAGACGGGTGATTGCTGAGAAAATTTTGAACTGCATCTCGCAAAACTCCCGTCCCTTTGCCGTGAATGATTCGTACAGATGGCAAACCACTCAGCAGAGCATCGTCCAAATATTTATCTACTTTGTTAAGGGCGTCATCTACCTTTTTTCCAATGAGGTTAATCTCAGATTGTACATTTCCAGTTTTGCCATGTTGGATTTCTAGCACAGACGCAGAAATTCCAGCAGTGTTTTTGAGATCTGATGGAATTTCTATGTCATCCTTTGGAATGCGCATCTTCATACCACCAACTTGAACCCGAATCAAATTCCCACCGCCTTTTTCTAGTGAAAGGACTTCGCCGAACCGATTCAGGCTTCGTACAAGGACCTTATCTCCAATCTGAACTTTATCGATATAAGGGGATTGAGGTTGAGGTCTACTTACTTGCTGATTTTGCTGTAGTTCTTGTTTAGTTTTATCTAGATGATGAAACGCGGCGTGCACACTTTCTTTAGAAGCCTGTTTACGCCGAATTTGAGCAATTGTTTCCTCGACTGTACGACGTGCCTCTTTCAAGATGCTTGCAGCTTCATTTTTTGCTTCCTGCTTTAAGCTATTCCGTTCAATGCTAAGAGAATCGATTTTCATTTCGTATTTCCGACGTCTTTCTTGGGTCGATTCTATTTGGCGTTGTAGGGTATCCCGCTCCGTTTCTAATTCTTGTTTGGCTTCTTGTATATCAATCAGCAGATCTTCAACCGTAACTTTTTGTTCGCCTACATAGGATTTCGCGGATTCAAGGATTGTTGCAGGCATGCCTAACCGTTCAGCAATATGGATTGCGTTGCTACCTCCAGGTACTCCAATCTGAAGATGGTAACTAGGTCGCAACGAACTCCAATCAAATGCCATTGATGCGTTTATCATGTCATTTTGATTATGGGCATGAGCTTTTAGTACACTGTGGTGGGTTGTAGCAATTGTTTTGACCCCGGCTTCCGTCAGCCAATCAATGATCGCCATACCGAGTGCTGCTCCTTCAGCAGGGTCAGTACCTGCACCAACTTCATCAAGTAACACAAGTGAATTTTCAGTTGTGTTTTTTAGCGCATCGATAATTTTGGTCATATGTGAGGAAAAGGTACTCAGATTTTGCTCAATACTCTGCTCATCACCGATGTCGGCAAAAATATGATCATAGACAGCGACTTCACTTCCGCTTCCAGCAGGAATATGGAGACCGGATTGCGCCATCAATGTCAACAGTCCAAAAGTCTTAAGAGCAACTGTTTTTCCTCCCGTATTCGGCCCGGTGATTACCATCGTACTGAAATCGCCACCAAGGTATATATCAGTAGGAATGATATCTTTAAGGACATGTTCTTCTTTGTTTGACTGAATACTAACTTCGAGTATTGGATGGCGTGCTTCAAGCAGCTTAGTAAAACCGCTTTTATTTAGTACGGGTTTTGTAGCCTTTAGTTCTAAACTTAGCCCTGCTTTTGCCCCTAGGAAATCAAGTTCGCTTAAGTATTCTATGGTACTCTCAAGTTCGGGGACTACCTCATGGATTTGGGCAGTTAAATTGGAGAGAACACGTCGAATCTCCTCTTGTTCTACATCGATAAGCTTTGCGATCTTGTTGTTAATTTCGATTGTTTCAAATGGTTCCATAAAGAGCGTAGCACCACTCGTTGATTGGCTGTGGATGACGCCTCGAAAATTTCCCTTTGCATTTTGCTTGATAGGAATGACGTAACGACCATTTCGTGAAGTAATTACGCTTTCTTGGATTGACTGGCTATGCGTTGGTGACTGTAAGATTGATTCAAGTCTTGATTGAAGGGAATCTTTAGTGTTGACAAGTTCCTTGCGAATCGACCTGAGTTCAGGGCTCGCGGAGTCTAAAACTTCGCCTTTAGGACCAATAGCGGCCTTGATTGCTGAAATGAGATGTGGAAAGTTATGAAGAGCGTCGAAAATCTCAAACAAATTGGGGAAATTATGCTGACTCAATTTTGATGCTTTGTGCTTAATCTTACAGCTGATGTCGATTATGTTTGAAATATCGTTTAGCTGGTTCGGGTGGAGAATGGCACCATTTTTTTTCGCTTGCTTTAGTGCGGGTGAGATATCTTGAAAACTCTGAATTGGAAATTCGCCTTGAGTCTGACGAAAACTTTTTGCTTCCGCGCAAAGTTGTTGTTGGTAGCGAATAGTGCTGATATTGCGAATGGGTTGAAGTTGTTCAACCTTATGTCTACCTAGTTCAGAACGAGTGTGTTTGGCTAATAATGATTTCAGCTTATCGTATTCAAGAATTTTTTCTGAATAGGCCATATTTGGGGGTAAGCCTTGGTAGAGGTGTTCAATTTTCGGTTTTGGAATACTGAAACTTGTTTGATTCGAAAAGGGCTTTCTCATATATAGAACGGCTTGGTGCAAAACTTAAGCCGACAGCTTGGTCATAGTAATACAGCGCAGTTGATGTGCGCCCTTCTGACTTATTCTCTCGTGCTTGTTTCAAGTCTTCAAAAAATGTATTTGACTCTTTCTCAAATTTCCGGATTTTCTTGCGAACTGACGGAGCCAAACCTCCTTTCAGGTCTTTGTTAACCTTATATTCATGCAACTTTTTCCGATAGGTCAAAAAAGTTTTGTAATGCGCATCAGCAAATCCAAGATTAGTTACAGGCGGTCTTTCTGTGTCAGGAAGGCTGTTTAGAAGGGATTCAGCATTCTCCACAAGTTTTGCACTTTTGTCTTCAATAGCCTTATCCAAATTCTTTTCAAATTTTGCGATTAAATTTTTATAAGTTTTACTTGCTTTTTCATCTTGGCCCAGTTTTTTCTGACATCGTGCTTGACTTAGCTTCGCAAGTTCAATAATATGATCACGGAATGGCATATTAGTACTAGCCTCCGTTGAATCTATAAGGACTTCATAAGCTTCAATAGCTTTGGCGTACTGATTTTGTTGTTCATAGCAATTACCAATTGCTACCTTAGCGTAAAGAGCTAAATGCACACCGCTCTTAGGTTTTTCATTGAAAATTTCTTCGAACTTTGTTCTGGCAACATCATACTCACCACGGTAGTATTTGATTTTGGCGAAATTATAGCGAGCTTGATCAGCGGCGGCCGATCCTTTATATCTTTGGAAAATTTCTTGGAAGGCAACTTCTGCTACTTGAAGTTGATCAGCATTTGTGTCGTCAGAATCAAGCCAATTGTTTTCGGCTTCGTTAAACGTTTCAAAGGCTTCTGTGAGTGTAACTGATGCTTCGGCTCTTTTGCTCTGTAATTGCTGTTGACGCAGTGCAAGCCCAACAGTTCCTACAATAATTATGATCACTGCAATAGCAAGGTTCTTCGCATGGCGTTTTGCAAACGTGCCGACACTCAACACAAAACTTCTAAAAGTATCGCTTTCGACATCTATCGTGTTTTTCTGTCTTTCTTTTGTCATCTATATGAGCTAGGTCTCCCTATGTACGAAATTATATTTGCTACAGTATTGATCTAATACACGAGACGAGGAAAGCGGGAAACAGAACTTGAATCCGCAGCTCCAGGGTTGGGAATCTGAGGCTTTACCATTGGGCTATTCCCGCAAAAAATTTGTCGAGGATTATACTAATTTAATGCCTAGATTGTCAAGGTATTTGTGACATATAGCTTACGATAAGAATGCTTTTGTAAGTTTATTGAGTCAAACTCTGACTGGGCTCTTCGATCAATTCTGATGTTCCATTTTCCAGATTACTATTTGTTGCTTGTTTGTGGAAAAGGAATAACAACCCCATTCCGGTAACCAGCAGGGCCAAAATCGATACTGCTAGCTCTCCTGAGCTACCAGTGTTTTTGAAGATTTGACGAATTGATATTATTGATATGGTGATTGAAAATATTATGACGATCAAACATGGTAGTAAATGCAAATTAGCCTTGATAGCTAGAAGTGCAATAAGTGAAAACATGAAACCTACGAGTGTGAGTTTGCTGAAATGGAAACGTTGTCCATCATCCGACTCTAACCGAGAGCGTAAAGGTGGGACATCACGGTATGTAGACTCAATAAGTCTGGTGAATTCCAGCATCATTCTATGATCTTTAAGCCATTTAAAGAGCTCGGGATATTCGTGTTTCAGAAGAATCGAAAACTCTTGACGTTGCGCACTAAAGTCAGTAAACTCCTCCCATCGGTCTTCACCAACTATGTAGTAAGGTTCTAACCCCATCCGAAGTTCATAACCGTGACCAACATGGTGAACAACTTTACCGATGTCTCCTCGGTCCGCAATTGTTATGGATGAAATGTCTGTCGGTGTGGTTGTTGGTGTTTCTGATTCTGTTGTTACTGTCTCCCCGGTAGGTACCTCCTTATTCTTTAAGTTACTATCTATGATGACGAGATCGATATGACTAACAATTTCTTTCGCGCTGACCTCATCTTCTAGGCCAACAAATAAAGCGATTTCACGACTACCAGAGTTGGTCTGTCGCTTTTTCATTAAGGATTGAATTCCTTCTCGTTTCAATTGTGTTTGAATCAACTGAGCGTTCCATTGATCAAATGTAGAATAAATTTCAATTACATTCTTCTGCATAGCTATATTATTTGATACTTTGCCTGTATCTGGGTATTTGGTTAATCGGTAAATCTTACCAAGTTTTAACTTTAAATATGCTTAATGGTTAGCTGTAGTTGAACGAAAATCTTGCAGTGATTTTCCTCGTCTCCGAAAAACCAAAGGTGAATTTCCATTTTATCACAACAAATATTCTACCATTGTACTCTGGTCATTACCAAAATCAATTCTCTGTCTATTCTAGACGACAGTTGCGAATGAATTCCAAATGTCCTTCCATGTGATCGGGCACATTCTTACCCATTTTTTAATAGGATGTCAGTCTCAAGACGGAGCACATATACAATTTAGGTCTAGAACTTAATGACTTAATGTTTTCTTGACGTATATTTGGAACTAATTGAGTCAATTAGGGATCAAACAACGCTTTGGAAATTTCTAGAGTCATAAACATAGATGAGGAAGCCTTGGTTTCGACTAATTGTCACAACAACATGGGTTATGAAACTCTCCTAGAACAATTCGGATATAATGTCCATTTAATTTTTTTATTCTGCATGTGATAAAGCTTCGAGTTGTCAAAGCTTGATGGTAAACTGAACTTCTGATATAATTTGAATCCCAGCTTGTATCCAGTTTATAAATTTTAGAATCTAGGACCATCGAAGAATTGATCCGAGAAAGAAATACCCTAGTTTTTATCCTGCTACTTTTTGCTTCATTCGCGCAAGCAATTACTATTTTTGTCCCAAAAGATCAGCCTACCATACAAAATGCTATTCATGTTGCTTCCAATGGGGATGAAGTTATTGTATCAACTGGAGTTTATCAAGAAACGATTGCATTTAATGGTAAAAACATTATTCTCCGGTCGATCAACCCAGCAGATAAAGACATAGTGAGAACTACAATCATCGATGGTGGGGCCAAAGACTCTGTTATTACCTTGACGGGGAGTGAAAACGAAACATGTGTCCTTTCAGGGTTCACAATTACGAATGGCAATTCAGTGAATGGTGGTGGGATAAATGGAAATGGTTCTAAAGCAACAATTGAGTATTGTTTTATCATTGCAAATTCTTCGACCAGTTTGTCAGCCAATGTTAGTGGGGGAGGGATTCATGGTATAAACGGTATTATTCAATATAACACAATCAGAGGAAATTCGGTAGAGACTCTGTCTGGCTCACGTGTGGCAGCCAGTGGGGGAGCAATTTCCAACAGTAATGGCATTATTCGAAATAATGCCATTACAAATAATTTCGCCTATGCGCCTTCTGCAAGTGCTAGTGGAGGAGGATTGGCCTATTGTGATGGTCTCATTGAAAACAATATCATTGCTAATAATGTAGTGTCGGCTGCCTGGAGTACTTTCGGTGGAGGACTAGCTTATTGTAGTGGTTATATTATTAATAATACAATCGTTTACAATGAACTCCGGTCAAAAACAGGTTTAGCTACCTACCAGAAAGGGAGTGGGCTCTACTTTTGTCAAGGTAAAATTAAAAACAGTATCATCTGGAAAAATTTAAATGCTCACCAAATCATGGCAACAAGCATACCATCTTATTCGTGTATTGAAGGAGGTCTGGCTGGTATTGGTTCGGTCAATGAGCAGCCTAAATTTATTTCACTGCTGAATCAGGATTTTCGACTCAGTGCAGGGTCGCCTTGCATTAATGCTGGTGATAATAAAGATGCTCCACGAATAGATTTTACTGGTACCTCTCGGGTTTTGGAAGTTGATATTGGTGCATACGAATGGACAAGTTTGCCTCTTGTGATATGGAGTTCAAGTCAAGTTAACAACAGAACAGCACAATTAAAGGGACAAATTAATCCGAACGGTAATGTGACTGAATACTATTTCGAATATGGTCAAACAAACAATTATGGACAAACTACAGACGTCAAAAAACTGACTGGTGAATTTGCGATTCTGAAAATTAGTGAGGTAATCACCGATCTAGAACCGAATCAAACTTATCATTTCCGTTTAAATGCCCAAAATGATGCTGGGTTTGTCTATGGAGTTGACCAAACTTTTACTTCCGAGGTGCCGGTTATTTATGTCCCTAGAGACCAACCAACAATTCAGGATGCTGTTGATTTTGCTACAACTGGGGACACAGTTATAATTGCTGATGGGATCTACATAGGATCTCGAAATAAAAATATCGACTTTCAAGGTAAATCAATTACTGTTAGATCAGAGAATGGAGCTAATCGTTGTGTGATTAACTGCGAGGGGCAGGGACAAGGTTTCTTATTTCATAATAATGAAACCGCTGGGTCAGCTATCATTGGTCTCACAATCACCAATGGAAGCGGAAATGGAGGGGCAATATCGTGTATTGGTTCTTCCCCTACTATTAGGAACTGTAGGATTTCGAATAATACGGCTGCAAGTACTAATGATGGTTATGGTGGTGGGATTTACTGCCGTGATGCAAATCCCGTTATCTCTGACTGTGAAATCCTAAATAATGATTATGGCGGAATATATTGTATTCACTCGTCACCCAAAATCATAGGTTGTAAATTCGTGGCTAACAATACCAGCACGAATGGTGGCGGTATACGTTGTGACTTTTCCTCTCCTGTGATTACAAATACCATCTTTGACAGAAACACTTCCGGAGATCATGGGGGTGCGATCTATTGTCAATCCTCCTCTCCAATAATCACCAACTCGTTTTTTACGGAAAATTCTGCTAAGTATGGAGGTGCAATTGCAGGGCTTATCTATTCCATGCCTTCTGTGATCAACTGCACGCTTACGGCGAACACGGCAGCAACTTCAGGTGGTGCCGTTCATGTCAAAGCTACGTCGTACCCAGAAATTAACAATACGCTGATTTGGGATAACGTACCCAATGAAATTCATTTTGAAGGGAACCTTCTTCCTGTCTCTTATTCAAATATTAAAGGTGGGTATCAAGGAACGGGAAATATCGATACAAATCCGATTTTTGTTGATGTCGAGTCAGATGATTATCGACTCATGGCCTCAAGTGAATGCATTGGTTCTGCAAGTTTGAGTTTTGCTCCGCCAACCGACTTATTAGGTGACCTCAGGAGGAATCCTCCAACGATAGGGGCCTACGAAGTTGGTGTTGACATACCATACCAGTACAAAATCCATGTGGAATCAGGTGTAGGAGGCTTAATTCTACCAGACGGTGAAGTGGTTGTAGATCGCAAGATGGATCAATCGTTTACTATAAAGCCGAATGATGGGTACTATCTTTCAGATGTTGAAGTCAATGGTGGTTCTGTTGGAGTGATTACTAAATACACTTTCAATAAAGTCAGATCCAATCATACCATTCGAGCAACATTCGCTAGTTTGCCAAAATCACTATCAATCAAAAGTGAAAAATTGCTTTATAAAGGCAATACTGCTGAACTTCGTATCGAGTTATTGGATCTTAATGGCGATAAGGCCAACGCTGTACAGCCGGTCATCATTGAATTGAAATCAACTAGTGAAGACAACATTTTCAGTGCGGGTATTAACAATTCTATTCCAATTAATGGAATTACAATACCCGAAGGTCAGAATTCTGGTAACTTTTTTTATACAGATTTAGTAGTTGGTATATCAAGTGTTTCGGCGACAGCAAGAGACCTAAACCCTGTTACACAGGAACTTGAGATTAGAAGTGCTGTTGACAGCATTTTTATTGATGGGAATCCAGTGACATTCCACCAAGTAGCAACTATTACAGCTCAAGGGAGATCGGATCAGCGAGCTGTATTTTCCATTGCTAATTTGGTCGTTGATCAAATCATGGTTGAATCTCCTGATGCAAAAGGGAAATATTTGGCCCAATTTACTCCGATCGCTGATAAGCATCTGGAAGGTAACTACGATGTCACTGTCAAGATTGGAGAAAGTTGGCAAACATTGAAAAATGGGATCATTATTAATACTACACCAATTATAAAAGCTCCCACGATCAACCGTGCTCAGCTACGGAACGGTCAATTATTAATGATACAGGTGGAAGGAAACCGGTCTGGGCTTTTGGTAATTGCTGATATTTCTGAATTGGACTCAACCGCGAGTGGTCCAATAAAACTTGCCGAAAACCGATCACTGAAAAGGATGTATTCAGCAACCGTTCGTGTTCATGATGACAATGAACATGATGATGGGATGAAAACTATAAAGATTTCTGCACAAGATCCGCAAGGGAATAAGACGAGTCAACTTACCCAAAGAATCGCGTTACGCAATGTTTTTGATTTTGAATTGAGTATTCCCAAGAATATTGGTTTAATCCATATTCCAATACAAATCAGCCATGTGAATGGAAAACCAATGATGGTTAAGACTGTTGGTGATTTGTATGATGTCCTTGGTGGACCCAAAAACGTTAACTTTTTGATTGCTTACGATCATGGCTCTTTGATTTGGAGAAGTTTTCTTGGGGATCGCAGTTATGGCAAACTGGCTAATCAACTCATTTCAGAAACTACGGGTATTCTCAGCGTTATGCGGAACCCTGTGACTCTGAAACTTGTTGGCAAAGCCCTTGGAAAGCGTGGGGGAAGTCGAATCAAACTCTACAAGGGCTTAAATTTAATTGGTCTTCCTCTTAACGATGATCGTTTTCAATATTTGAGCGACCTCCTCGACGTTGACGAAATTGGGGAAATTGTCAAAGGGATTGTAGCTGCCGAAAATGGCGTTTTCAGAACAATTGCTCGATCCAATGATAAGGATGGACTAGTCGTTGTCCATGATATACCTATAGAACCTGGAAAAGCAGTTGCATTTATCTGTTCCGAAGAAGGGACAATTGATGTTATGGGGGAAACTTGGAGCCAGCTAGAAGAAAGCCATCCTCCTTTGGCCTCACCAACTACTGTAACAGAGATGGATTTTAGTAGCACGCCCATCTTAGTTGTACAAGGCCTTTTGCCCTATGAAGCGGGTGTGACACAATTGGCTGTTAAGAACTTATCAAAAGGTTATGCACTGAATTCCATGGTTATCAACAATTATTATCAGGCTTCTTTTGTCAGTTTGAATGCGGAAGTTATGGTGGAAATTGGGGATATTATTGAAATTAGTGCATCGAAAAGTACTGGAGCCGTAGAAATTGAGACTGCTAAACATGTTATAACGCTTCAGGATATCCAAAATAAGCGGATTCATGTGGATTTAACGGCAGTTTCGGTTCCAAATGTATCGAGTCTTAGCCAAAACTTTCCTAACCCGTTTAATCCAGAGACTTGGATCCATTATCAACTCCCGGAACTATCAGATGTTAGGGTTTTAATTTATGATGTGTCTGGTACTTTGGTCCGCCAGATTTTTGTTGGTTTAAAACCCATTGGAACTCATATAACACACTGGGATGGTCGGTCAACTACGGGTGAGCAGATGGCAAGTGGAATTTACTACTATCACCTTGATGCAGGGAATTTTCAATTCACGCGAAAGATGACTCTTCTCAAATGATTGAACCTGTTATAATATATTTAACAGCCTGATGTTGAAGTGTGGGGTTTAGAGGGTAAAATGCAAATTGCTCGTCTGTTTTCTCTTGTCGCTTTAGTGTTACTCCTAATTAGCTGCGGCGCGGATTTTGATGATACAGTTGATGTCAACGAACTAGTCAGTTCAGGATGGGAGAAGTACGCTGTAGGTGAATTTGACGAAGCACTCAATTTGTTTAACCAAGCAATACTAGCAGATAACCAGAGTTCGGATGCTCAGATTGGAATTGGGTGGAGTTTTTTTGGCAAACAAAAAGCACAAAGTGCAATCAATGAGTTTGAAAAGGCATTGGTATTGAAATCTGATGCAACCGATGCATATGTAGGCCTTTCTGGCGCGTACCTTGCAGTTGAGAACTACAAATCTGCTATTGAAAATGCTCAGGCGGCGCTCGACCTGCAACCAGATTATACTTTCGTACATAATCCTTTAATTACGAGTAGAAACTTACATCTCGTTATTGCCAAAAGCTATTATTTTCTTGGAAATCTTGAGCAATCTCTGGATTCTATTCGTACTATTGATGAATCAATGGAGGTAGAAAAAAGCAACCTTGAATCCGAGTTACCGAAGATTTTAGAAAAATTGACTCAAAATTTGGCACAAGGTATGACTAACGAGTAAGACATGACAAGAAAAATAGGTCTGTTTGCTTATGTAATCTGTATTGCATTAATTATGTATGTCTATTCTGTTTCCAGCTACGGAGGAGAAAGATTTACTCCATACAATTATGTGATCAAGGTAAATGGGAAAAAAATTTATTTTGATTTAGGATATAACCATGGAGTTCAAAAGGGAATGGTTTATCAGGTTCTTCGGGGGGGGGACAATGCTGAAACAGTCCGGATCGCAAAAATTCTTGTGACTGAGACTTTTGATTCGGTGTCCAAAGCGATATTAAGAGAAGATTTCGCTGACTCCGTCATCGAAGTTGGTGATTGGGTTGAAATCGTTTTGGAACCTGTAACTGGAACGATACAACCTATGAAAAACGTACAGAAAGAAAAAAACAAGGAAATTCAGTCGGAAGCGTTGGTAATTCCAGTTGTACGCAAAACTGAGGGAGAAGTGAGTAGAAGTTTTAGTTGGACGAGGTGGGCGACGCTAGCTGCTGGCGTCGCAACGGGGTTCGCATCAGTTTCCAACTATAGATCACTCAATTCAACTAACAACGAAATTGAGCAAAATAAACGCACCCAATATGACGTTAAAAAAATTCGACAGCTTATTGAAACAGGGAAAAGTGATCAAACAAGATACTATATTTTTACCGGAATTTCAGCAGTGTTACTTAGTTATACTAGTTATAAATTTATGTTGGGCAGTCTAACTGCCCCTACAACCTTCAATGCTTCACCTGGATATCTGGAATTCAGATTCCATCAAAGCTTTTAAGCAGATGAAGGGGAAAAATAGAAGTTGAGGAAGAAAAAAGATCATTATCGCACACTCGGGGTGCATTTTGGTGCAACGTTCGATGAAATTAAGAACGCTTACCGAAAGACAGCCGTTCAGTACCATCCAGATAAAAATCCTGGTGATAAGCAATCAGAAGAAAAATTTAAGGCGTTATCAGAAGCATACACTATTTTGAGCAATCCAGATCGGCGTAGGATATACGATCAGGCAGAAGGGATATGTTCGGATTTGAATTATACTACTTCAAATAGGACAACTAACGAACATAGTCCCACTGATTTAAATGATATTTTTAATGATATTCTGCAACCCAAAAAATCAAAATCACAAACGAACAAATATACTAGTTCATATAAAAGCCGTCATCAGAAGGTAAACCCCACATACAACGTAAAAAATGTTAGAACAAAGGGTAAACGGGGTAGCGATATCAACACTGAATTAGCTATTCCGTTTGCTCAGTCTATCTTAGGTGTGGAAAAAAGCATCCAGTTGAAGCGTGATGAAACCTGCAAGACTTGTGACGGAACTGGCACCAGTGAGAATTCAATTCAGTCTATTTGTCCTAGGTGCATGGGAAAGGGGGAAACCTCGCAATCACAAGGGAAAATGAGATCAGCTCAGTTCTGCAATCGTTGTGGTGGGAAAGGGACTCTAATCCATCAACCATGTGGAGATTGTCATGGTGTTGGCGTAGTTAGAAAAGAACGTACGCTGAGGGTTAAGATCCCACCACTAACTGATGATGGTAGTTTACTTCGTTTAGCAAACAAAGGACATACTGGTGAAAATCGAGGGGATCCTGGGAATCTCTTTGTTAAAGTGTTGGTTGAGAAACATCCTGTTCTTGAAAGGGATGGATATGATTTAAAATGTCGTATCCCAATTGGATTTGCTACTGCAGCGCTGGGAGGAAAAATAGAAGTGCCAACGTTGACTGGTCATGCTAAATTTGAAATTCCAGGTGGAACTCAACCAAATAAAACATTTAGAATCAACAATTTGGGAATCAAGAAGAGCGAGGACGAAAAAGGCGACCTTGCTGTTACTGTTGAGATTCGTGTTCCCACGAAACTAAGCAAAAAACAGCAAAAATTGTTGAAAGACTACAAAAAGACCGAACCAGAACATGAATTTAGCGGGAAGAATTGAGCCGAGTTGCATCCACAACAACTATTACGGCAAATCAGTTGTTCCCATCAAATAACGATCTACCTCACGTGCTGCTTCTCGGCCTTCTTTGAAGGCCCAAACGACTAAACTTTGGCCTCTGCGCATATCTCCCGCAGCGAAAACTCCCGGCACATTAGTCGTATATTTGCCTTCCTCTGCTTGAACGTTTGAACGTGGGTCACGCTCGAGATCAAGTTGGTCCAGTATAGTATCTTCTGGGCCTAGGAATCCCATGGCTAGTAGCACTAAATCAACCGGCCGAACGGTTTCGGTGCCTTCAATTGGTTTAGGAAATTGTCTTCCATCATCACCTGTTACCCATTCGTATTGACTTGTATGTAGCTCTTTAATGTTACCGTTTTGGTCACCAACAAATTTTGTTGCGCTGGTTAGGTATTCGCGAGGATCTGCATAATCGAATTTGGCTGCTGCTTCTTCTTGGCCATAATCTAGTTTGTAGGTTCGTGGGAACTCAGGCCAAGGGTTATTGGGTGCCCTTTCATCTGGTGGGCGAGCAACGATTTCAAACTGGGAGAGCGTTTTACAGCCATGTCTTATAGAAGTTCCAACACAATCAGTTCCTGTATCCCCTCCGCCAATTACAATGACGTGCTTGTCTCTAGCTGAAATGTAGTTACCATCTGTATGCTTGGAATCTAGTAGACTCTTGGTATTTTGATGCAAGAATTTAACGGCAAAATGGACGCCGTTTAGGTCGCGGCCTTCAATCGGTAGATCCCTCGGTTTTGTGGCTCCACCACACAGGACAACAGCGTCAAAGGATTCGACCAACTCCGTGGCTTGAATATCTGTGCCGATTTCGGTACTGGTCACGAAAGTGATTCCTTCTTTCTCCATCAAGTCTACTCGGCGCTGGACATATTCTTTGTCCAATTTCATGTTAGGGATTCCATACATCAGTAATCCACCAATTCTGTCGGCCCTTTCGTAAACTGTCACCAAATGTCCTGCCTTATTTAATTGAGCAGCACAAGAAAGTCCCGCAGGTCCAGAACCGACGACTGCAACCGTTTTTCCCGACCGTCGCTCGGGAGGGGTAGCTACGATCCAACCTTCTTCCCAACCTTTGTCAGCGATTGAGACCTCAACGTTTTTTATTGTTACAGGTGGCTCGGTTATACCTAAAACGCAAGCTCCTTCACACGGTGCTGGGCAGACTCGTCCAGTGAACTCTGGAAAGTTATTAGTCTTGTGCAGGCGATCTAGTGCCTCTTTCCACAGCCCTCGGTAGATCAGATCATTCCATTCTGGGATCAGATTGTTAATCGGGCATCCTGAGGCAAATGGAGTGGTCTCTGGTAATCGGGTGCCGGTATGACAAAATGGAACGCCACAGTCCATGCAGCGAGAACCTTGTGTTTGTAATCTTTTTTCATCAAAGTGTAGATGGAATTCATCCCAATCTTCAATACGTTCTATCGGTGAACGGTCATCCGGAAGTTCCCGATCATATTCCATGAATCCTGTCGGTTTTCCCATTTTTTCTCCTTAATTTAGACATTTGCTGAAACTTCGATACCACGTTGGAATGCGGACAGCCACGCGTCATCGTCCTGTAGGCCTTCTTTTTGAGCTTCCTCATAGGCTGTGAGGATACGCTTGTAATCATCTGGCATCACCTTGACAAATTGAGACACAATTTCGTTCCAATCGGTTAGAATTTCCCAAGCGAGGCTACTATGTGTGTACTCAGCATGTAGGTGTATCATTTTTCTGATGTCTTCGATTTCTTCAGTATCTGTTAGTCTTTCAAGACTACACTGATCTTGATTACAACGAACATGAAAATCTCCATCGCGATCAAGAATATAAGCGATCCCTCCCGACATGCCACCAGCAAAATTACGACCAGTTTTTCCTAAGATGACCACCTTGCCTCCAGTCATATATTCACATCCATGATCTCCGACGCCTTCGACAACTGCGTTCACGCCGCTATTCCGAACACAGAAGCGCTCGCCGGCTAACCCGCGAATATATGCTTCACCGCTGGTAGCACCGTAAAAAGCTACATTACCAACGATAATGTTCTCTTCAGGTTTGAAAGTTGACTCTTCAGGCGGGTGCAAAATCAGCTTGCTGCCAGAAAGACCTTTCCCAAAGTAGTCATTTGCATCACCTTCAAGGCGAAAGGTGATGCCGGGTGGAGTGAAGGCAGCAAAAGATTGTCCAGCAGATCCTTGGAAATGAATGTTGATGGTATCTTCTGGTAAACCTTCTGGTCCAAATTTCCTGGTTAAATCGCTTCCTAGAATTGTTCCAACTACTCGGTTCGTATTCTTGATAGGCAAAGTTGCTGTCACCTTTTTCCCTTCTTTCAAAGCGGGGTTACAAAGGTCAAGTAGAACTTGATTATCCACCGAGTTTTCCAAACCATGATCTTGCTCAATTTGACAATATCGTCCAATTTCGGGGCCAACATCGGGTTGGTGAAGAATTGGCGTTAGGTCTAATCCCTTCGCTTTCCAGTGCTTGACAGCTTTCTTTGGTTCAAGAAAATCAGTACGTCCAATCATTTCGCTAACAGTTCGTATACCGAGACTAGCCATAATTTCACGCATGTCCTCTGCAATGAACCGAAGGAAATTGACCACATGTTCTGGGTCACCTGTAAACTTTTTTCGTAGTTCTGGATTTTGTGTGGCAACACCAACGGGGCAGGTGTCAAGATGACAGACTCGCATCATGATGCAACCGAGTGAAACCAAAGGAGTTGTAGCAAATCCAAACTCCTCAGCGCCTAGCAACGTTGCCATAACTACATCACGTCCCGTTTTTAACTGACCATCAGTTTCGACTATAATGCGAGAACGCAGGTTATTCAGCACTAAAGTCTGGTGGGTTTCGGCTACACCCAGTTCCCATGGCAAGCCTGCATGTTTGATGCTGGTCTGAGGCGAAGCTCCTGTACCACCATCGAGGCCACTAATCAAAACCACATCAGCATGTCCTTTGGCTACACCTGCAGCGACGGTTCCAACGCCGACTTCGGAAACAAGTTTGACATTGACCCGCGCATGATGATTCGAGTTCTTCAGGTCATGGATTAACTGTGCTAAATCTTCAATTGAGTAGATATCATGATGCGGAGGTGGCGAAATAAGTTCAACACCCGGTGTGGAGTGGCGAACCTTAGCAATCCATGGGTAGACCTTTCGACCTGGTAACTCTCCTCCTTCACCGGGTTTCGCACCTTGTGCCATTTTGATTTGTAGTTCTTGGGCATGAACCAGATAATTGCTCGTTACACCAAACCTACCTGAAGCAACCTGTTTAATAGCACTATTTTTTGAATCACCATTTGGCTCAAGGGTGTATCGAATAGGATCTTCTCCACCCTCACCAGTGTTACTTTTTCCACCAATACGGTTCATCGCAATCGCCAGTGCCTCATGTGCTTCTTTGCTTATGGATCCATAGGACATAGCACCAGTTTTAAAGCGTTTAAAGATATTTTCGACTGGCTCAACTTCGTCAATTGGAATCGGATCGTTTCCCAATTTTAATTCTAGTAGTCCGCGTAAAGTTCCAATTTGTTCGGAGTGCTCATTGATTAGCGCAGCATACTCTTTATAAACTTCGTAATTATTAGTACGAGTCGCTAATTGCAATTTGTGAATTGTCTTGGGGTTGAACAGATGGTACTCTCCATCTTGGCGCCATTGATATTGCCCTCCAACATCCAGAGTTTGATTGTCGACGGGAATATCAGGATACGCCCGACGATGTCTCATCAATGCTTCACGGGCAATCACATCTAAGCCGATACCTTCTACGCGGGTATCTGTCCAAGTGAAATATTTATCCACAACTTCCTGTTTAATACCAACTGCTTCAAAAATCTGGGCGCCTCGATAAGATTTAATCGTTGAAATCCCCATTTTTGCCATTACTTTGATGACACCTTTTGTAGCTGATTTGATGTAACCTTTCACGGCGTCATAGTAGGCAATATCTGTAAGTTGCCCCTCTTGAATCATGTCAGCCAAACTCTCAAAAGCCATGTAGGGGTTGACGGCTTGCACACCATAACCAATCAACAAACAGAAATGATGGACTTCACGTGATTCGCCGGATTCAAGTGCAATACCAACTTTTGTTCGAGTTCCTTGTCTAATTAAATGGTGGTGTAAACCTGAAACGGCAAGTAGCGCTGGAATTGGCACATGCTCCTCGTCGAGTCCCCGATCTGATAAAATTAAGATATTATGTCCTTCTCCAATTGCCTGATCAGCCGCTGCAAACAGGTTAGCCAAAGCTTTTTCAAGGCCGTCTTCTCCATCGATACGATCGAATAAAATTGGCAACGTTATTGAACTAAAACCGGGTTGGTTAATTTGACGGAGTTGTTCCAGTTCTTCGTCCGATAGAATTGGTGTTTGCAACTTAATTTGGCGACAATTTTCGGGTTTGGGGTCGAGAAGATTTCGCTCCGGCCCGATAGTTGTTTCAGATGAGGTGATGATCTCTTCCTTAAGTGGATCCAAAGGTGGATTAGTCACCTGTGCAAAAAGTTGCTTGAAATAATTATAAAGAAGATGTGGTTTGTTGGATAAAACTGCTAAGGGTGCATCGTTACCCATGGATCCAACTGGATCTCTACCGATCTTCGACATTGGTCCTAGAAAGACTCGCTGATCTTCAAAAGTGTAGCCAAAAGCTTGTTGGCGTTGTAAGATGGTATCATGATCCTTTTCTGGTTCTTTAGGTTGTACTGTTGGTAAGTTTGACAGTGCAACCATATGCTCGTCTAACCATTTTCGATAAGGATATTCAGAAGCAAGCTGGTTCTTGACTTCCTCATCACTGATAATCCGACCTTCTTCGGTGTCGATCAGTAGAGTTCTGCCTGGTTGTAATCGACCTTTATAATCTACCATTTCGGGAGCAACTTCCATTACTCCAGCCTCTGAAGCTAGAACAAGCACATCATCTTTAGTAACATAGTAACGTGAGGGGCGAAGACCGTTTCGGTCGAGACAGGCGCCAACCACTACCCCATCGGTAAAAGCTATAGAAGCTGGACCATCCCAAGGTTCCATTAAACAACTGTGATATTCGTAAAAAGCACGTCTCTCTTCGCTCATACTCTCGTGGTTTTCCCAAGGTTCGGGAATCATCATCATAGCAGCGTGCGACATGGATCGCCCAGAGAGAGAGAGAAATTCTAGGCAGTTGTCAAAAATAGCAGAGTCGCTACCGTCTTCATCTAAGATCGGGAACACTTTCGGCAAATCTTCACCAAACAATTCTGATGCTAACATCGCTTGCCGGGTTTTCATCCAATTTTGATTGCCACGAACCGTATTAATTTCGCCATTATGGATCAAATATCTGTATGGATGAGAACGATCCCAAGTGGGGAAAGTATTGGTGGAAAATCGCGAGTGGACTAAAGCAATAGCTGTTGACATCCTTGAATCTTGCAGTTCTGGATAGAATTCCTTAACCTGCATAGTTGTAAGCATACCTTTGTAAACAATGGTTCTGCAGGATAGGCTGGGAACATAGAAGCTTGGGTCCAGTCCACCATATCGGATGATATTGGAGGCTCTTTTCCGAATGACGTACAATTTTCGGTCGAAATCTAAATCATCTTGTATTTCGGAACTACGTCCAATAAAAGCTTGCCAGACAGATGGTTCGGTCGAACGAGAAGTGGGCCCCAAGTGGAAATTGTCGGTTGGTACTCTACGCCAACCTAGGAAAGTTTGACCTTCTTCGGTAACAATCTCCTCAAATTTTTTCTGGCAATTTTGGCGTAGATCACAATCTTCGGTTTGGCTAAAAAAGAGCATGCCCACACCGTATTGACCTCGGTCAGGCAAATTTATACCAACTTCCTCACAAGCGTGCCTAAGAAAATCATGCGGGATTTGCATCAATATCCCTGCCCCATCGCCTGTGTTATCTTCACAGCCGCGAGCACCCCGGTGTTCCAAACACTCCAAGGCCTCGAGTGCTTGGCGCACAATCCGATTTGATCTTTCCCCTTTTATATGAACCAAAAAACCAATACCACATGCGTCATGTTCATGGGTTGGATTATAAAGTCCCTGCTTTGCAGGAAGACCAAAAAAATTTGTCACTGTAAAACCTCCTACGTTACCTCATTGTCTGTTTCAACATACTTCATTATCAAGAGCTTTAAGTTATCAAGAGCTTTAAGTTCAGGTAGAGAATACAGAAAGCAGACTAGCACACAAGGGGCAGAATTCCAAGGAAAAGCTTTTTGGTATCGACTGTACCTAATGGGCGGACTGTTTGTAGCGGCTACTTGGGCTATTTAAAATGGTCATAATATTTTGGCGTTCCTAAAGTCTTGGCAGACACAACGGAAAGTACAGGCAAACATAACAATCAACCGCAACCCAACCAAGATACCGCTCGGCCGAGACAAGAATTATACATTGAAATGAGCCTGTGTGTCAAGCTCTTTCTTTGTCTCAAAACTCAAATGAACACTGAATGATTTCCTTGACAGCCTCTCCAATTTTTTGCTATGATATTCAGGTCAATTTTCCGTAAATCGATGGTCGGTGGCACTATTTAGCCTCTAATTTCACGGTTGTGAAGTCTAGTTCCTCAAAGTCCTATATATTGATGTTCAAGCCTGATTTGATATACGATGTGGTTAATTATGCCTGGAATTTCACCTTGAATATATTATTATTTGTTATTGAAAAAAACTCCGATATGGTAAAGCAATTCGCCAGATTTTGGAGTTTAAGTGTCATCTTCTGGTTGCAGGTGCGGGAAGTTTTTGATAGGTTTCCATTAACTAAGAACTATATGGTAGCGCTAATACTGAGGTATTAGCGAAGAGAACCAGATCCAACTAAGATTTTGATTACAGCTTGGCTATGTACAGTCTGCTGTTTATTTTAAGGAGAATTCAATGGCAACCAGCCAAACACAGGCTTCTCAAGTAGCAATAATCCGAAAAACACTGTCGGAACTCCCCGCCCCGTCGGATTATGCTCCTGTGACAGAAGCAATAGCCAGAAGTACCGAGTTAGGTGAGGCGGAGATTACCAAGACCCTAAGTGGGTTAGTTTCAATGCCTCAGTCAACGACAGTCTTTGCCAATCCCCCTTTACATGCAGCTAATGTTGATTGCAATGGTACAAGTATAGAATTACAAATCCGAAGTTTCTCTATTCGTGGATTGTTGAGTGAAAGCGAGATTGTCGCTGGCAATGTAACACCCGCTTACCTCATTTTTGTTGGTCTATTTGGTCGTTTGCCTCAAAGAGATGATGTGGTTGACGAAGAATTATTAATTCAATCTTTAATAGATAAGAAGTTTTATCAAATTGCACATACGAAACAGCATGGTATCTCCGGTATAAAACCAATAAGTTTCCATGTTGCTGAGTTCATGAAAACTTTCTCTCAGGCTGGCCCTGAGATTGCCATTCAACACATTGCAATGCTGCACAAAGCAGCATATTCGAAGAAACAGAGGCAACCTAGGGGGTTTGATGATCATCGGAATAGTGGATATTTTTTAATCCGGAAAATTCATGTACACATGATGAACGTGGCGGTGGGTGGAATGTCAACCTATATGCGGTATTTACTCGATGACTCACCCAATCTAAGCGAGCAGGAGCTTGCAGAAGAAACTTGTAACTTTATCGAACAACATAAAGAAGAAGGTAAAACCGCTTTTGAAACTTGTTATAGCCTGCTGTTAGGTAGAAAAGCGAACGATGTCGAAGCCAAAATTTTGGAACGAATGGGAATAATCCAGACACACCACGGATCCGCCGCTTCCAATGTGGTCGCGCGTTACATGTCGACTTTGCATGCAGTTACTATCTCAGATTTCTTCAATGCTTCTCAGATGATTCTCGACGGGAAACGTCACTTTGGAGCTATACATGACATGACCGCATTTATCAAGGAACTAGAAGAAATACCTGAGGGTGATCAAGTTCGAATCGTCAGGGAGAAAGTGATGATGGGAGGTCTACCAACTTTCGGCCATCCTGAAATATCAGCTGCTGGTCGTGGAAATCAAATTCAACAGGATCCTCGCGCAGCGATCTATCTGTCACCATTTTTTGACGCTATAGATCAAAAGAGTCTAAGTCTTTCAAACAGGCAACTCGAGAGGCTCAAGATAGTCCAGCGAATTTATCAAATTGCTTTTATTGAAGGGCTAACAAAGCCTGATCAAGAAGACCGTCCACCACTGAGATTAACACCAAATACTGATTTTGGGGCTTGGTGTGTTCAGGAAGGTTTGGGTGTTGACGATCCTGATCGAACTCTATTGACCTACATTTTCAGAGGTTTTGGCTGGATAATGGATGCTAGGGAACAGCTTCAACAGAGGATCATGCGCCCAGTCGTTGCACCTCATCCAGACATTATACCGGCAGTTGATAATGATCCTACAGTTCCAGATCAGGTAGTGAATGTTCACAATCGCCTAGCAGAGGATGAGGCATTTAGCCCTTCAGGCTAAAATAATAAATTAGAGCGCACATTATTCAATAGGAGTTGAGATGAGCACGTTTGAAAAACTGGAAATCCCGAAGGATGGGGAGATCATTAGCAAGAAAAATGGGGTTCTGTCTGTTCCAGATCAACCCATTGTTCCCGTGATTGAAGGTGATGGGATTGGTCGTGATATTATGAAGGCCACGCGGCGCGTTATAGATAAAGCTGTTGAAAAAGCATACGATGCTCAGAAAAAGATTGTTTGGTTTGATATTTACGCTGGAGAGAGGGCAAATGAGGAATATGGTGAATGGTTGCCACAAGACACTCTGAAAGCTATCCCACTTTTCCACGCAGCTCTTAAAGGTCCTCTTACGACACCCGTTGGTGGAGGATTTCGAAGCTTGAATGTGTCGTTACGGCAGCAACTTGACCTTTACGCTTGTGTTCGGCCAGTACGTCACTTCGAAGGTGTTGTAACCCCAGTGCAAAAACCGGGTGATATGGATGTAGTAATTTTTCGGGAGAATACGGAAGATGTTTACGCTGGAATCGAGTGGCAACAAGGGACTGATGAGGCTAAAAAGGTAATTAATTTCTTAAAGGAAATGGGAATCGAGATCCGCGAAGACTCAGGTGTCGGTGTTAAACCAATCAGTGTCACGGGGACCAAACGAATTGTTCGCATGGCAATTCAGCATGCAATCGATCACAATCGTGAAAGTGTAACTATGGTCCATAAAGGCAATATAATGAAGTATACTGAAGGTGCTTTTAGGGATTGGGGATATGAACTTGCCCAAGAAGAATTCACAGAACAGGTTATAGCCGAATCTGACTTGTGGGAGCAACATGATGGAGAAATTCCTGAAGGGAAAGTCGTTATCAAAGATAGAATTGCCGATAGCATGTTGCAACAAATTCTGACAAGAACTAGCGAATACGACGTAATTGTTACTCCTAATTTGAATGGAGACTACCTGTCAGATGCGTGTGCAGCTCAAGTTGGAGGGATCGGCATGGCTCCAGGGGCGAATATCGGAGATGAAGCGGCGTTATTTGAAGCAACCCATGGAACAGCACCCAAATATGCGGACCAAGATGTGGCCAACCCAAGTTCCCTTATATTATCTGCTGTTATGATGCTTGAGTACATCGGTTGGCAGAAAGCGGCGGATTTAGTTATTACCGGTATTGAGGAATCAATTTTACAAAAAAGAGTTACTTACGACTTGGAAAGACTGATGGAGGATGCGACAAAACTCCACACTTCTGAATTCGCATCAGCAATTATTGAAAACTTTTGAGGAAAGCATAAAATGAGCAGGAAGAAAATTAGCATTATTGGAGCCGGTAACGTTGGAGCGACAGCGGCGTTTCTCATAGCTCAAAAACAACTTGGTGATGTCGTAATGGTTGATATCGTTGATGGCATCCCTCAAGGCAAAGCACTTGACATGGCGCAGATGGGACCAGTCGAAATGTTTGATGCCGATATATCAGGTGCACTTGATTATGAGGAAACCGCAGAATCGGACGTGGTAATTATTACTTCTGGCTCCCCTCGGAAACCAGGTATGACACGTGAAGATCTCTTAAATACCAATGCCAAAATTGTTGAGGACGTTACCTTGAATGTCATTAGGCACTCTCCCAACACTATCATTGTGATGCTGACGAATCCTCTTGACATTATGACATACCATGCTTGGAAAGTTTCTGGGTTTCCTCAGAATCGGGTTGTTGGGCAAGCTGGGGTTCTAGATTCGGCGAGATTTCGCACTTTCGTTGCGATGGAACTTGATGTCTCTGTTGAAGACATAACGGCAATGGTAATGGGTGGTCATGGTGATACCATGGTACCTTTGCCTCGCTATACAACTGTTGGTGGTATTCCAATCACCCAACTCATTTCAGAAGACAGAATTGAAGAGATATCAGATCGAACACGTAATGGTGGCGGTGAGATCGTGAATCTGCTCAAAGTGAGTGGTTATTATGCTGCAGGTGCATCGTTAGCCCAGATGGCTGAAGCAATTGTTCTCGACAAAAAGCGATTGATACCCTGTTCTGCTTATCTTACTGGTCAATATGGTATCGATGATTTGTATATTGGTGTTCCCATAAGACTAGGAGCAAATGGGGTTGAGGATATCCTTGAAATTTCGCTTGAGGAAAATGAACTGGAAGCCCTCCAAAAGTCCTCTCAAACTTATCGTGAAGGCATCCAAACGATCGGTTACTAAAACGGCTTGGAATTCCTTATGATTTCTTTACCCTCTTAAATTCCTGCCAAAGCCGATTTCACCTGTCGGGCCTAACCGAAGACCGTCAGTGCCAGCTGAATGCGTATGTTCATTCTAGTCATGTCACGTTTGATCTCTGGTCATAAGCCTGAAGAAGCCATGCTGATCGTAAGAGCCTTCTCAATTTCAGAAATAAGCCGCGATTTTTGCTGGATTTTCAATGATTGACAAATTGTTAGAGACTGAAGAGATGGGATTCGATTCGATTAAGCTAGAGCTTTACAGGAATATTCTAAACTCGATTGCTGAAGAAATGGGTGTCGCACTGTGCCGATCAGCTTTATCGACAAACATTAAGGAAAGACGGGATTTCTCTTGTGCTATATTCAATCGACACGGGAAAATGATTGCACAAGCCGCCCACATTCCAGTACACCTTGGATCAATGCCACTCTCAGTCATGTCAGCAATTAAAGAAATCGAGATGTCAAAGGATGATATGGTGATTCTAAATGATCCATTTCGTGGAGGCACTCATTTGCCCGACATCACACTGGTTTCTCCGGTTTTTATTGAGGAAATACCAATTTTTTTCGTTGCTAACCGTGCGCATCATGCAGACGTTGGTGGAATGACGCCAGGTTCAATGCCACTTTCGAACCATATCATTCAAGAAGGTATTCGTATTCCTCCAATCAAGATTGTCGAAAATGGTGAGATTCGGGGTGATGTGTTTGAATTATTACTTTCTAATGTTCGTACACCGAAAGAACGATGTGGCGATTTGGAATCACAGATATCGACTAACCGAATTGGAAGGCAAAGACTCATTGAGACTTCAGAGAAATATGGTGTTACAGAAGTCAGCGATTACATGGACCGGCTTCAAGAGTACTCAGCTCGTTTAATGCGACAAAGCCTTCGTGACCTTGCAGATGGTTCATATTCCTTTTCGGATTTTCTTGATGACGATGGTATCGATAGTCATCCTATTGAACTTTGTGTAAAAATAACCATTGATGGGGCAGAAGCGATTATTGATTTCACTGGAAGCGCCGATCAGGTTAAAGGGAGTATGAATGCGACATATGCTATCACGGTTTCCGCTGTGTTTTACGTGTTTCAGTGTCTTGTTAGTGTGGACATTCCTTCAAATTCGGGGTGTCTTGACCCAATTGAAATCATTGCCCCTGTAGGTTCTGTCGTTAATGCCCAGTTTCCCGCCGCTGTGGCAGGTGGTAATGTTGAGACGTCCCAACGGATTGTAGATGTTCTCTTCGGCGCATTAGCTCAAGCTTGCCCGGGTCTCATTCCTGCTGCTAGTTCTGGTACTATGAATAATTTAACTATTGGCAATCAGAACTACACTTATTATGAAACAATTGGTGGTGGGATGGGGGCTAGGCCGAATCAGGATGGTATTTCAGCCATTCAAACTCATATGACTAATACACTTAATACACCAATCGAATCGATTGAAACCTCCTTCCCTTTGCAAGTTGAAAAATATAAAATTCGGTCCCAGAGTGGTGGGGAAGGAAGGCTTCGTGGCGGTGATGGTATTATTAGAACATACCGCCTACTATCACCAGCACAAGTTACAATTCTATCTGAACGAAGGAAGTTTCCCCCATATGGTCTCGACGGCGGAGAGCCAGGGAAAACTGGCCAGAACATATTGCGACGAAACAATCAGAATATCGAGCTTGAAGGAAAAGTGAGCTTCTCTGGAAACAATAAGGACATTATTGAAATTAAGACACCTGGTGGGGGAGGATTTGGCGCTTTGAAGTAATCCTGTAGCCCCTTTGCTGTAACACGGCATAAAAACGACGAACTGCTAGAGCATGGCACATTCGTCGTTTCCTTATATTAATGTTCGCGAATACGAATATTTCGGAATGAAACAGGACCGTGATCACCTTGTAGCATTAATGGTCCTTTAACCGGATTATCGTCCCCAAGTTGCCCACCAGTTGGACCGCTGATAGTAACATTGTCATGAATTTTTTTACCATTTAGTGTTACTGTCAGTACCATACCCTTGAGTGTCACATCCATGATTTGCCATTCACCTGCTGGGTTTGTAGCTTCCACATCAGGGCGTTTTTGATTGTAGAGAGCTCCATTCTCAGCTGGATAATCATAGGTGTTTCCTAAACTGTCTAAAATTTGTAATTCATAACGGCCACGTAAATAGATACCGCTGTTGCTTCCTTCGGGAAATAGATACTCAATGTGTAGATCGAAGTCACCAAATTCATCCTCAGTAATGATATCAACAGCATGCTTTGTGTTTTCCAGAATACCTTCATGGGCAACCCAAGCGTGCTCTCGGTCAGCGTGGCGCATTTGCCAACCCGTTAAATCATTCCCGTTAAAAATTTCCTTCCATTCACTGTCCATAACTATCTCCAAATTAACAAATATTTTTAGCGTTCCAAGATATCAATCATATTGTAAAGAATTGCTGAATAAAAAACAAGTATGGATCTTGTCAATGGTAGGTTTCCAATTCCCATTAAAATATATACATGTAGTTGAACAAATCTGAAAAAAGTAGTAAATATCGTAAATTTACTGATCAATCTATTGATATTATATTTTTATATAATTGGGTGATGTGAGCCAAAATTCTATGTACTACAAAATTATCAAGAAATTCGGTCCTTCAGATGAGGAAAGATGGCAGAGTTATCTCAACTGGCGGCAATTGGACTTGACTTGTTTCGATTCTATCGATGGTATCCTTAGACCTGATTTGTTCAATCCCAAATCTCAGGAAGATTGGGAAAACTGTGTAAATGCAGATTTTAAACTTTATTTGATTACTAATTCCAATTATGCTAAGAGAATTGTGCGTCGGTACCACAATGCCACTATAGTAGGTGTTGAAACTGAACTAGACGTAGTCTATGAAACTAAAGAAGGGTTACTGGGATACGATATAATCGATGGCTCGATCTCAGTGCTTACCAATTGGGGGGCTGACAAAGAAGGCTTAATCAATCCGTACCTAATGCCCAATGGTTTGATTGGTGATTTGGCTCAAGCACTATATATCCTTAACTCACTAAGAAAGAAATTCCCTAACGATCTGCATGTAATAGAGAGTGAAGTTTGGGCAGTCTATTCTGTTGATACATAGGTGAACTGTTTCACAGATATACAAAATTTAAACCAGAGAAAATTGATAATGAGCTACCGCTACATTACCGAATTATCATGCAACATATTACTGTTATTCAGTTTGTCTTTGCATCTACATAGTGAAGTTGGTCCAAAAACTGTACTGGTTCATTACATGCCATGGTACTCATCGAAATCTATAAGTGGTGGTTGGGGATGGCATTGGACGATGAATTACTTCAATCCTGAAAAAATTAATAAAGATGGTCAACGAGAGTTAGCTTCACACGATTATCCTCTCATCGGTCCTTATGACTCCAACGATGGCCAAGCTTTGGAATGTCAGGTGTTGTTAATGAAGTTTTCGGGTATAAAAGGAGTGATTCTTGATTGGTATGGTATAGAGGATTTTCGAGATTATGCTATGATTCATCGCAACACTAAACACATGATTAAATACATTAAGAGAGCGGAACTTCAGTTTGCAATCTGTTATGAAGACCAAACAGTCACACATATGATTGCGGGCAAGTTCCTTCAAAAGCAGGAGGATCATATCCATGGCAAGAAAGTCCTACAATGGCTTGACAAAAACTGGTTTGGTGATGATGCCTATATAAAGCTTGATGACCAACCTATGCTACTTGTCTTTGGCCCTCAATATTTCGAGGAAAAACAGTGGAATTATATGGTGTCAGGATTGTCGAAACGCCCGCGAATTTATGGCCTGCCACATGTTTCTCAGCAGGCTGGGATGAGTGGTGTATTTGGCTGGCCTCCAGTATCTGGGGGAGGAGAGATAGTATCTGTTGTTTGGAAAGAATACCTTGGCCAGCTTTATACCAAAGGATTGGCCGCAGAAGCTATCATCGCTGTGGCTTTCCCGGGGTTCCATGACATCTATAATGATGTTGGTTTGCACGAGAGCATCGGATATATTAATGACCGAGCAGGAAAGACCTTCATTGAGACTTTTGAATATGCATGGAATAGTCAATCAAAGTTTATTCAGATTGCTACGTGGAATGACTATGGTGAAGGAACAGGCATTGAACCAACACAATCGTTCAAGTACCAATATCTAGAGGAAATCCAGAAGTATACCCAAACGGGCTTTGGTCGAGACGACCTGCGATTACCTGTAATATTGTATAACCTTAAAAAGAAACATATGAAAAACTCTGTAGCTATGGAAGATCTGAAACAAGTTTCCACTTTGTTATTTTCCTCTAAATGTGATGAAGCGAGAATTCTCCTTCAGCCGTATATAGCAAAAAAGACAAACAAAACCGTATGGTAAATATCGAAAATCTGCACTCATTAAGCTTTTACTAATATCTAAAAAATACTATTTAGGTTGAGTCTGGTGAAAAAACAAAATCGTCGCTTGCCGAAAACTTATAAGTCAAGATTAAACTGTGATTAATGAAATTATGTTCTGTGATATTGAATTGGCTTGAGCTAACATTGCTGTAGTTGATTGTGTTAATATCTGGTTTTTCGCTAGGCTGGCGGCATCGGATGCAAAGTCAGCATCTTGTATGTTAGAGCGCGAGATTTCAATGTTCTGTGTTTGGTTGGTCAAATTCGACATGGTAAAAGCCAAACGGTTCTGCTCTGACGCTAGATAACTTCGTTCCTGGTTAACTACATCTATTGCCATATCCAGAGATGTTATGGCAGATCTGGCCTGATTGATATCCGCTACTGATTCATCCTCAATCTCTAATCCACTGGCTGTCACACTGGTAATTCCTAGTTTCAACTGGTGATTGACGTCGTTGTCAAATCCAACTTGTAGGTCCCTGTTTGGGGAAATTTCTATCTGTTTACCGTTTAGGCTGTCTGTGTGTGGGTTATAACTGTCAATAGAAGGAGTGGAGTGATCAGGACTACCATTGATCTCCAACTGAATGCCAAATTCATCAAAATTCAGCGTCGTGTCATAACCAACTCGATATTCCAAGCTTTGCTGTAAACCATTCTCTCCCGTCATGGTTAGTTTTCTGGTTTCTGGCACAAAGAAATCCTGTGAAGAACCAAGTAACGTTGTGGTCGTTTTTGGTGCTTCATTGGTATCAACTTCCAATCCTAATCGGGAAAAATCTATCGTTTGAGGATTGCTGTGAAATTGGTATCCAATTTCCTCCATGGGGCCTGTATTGGGTGAATTGACTGCCAACGTTGGATTAACGGTAAAATCTTTGGAATTATCGAGTAGCTGGTTTGCTGTAATCTGGGCGTTATTGCTGTCAACATCAAGTCCTAAATTATCAAAGGAAACTGTTTGAGATTCTCCACTAGATGAATATTTAATCTCTTGATAGGTTCCATCAGGAGCAGTTGCTGTTAATCTGGCATCAACAATGAATCCTTGGGTCCTGTTAAGTAATATGGTCGATGTTTGTTCAGCATCATTGCTGTCAACATCAAGTCCTAAATTATCAAAGGAAACTGTTTGAGATTCTCCACTAGATGGATATTTAACCTCTTGATGGGTTCCATCAGGAGCAACTGCTGTTAATCTGGCGTTAACAGTAAACTCACCAAAACTGTCCAGTAAAATTGCCGTTGTGTTTGCGGCATTACCAGTATCCATTTCGATACCTAAGCTGGAGAAATCAACTGTTTGAGAATTGCTGTTAAAGGAGTAGTCAGTTTCTACCGGGGAACCAACTGGCGGAGTTACTTCCAGTGTTGGATTGATGGTAAAAGTTTTGGGTGTATTCAGTAAATCTGCTGTCATGTTTACGGCATTTTCAGTATCAACATCAATACCTAAGCTGGAGAAATCAACGCTGGTGTCATTCAGATTATATGTAACTTCGCTAGTTGTTGTATCCGGAGCAGTTACAACTAATGTTGGATTGATAGTGAAAGACTGTGAATTGCTGAGTAAAGCATTTGTCATAGCCGAGGTGTTGTTGGTGTCAACTTGAAGACCTAAATCAGAAAAATCAGCGCTGGTGTCATTCAGATTATATGTAACTTCGCTAGTTGTTGTATCCGGAGCAGTTACAACTAATGTTGGGTCTATTGTAAAAGTTTGTGAGCTGATTAGTTGCCCTGGTAGAACATCAATATTATTGATATCCATTTCAATACCTAAATTCGTAAGGGCGACTTTTCCATTAAAGGAATCACCCTGAGTATGGGTGTAGGATTCAGAGAGGCCATCGGGAGCTGTTACTGTCATGGTAACTACAGGAATTCCTTCATGGTCTAATGTGCTCAATGCATCATTCTTATTTTCACCGAAGGTGTAGAAGAATGTCATGTTCTTAGTTGCACCTGACGGTAAACCCATTAGGTTTTTGGCTACATTAATTGAGTTGTCTTCCTTGCCTCCGTTCGGATCGTTTGGTGAATTCAGGACTATATCTGGGTCAGTTATTTTAAAATCTCGCCCAGCTGACACAACAGCGTCTTTGTCCACACTTCCAATGACAACTGTATACCCTGAAATTTCGCCTACGGCTGAAGCGGCAACTTCACCAGAAGCTAAAGTTAAAGTATCATTGAAAGTATTAGTTGTGCCATGTGGCCCCCTATCCTGATCAGGATCCGCATTACGTAAATACTTGAGATTACTAATTGGTTGACTGCCTACATTTTTGAATGTTAAATCAAACCGGAGCACTCGGCTGCCTTCTTCAAGTGAGACAACTTGTTCAATCTCTAAATTGCCATCTGGAGTTGTACCATTAGCTACTGAAACCTGATGGGTTGCAGTGCTATGATCCCTGACATTGAAGGAAATATTGGGACTGTTTTCTGGAGCGGCATTGCGGTAAAGTTGAGTTGAACCACCAATTTCATATTTAACGGAGAACCCCTCCAAAGGAGTACCCGGATAGAAGAAATCTCCACTTGGCCCTTTAGGCCCGGAAGTACCATCAGGATCAAACACAACACTAGTATTCCCTAAGTTGGTATTGATTAACGAGGCATCATGATTAATTCCCACCGTCAAAAAATCATTCGTGAGTAATCGGTTAGAACCAGAAAGAGCTGGATCGTATGTGAATGTAGTTCCACTGCTGTTAGAACTTGCAACCTGCAAAGTATAAACTCCTGGTTGCACGCTTGACTGGTGACTAATTTGATTGATAGATGTACCCGAAAGATTGCTGATATCGGCTGTTCCTGCGTCTACCTTGGCACTGACTACGTAGTTGCCAACTGAAGCTGAAGAAGTGTGGTTAATAGCAGCTTGACTAATGGCAATTGTGTTTGGATTAACTTGTGAATTAATGCTATAGACACCCGGTTGTATGGAAGCATTATGGTTAATTTTGTTGATGTTAACAAGATTACTAATATTTGCTGTGCCAGCGTTGACCTTAGAACTAACTGTGTAGAATCCTGGTTGAGTCAGTGGGGAATTGCTGTGAATAATACTGGTACCTGATACATTACTAATATTTGTTGTGCCGGCATTGACCTTGGAACTAACTGTGTAGAATCCTGGTTGAGTCAGCGGGGAATTGC
Organism: Candidatus Poribacteria bacterium; assembly: GCA_002709695.1. Classification (GTDB taxonomy): domain Bacteria; phylum Poribacteria; class WGA-4E; order WGA-4E; family UBA9662; genus UBA9662. Next base: position 36,385 of record PAQF01000030.1, read on the forward strand.
TGTGAACAATGCTGGTACCTGATACGTTGCTAATATTTGTTGTGCCAGCATTGACCTTGGAACTGATCGTGTAGTCGCCCGGTTGCACGACAGAGGAAGCGTTATGTCGGATTTCGGTAATGGCTGTNCCCGATAAACNACTGATATTTGCATGGTCCGAAGCATCGAGACGAGCACTTATTGTATGATCTCCTGGTTGCACGATAGANGAAGCGTTATGTCGGATTTCGGTAATGGCTGTNCCCGATAAACCACTGATATTTGCATGGTCCGAAGCATCGAGACGAGCACTTATTGTGTGATCTCCTGGTAATACAATCGGTGAAGTACTATGCCGAAGTTGGCTGACGCTTGTACTGGATAAGCTATCAATGTCTGCTAACCCTGAATTGACTTGGGACTTAATGGTGTAGGTTTCTCCTAGTGCGGGTTGGATCGATGAACTACTATATCTGATACCCGTTATTGCCGTGTCAGACAATTTACTGATATCTGCTAGCCCACTGACGTCAATATGCTCATCACTCAAGGTATAAATCCCTTTACGAACATCATGGGATAGATTTGCATTTTTGATGTTGATTCCTATCACATCATCAGCAGTGGTATTGATTCTATGGACTTCATTTTTGTAGTCAGTACCGTTCAGCAAGTTCATCTCATTATATTCGGTGGCATGAGCAACCCGACTGATTTCATTTTTCAACGCTTGAAATTCGAGGTTGATGCTGGTTCTGTCATTAGCATTAAGTGTATCGGTGGCGGCTTGTGTTGCTAGTTCCCGCATTCGACTTAGCATACCGCTAATGTCATTCAACCCGCTTTCTGCCATTTGAATCAGGTTATTGGCTTGCTGGGAGTTCTCATTGGCTTGTTTCATACCCAGTATTTGGTTGTTCATTCGGGTGCTTACAGCTGATCCCGCAGAATCATCGGCGGCTTTGTTGATGCGCAATCCGGAAGAGAGTCTTTGCAGAGTGTTATTAAGGCCAAATTGTGTTTGAGTCAGGTTTCTGTAGGCTAGTAAGGTTGCTGGATTACTGCGTAATCTTAAACCGTTCACTTATGTTTCCCCTTGTATTTTCACGTTGTAGTTGTGTTTGTAGCCCGCTTGTTTGAGTTCCTACGCTCAATCAAACTAGTTATATATCGGCAGGAAACAGAGAAAACTTTAGACTTTTTGCAAAAAAATTAGTAAAAAATGCATTATATGCATGATTATGAATAGGGAATAGGGAGAAATTTAGTTATAAGTTAGCGGATTATTCAAATCAAAGTACACAAATATCTGTCATAATAAGTCAAGTTTTGCATGTTCAAAAGTTATCTATACATACTGAGCCAATCATCTTTCCAATATATTCCATCTGAAAAATGAGATTGCCTACATTATTGTCATTCCATAATTAGGAAACCGATTCCATTAGTTTTGGATTCTATAGACGATGCTCTGCCAATTTCACCTAACTCGAAGGGATATCCTTTCCCCACTCAATTTTTTCGTTTGGACTAAGTATGTTTCAACGTCTTTTGTGTTTTAAAAAACAATCAGCAATAATCAAGTCTATTGTAGTCAAATTGTTTCAATTGTTCTTCGGTTACAAGTATGGTAATCTTGGAAAAATGCTTGATGTGATTACATATTGAATAACTCTTGCAGCCCGTATACAATATGCAAATGATGGTCATCTAGTGAAGTGTATATTTTAAAGATTATGTCATATTAGGTTTTTTCAAAGGACTAACAAATGGTACTTAGTAAAGAACAACTTAACTTCTTTGATAATTTCGGTTATCTGCTTGTTAGACAACTCTTTTCACCAACGGAAACTGAGAAGATTATTGAAGGATTTGAATGGTCAATTCAAAATTGTGGTGGTGGTAGGAATCACGATGGCTCAAGCCGTACTATGTTTGGAGGGCCTATTGAGCACCATCCGGAAATGTGTGCGATCCTTGATCATCCTTCAATACTTGGTCTAATTGGAGGGGTGCTTGGAGAAGACTTCAATTATGGTGCTGGTGATGGGAACTATTATACTGGAGATACACATTGGCATCCTGATGGGAATTGGGGGCAGCTTTTTGCTGCTAAGATTGCTTTCTATTTGGATCCTCTGACTCGGGACACAGGAGCAGTTCGTTTAATCCCTGGTAGTCATCGACCAGATCATTTTGTTCGTAAGGAAAAAATAGATGTCAATAATTCACTTGAGCTTTTTGGTATTCTACCTACTGAGTTCCCTGGTAGTATCGCTGTTGAAACTAATCCCGGCGATATTGTGATTTTTAACCATGATTTATATCACGCAGCATTTGGTGGAGGAAATCGCAGACGTATGTTCACCATGAACTGTACACGTAGAGCCAAAACGCCAGAAGATTTGGAGGTGGCACATCGATATTTTAGCGTTCATTCACCAGGTGGATACAATGTTAAAACAGGTGCTGGAATGTTTAATCCAACCATGATAGATACAGCTGATGAAAATCGAATGATACACCTCCGCCAACCAATAGAAATCCATGATCAACTTTTTCCGGACCTCGCTAGACATGTTGTTGATGGAGAATCAAGAGCAGAGGAGTCAGCTTTATCATAGGCAAAAATCTAGAATGTTTCGTACGTTTTTGTGAGATGAACGGGATGATTCTGTCTGCAAGATTGGTTGGTTTTATGTGCAAACAAAGAAACAATTCAAGGGAATTAGGGAAAAAATGATCCCTACCTATTGTTATCAACAAAGTGAACCGGTAGATGTCAGATATTTAGAAGTGTGAACTTTTCATCTGCACAGGTGAGTTGGGAAATTCTTCTATGGTTACAGTTAGTCCTTACAAAATTGATGTTCCTCAAGAAGTAATAGATGATTTGCGGGAGCGTTTACAGCGTACAAGATGGCCCGACGAAGTTTCTGGTACTGGCTGGAGCCGAGGTTGTGATCTTTCATATATGAAAGATCTTGTTAGGTATTGGATTGATGAGTATGATTGGCGGAATCAGGAAGCGGCTCTCAATCAGTATAACCATTACCAAGGCAATGTCGATGGTTTAAATATACATTTCCTGCATGAAAAAGGTAAGGGACCCAACCCGATGCCATTGTTTATGATGCATGGCTACCCGTGGTCATTTACCATGCTACTTCGTATTCTTCCCATGTTAACTGATCCTGAGTCCTATGGAGGAGATCCTGAAGATGCTTTTACTGTTATTGTTCCATCTATAATTGGTTTTGGATTTTCGGAATATCCGATGGAGACTGGCTTTGGTTTCCAGCATCACCCGCGCAAGTACGATAAATTGATGGTCGAAGGGTTAGGTTACCCGCGTTATGGTATTGAAGGCGGTGATTGGGGCGGATTTATTACCGCTCCTTATGGATTTATCTGTCCAGAAAATTTGATTGGTATACATCTTAACTGTTTGTTCCCGCGACTTGGGGATGAGAGGGAGCCGGAAGATAAAGACCCTGATATTCTCCGTGGGCTTGGCATGAAATGGGCTCCTCTCAAGCCCACCGACCCTGATATGCTCTGGTATTGGAAAAACGTTGAGCGTTATTGGATTGATGAAGGTGCTTATTGTCACCAGCAAATGACACGGCCACAGACACTTTCTCTAGCAATTAGTGATTCTCCTGTAGGCATGGCAGCTTGGATTATTGAGAAATGGCGTGCCTGGAGTGGTTGGGGTGGAGATTTTGAAAAGCTATTCCCTAAGGATATGATAATCACCAACGTTATGCTTTATTGGGTTACAAATTCATTTTGGTCAGCTATCCGGTTGTATAGTGAGTCCTATTATCATCCTTGGGAATTGGAGCCGGGAAGCCGTATCGAAGTGCCAACTGCTGTTGCGGCATATCCACATGAGTTGGCACCAATTGTTCGTAAACGGGCAGAGAGATACTATAATGTTGTCCATTTCAACAAATACTCAGAAGGTGGGCATTTCGCGATCCACGAGAGAGCTGAAGAAATGTCCGCTGATTTACGTGAATTCTTCCGTCCTCTTAGGAGAAAAGAAAATTTTTTATCCTGAAGAACAATTGGGCAGTTGTCAGATAGCTTTTCTAATTCAGTTCTATCCGATTGCTGATACTTCTGTGTGAATTTGATAGAAGTATCGGCTTAGACGTACAACGAAAATCTCTATAATTCCGGTGTGTTTCGAAATTCGGCTCTGCTCGGTTATTTGCTATTGGTATGTTCTGTTTGCTTAAATTATCGTTGTTTTCTACTGTTTTTGGTTATATTAAGGAATAGCTAGAATTGAAATCAGCTATTGGTTCGTCAATCACTGGGAATTATAAGGTTGGAAAAGGACGAAGGATAGTATCATTGGGGTGAACGAGAGCATGACGTTCATGACATTGCTCCAGATGCTTTAAACGCTCAGGTGGTGCTGTATCTAGAATAATGTCGGTGTACATACCACCAATTTTGAAACCGTGTGCAACAGGGCAATGGGCTTTTAGATAACCATCAACACGAGCTATCCCTTCCTCAGTATGGCCACGCTTGTGCAAATTCATTGTGAACATTCGCCGTCGCGAACTTCCGCCAAAGGCTGCATGAAAAGTGTTGTGATTGAAAACTACAAGATCGCCAGGATTGGTCTCTAAGGCGACAGCACCGGGGATTTCGGTCGGTGAAATCCCGAGTAGGTCTTGGGATTGGTTCCAATCTTGACCCGATGTTCTCCACGAAGAATCGAGTCGATGACTGCCGGGAAGAACACGTAAACAACCGGTATCTCGTGTTAGAGGATCGAGGTAGAAAGCTAATTTGATGGCAAACAACTCAGGATAGCCTCCGTCAGGGTGCCAGCCGGTATCACCTGAGTAATAATTTCCATCGCCTGAACCGTAATTAAAATCATCACCTAAGATCTCCGAGGAAATTCCTAGAATGCGAGAGTCATCAAGTAATGTAGATAACTTTGCACTGTAATCTATCGTAGGCACAATAATGGTTCGTTTTGACCCGTCATGGCTTTTTCCCTCTCCGTGAGTTTGTAGAACCATTTCGAATTCCTCAATGATCCAAGAGACTTCTTCTGGTTTAAAGAGCTCCGGAAAAGCTAAGTACCCAAAAGTATCGAAAAAGCTAAGTTGTTGTTCAGATAGCTGCATGTCTTCTTCCTCCCAATTATATTGATTTTACCAAAATAATTTTACGAAGTTTGTTTACATTGGGACTATAAGTCCTTGTGGAATTTCTCGCAATTTTTAAGTTGCTGAATGTGTCTTCTGTTAAGGGGGTTAAATAACATTCAAGTGACTTTCGTACTGTTAACCCTTCAATTTGTAGCTAATGATTGCAGAACCAGGTTGTTCGGTTATAGAAACGAGTAAACCTGATTCCATTAGTTCCCGGCCAGTCACCTCAACTTCATCTAATTGATCAAGGTTATTCAATGTATATTTAGCTTCAGCGATTAGTCCTTGCAGGCGAAAGCGGGCAGATTCATATACACTGTCTGGTCGGCGAAAAACTTGTATCACTCCTTCGCCTAGTTCCTGTCGATCGAACTGCCAAGCCATCCAGACCTCGTTGGTCGAATTGTATGGTGTCAGTGGATAATAATCTCCTAAACTATAGGGACTGACAACACTCCACTCGGCATATCGTTGGCGTAATTCTTCAAAATCCTGATCAGGATTTCTCATATCATAACAAGCTGTGGAATGAACGCACATTTGGCTTCGAAAAGTGTAGGCATCAAAAGCATTAATACCCGTGCCGTAGAAAGGAATCCAAGACGCAATACCATATGTATGATTTTGTTGCGCTGTCGGTTCTAAAATTAAGTCACTTCGGAGTAAAGGCACGGCGCGTCTTAATGTTTCCAAATCATTTCGTCTTCCACCAGAAGCGCAAGTGTCAATTAACATGTCAGGATGACGCCGACGCAACTCATCCCAGTAGTCAAGGAATCCCATTACGTATTTTATTTCGGTAATACCTTGACGATTTTCCGAGTCATTACCCTGCCAGAGGGCTAGGGGATCTATGTTGAAATCAACACGGTAAAGATCAATACCCTGTTCATTAATGAGATTGTCTACATGTTCTATTAACCAGGAACGCGCGTCAGAATTACCAAGATTAAGTAATTTCCACTCAGTGTCTCCCAATAACCATTCAGGATGACTATCATATAACCATGTACCGGGTGTTACTCGCTCAACTTCGAACCAAACGATACTTTTAACATCCTTACTACGACCGTAATCCGTAATAGCGCGTAGTTGATTAGGAAATCGAATTGTATCAACTTCCCAAGTTCCAGTGTTTGTCCAACCCGATTCGTTTGGATACCACCCAGCATCCATCCACCAATAATCTAGTTTTAGTCCTTCCCGGAGATAACCATCTATAAACATCTTCTGGTTTTCCTCGTTGGCGTTGATCATTTCTTCATATTGATGCGAACTACAGGCTGCGGTTTGTGGAGCAACCGGCTGACCATATGGACGAGGAAGATTTTGTGTCAACATCCAATAACGCCAAGTGTTATGAGCCCGAAGACTATCAGTATCCCAAAATTGTATCGCTATTAAAGGACTTCGTACCTCCTCACCTGGATGCAGTAGGAAATGAGTCAGTTCTTGTCCAGCCCGGACATGTAACTCGGGGTTCTCGTCACGATCAAACTTGATTGACCATTGTCCTGGCCATCCGATTGCGATGAGTACTCCACCTTCTGACAATTGGAGGTTGAAATATGGAAAATCGCTGTTAGAAGACCTACCACCAGAAGTAGAGATTTCTTTGCTAGTCTCTGGTTCCAATAGGGTTTGGTGAGGTTGATAATCAGTTGGAGTACAGGGGCTCCCCGTATGGTGATTAAGCAGATATTCTCCTTCTGAGCTGGTAAATTTAGTGTCTAACGCTTGGATATCCGCTATGATTGGTGTGTTCTCCGAGCCTGTGTTTCGGAAGGAGAGTGTCCATTCAACAATGGGGAAGTGATTGTATTCCACCATCAAACAACTAAGGACTACACCTGTTACTGTATCTGTATATACTAGTTTGTTTTCAGTTCGGTGTTCATCCAGTTTTTGGGTATGACGTTGCAGATCCCAATTTTTAAGTAATTGGTGGGATGGTTGTCCTCCATAACTGAATGAAAATGGCAAATCAAGGTAGCTTCGATCCTCATGTTTGAATTTTTCAGTTACCCAATGTTCTCTCTTAGACATCTCGGAGGTAACCATGTACTTAGTAACAGGTACTTGCGAAATCACGCTCATCCGATCTTTAAACTCCTTGCATGATGTGTTAAAAAATTGTTTGCGTACAAGTAGACGAAAAATATTGATGTCAGTGTAATAGGAACTTTAACCTTGTTTCTAATTAGTTTCCACCCCAAGCTTGGTTGCGTCCAATTCTAAGTTTGCATCCGTAAATTCAAAAATGCACAACCACAGCTAAAATCGAAACATAAACAACAGTGCAGTTACCATTGAAATTCGATTCTTTAAGTTTTACTGGGTCTTGACCACAGACCAAATTGAAGTTAATCGGTTCGTGGATGCTACCGCAAGGGCACCGACTAAACCCTGCTTCATGATTTTCTTGATTTCTTCTTCAGTCAAAGCGACATTAAAAATTCCGAGTTCATCAATTGCCCCAGTAAAATGGAATGCTTTTTCCGGTAAATTTGTGCCAATACCCAGAACTGCGTTTACTGTCTCGCATTGGTTTTTGAGATTGCCCCCGTGTGCCCCAGATTCTAGCCTTTTACCATCAAGATAAAATTCTGCTTCCCATATCCCTCCAGGAAAAACAATAGCAACATGCTGCCACTTTTTAAAAGGAATTGGTACTTCAGTATTTGCTGCACATCTGAGTTCGCCGACAAACAGGCTTTTTTTAGGTCCTTGAGGACCATTAATCTCAACCGAGAAGTATTTCATAGGTTGTTTCTCTCCCCAAGCAACAATGGTTTGCCTTTCGTCTTCCTTCATTGGTCGGAACCAAAAAACAACTGTTCGATGTGCGTTACCACTAATACCCAGTTTCTTTCTGGAAACGGCATGTGAACCATTGCCGAAATCTAGTGCTGTGCCGAACTTTCCTGGGACCCACTTTGGACTTCGCATCAGGTTACAATTATTGCGCCTAGGGGATGAATCTTTGGCAATATTGCCGCTTCCGTCATCAAACAACCAAATCCCGAAAGCATTGTTAATATCAATTGCAAAAACATCGGCAGTTAAAATTATGTTGATACATATGATGCTGACGTATAAACAACTCAATTTTTTTGTAAACACGACTGTCAATTTACCTTCCCACACTAGTTTTTAAAACGAAAGTATCCAACTAACTGAGTTTTGTAGCTGAACCCCCTTGTTTATCAACTGTTCCTATATCAACCATGCTATGCAGGTACTTGGAAGTGTTTCAGTTGAAACGTTAATTAGAGGATATATCGAATCTTGCCTCTAATATGACATATTTTATTATAATATAGTAAACTACTTTGTTTGTTCGTGGCAAAGGTTTTTGATGCGTCTTTGAATTCAGAATTAATGTTGTATGATATCTCTTCAATAGTGGTAAACAGATCTAATCACATGTTCCTATATTTTCTGTTCGCCTCTAGGTGTAATATAAGGCTTTATGGACCATTAAGATTGATGACGTAGAAATTGTCTTTACCAACAGATTTTTCCCATAATTGTTGCAGGAAAATTGGGGGAAATATTATTCAACTGAAAGGAAATTATTAAGTGTCTAAAATCACTACATTCAAAGGCTACGATTCGGATTCTTCCGCACAGCGCCCAAATGAAAGAGTATTACCAAATATTGTAACAGCCCGGGACGGAGTACCAGTAAAATACCCTAATTGTGAGGGGCTTGGTGTCAGAATCGTGCACCCCGCTAATCCGAAAGCACCGGCGCAAAATATGGGGTTAATTATGTTCTATATACCGCCTCATGTTACTTTTGAGCCTAGCAGCCATCACACCGAAGAATGCTATGTTATTTTGAGGGGAAAAGGAACAATGATATTAGCTGGGGATGAGGTACAAGTGGAGGCAGGTATGTTTGTTCATCTTCCTCCTTGGTGTGAACATGGTATAGAGAATACAGGTGATGAAACTCTGGAGGTTCTGATATGTACTTCACCTCCTAATCCTTAAATTCAGCTTGACATGTGATAGTACTTCAGCTGTAATATGCCCAATTTTCGGTTCTGTTGTAGGTACTAGCAGGGAGCCTATATGAGGCGAAAATGAGGCGAAAACAGAAATTTTTAGAATCGTAGCTTAGGATACCCGCAGGGCGTTCTGGCTTATGAGTGATTTTACGGAGGGCATGGATGAAAGTCGATCTTACAGGTAAAGTAGCGTTAGTAACTGGCGCGGCACGTGGTATTGGTAAATCAATTGCCAATACATTGGCAGAAAACGGCGCGGACGTTGTTTTTGCCGATATTGATTTTGAACAAGCAGAAGAAACCGCATTAGAGGCCAACCAAACATATGGTGGCAACAACAAATCTTTACAAATGGATGTGAGAGATTCTGATCAGGTCGAACTCAGTATCGAAAAAATCTTAGCTGACTTTGGGCATTTGGATATTTTAGTTAACAATGCTGGCGTTAACACTCTAGCGCATCGTGTGAACATAGACCAATTTCCTTTAGAAGAATGGAATCGGATTTTAGACGTAGATTTAACCGGGTTATTTATCGTAAGTCAATTTGCTTCGAGACCAATGATTGAACAAAAGCATGGCCGTATTATCAATATTGCTTCGGTTGCAGGTATAATGCCTCTGCGTTTGCAGTGTGCGTTTGTAGCGGCCAAGGCTGGAGTGGTGAACTTGACGAAAGCCATGGCCATAGAACTTGCTTCGTCAGGAATAATTGTGAATGGCATAGCCCCTGGTTCAGTACTAACAGAAGGTACAAAGGAGCTATTTTATGGTAATGACGCCAAGTTCCAAGAATCGATGAGAAACATGTTATCTCATGTTCCGCTTGGTCGTCCTGCTGAAACGGAAGAAATTGCTCATGCTGCACTTTTTTTGGCTGATCCGGAGACTTCTTATATTACTGGACATGTATTAGTTGTTGATGGTGGTTGGACTGCTGGGTACATACGAGATTTTTAATAACAAGCTAATTTTTTTCAGTTTCAAGTTTGAGAGTTGGTTATTTCCTTGACATATATTACTTTTTTTAGGTAATATCTTTAGCTGTATGGTTGTATGTTTTTGAAAATAAATAGGCGTGAGATTGGAATTCGGATTGTATATATTGTTTCGGATTGCGATATTACGGCAAAGTTTAATATTTAAGGAGTATAGATAATCATGAGAAATCAGTTTTCTAGATTCTCCCTGCTTTGTGTGGCCTTAGTTTTTATTAGTGTCACTTTAACTAACCTCGGTTATGCGTTAAGTGTTAGCAAAGATGCAGTAATAGCCGTTTGGTTGTTTAACGAAGGCAAAGGGGATACAATCAAAGATTCATCAGGTAATGGGAATGATGCCGCATTTGGTATGGGGAGTCCTGCTTGGGTTGATGGAAAATTTGGAAAAGCCTTGAAGTTCAATGGTACCAAAGATTGGGCTGAAACGGCTAAACCTGTTGTTGTCGATACTAAGACTTTTACTATGGGATGTTGGGCCAACCCAATTGCCAAACAAAAAGCTTGGAGTAACATGATCTCCAGTCACCTTGAGCCTCCTCGACGTGGTATTTCCTTTGAACAGAAGGATAAGAAGCACAATTTATACGGTCTTGCGCTTGGTGATGGCAAGAATTGGGGAGCTCCAGAGGAATTCGGTCTTCAAATCGAAGCGAATAAGTGGAACCATATGGTGGTAGTTCGTGACGGTTCCACTGGTTATTGGTATTTGAACGGTAAAGAAGTCCAGAAAATAAAATTCCCGCATGACCGAGCAGTACATCCAACCGATAAAAACTTTCGTTTTGGCAATTGGGTGAACGGTGGTCGTGAATGGGGAGGCATACTCGATGATGTCTTTATTTTCAAGAGAGCTTTGAGTGCTAGCGAGGTAGCAGTCGTACATAAGTCGGGAATCGGTGGCACAGCTACTCCAGTAGATTCGAAGGGAAAAGTTTCTACTTATTGGTCTGAAATCAAATCAATCTACTAGTTAATTTATACTCCATTCAATATTGTGAAGGTAACAGTTTCACAATATTGAATGGTTTTTATTAGAAAAGTCTAATTATTAGCGAGTGAGTGTGATGATGAGCGGTAATTTGCGTGTATCTGTTTTATTTGTTGTGTTTGTTTTATTTGCAATGATGGTATCGGACCTTAGTTATGCCGGACTGTCTTTGGATAAGGTCTTAGGGATTTGGCTGTTCGATGAAGGAAAAGGTACCATAGCTAAAGATTCGTCTGGAAATGGAAACGACGCGGAAGAAGCTATGAAAGGGCCATTATGGGCTAAGGGTAAGTTCGGTCAAGGCTTAAAATTCGAGCAAAAAGGTTGGTATGATTGTGATAATCCCGTTATGACAGAAACTGTTAACTTCACTATGGGTGTTTGGTGCCTTCCAGCAGATAAACAAAAAACGTGGACCAACATTTTGTCTACACATCAAGAGCCACCTCGTCGAGGCATTTCCTTCGAACAAACGGAAAACAACGTGAACACAATAGGCTTAGCCCTGGGAAATGGTGCTGACTGGGCTGCACACCCTGACTTCAAGGTTAAAATGACAACGGATAAATGGAACCACATTGTGGTTGTCAGAGACGGTGGTACCGGTTATTATTACAAAAATGGTGAAGTTGTTTCCGAACAGCCCTTTAAAGGCCCCAAAAAACCAGTTGCTCTACCTACCAGTAATTTCCGAATCGGTAACTGGGTACTAGGTGGTAGAGAGTGGAATGGTGTTGTGGATGAAGCCTTCCTTTTCGAAAGGGCATTAAGCAAAGATGAAATTAAATCCATTTTTAAGCTAGGTTTGGAGGGGGCTCAACCAGTTTCTCCCAAAGACCGCGCTGCTACTTGCTGGGGAAAACTTAAGAGTTGGAGAAAAGACTAGTACTTCCCACATATCTTTCAATTTGATTAACTTTTGTATTTTTTGTGTTGAAGCTGAATTTTCTAAGAAAACGCTAGAGTTTCTAGAAAATTCAGCTTTTTTTGTGTATGATGATTGTGGCTTGGTGTCTTGCTCGAAATTACCTTTAGATTTCATCTACCCATTGGGTTACAGGGGAAATATAGAGTTTTGAACTTCAAATTTTTATTAATCAGTCAATTTTTATTGTTGCTTGGTAGCGTTTTTATGGCGACTCTTTCTATTGCAGGTCAAGATTTGACCAAAACTGTGTGGAAGTTTCAGCAAGACGCTGAAGAGCATCCTCAATCCCTAGATGTACAAATGAGGCTGTTTTTTGCCTTAATGGCTTTGGATGGATATGAACAAGCCGTCAAGGTTCTTGCCAATGTCATTAACATAGACAAAAAATTTGCTGAAGGGCACTATTGGCTTGGCCGAATAAACTACATCCAAGAACGTTTTGAGGTAGCAGCACCTTCTTTTTTAAGTGCAGTTAGTTTAGCTCCGGAATGGAGCGGTGCATATGCGGAATTAGGATTATGCTATTTTCGAATGCACAAGTATACGGAAGCCGAAAAGGCTTTTTTGGAGGCGTTTAGACTGTCATCGTCTACAGTGAATTATAGTTTCCAGTGTCCAACTCCTAATTTTTCTAGTAGTGATGAACGATGGGAATCTAAGGTCTCGTCCTTGTCACCAGCTAATATGCTTCACTATCTTGGTTTAATTTCCTTTGAAAGAGGACTTTTTGAGAAATCGGAAGAATACTACCTGAAAGGTATTAAACTCGACCCAGATTTTGCCGATCTGCACTTTCAGCTTGGTTTGGTTTATACACGACAGAAAAAATGGAAGCTTGCAGAAGAGTTTTTTCTCGAAACCGTTCAACTTAACACCCAAATGGCTCAGGCTCATTATCAATTAAGTTTATTATATTTCAAACGTGGGAAACATCAAGAAGCCAAACAGGAAATGGATATTTCTCAGCGACTCAACAAAACGTTAGAAGAACGATTGGATCAACAGGTGGCGCTGATGAGAAATGAAGATAAAGCTCCTGTTCTATCAAATTTGGGGAGAATGAATTTAAATGATCAGAAATACGAAGCAGCAATTCGAGATTATAGAAAAGCAATTTGGCATAATCCTAATTTGGCTGAAGCACATAACGGTTTAGGATATGCCTATGTCCTACAGGGAAAATGGGAATTAGCTCTGGAGGCGCAGGAAAAGGCACTTCAGTTAAACCCTAAGATGCCAGAAGCCTATTCTGGAATTGGAATGGTCTGGTTTCGGAAGGCTGAAATTTCAGGGAAGATAACAGATTACGAAGAATCTCTGACTGCCTACCGGAAAGCTATAGCTCTAAAAGTTGATTTTCCAGAAGCGTTGGCAAATATTGCTAACATCAACATGAAACTACACCGTTTTGAAGATGCTGAACTCAATTATGGAAAACTTCTGTTGTTGCAACCGGAAAATCCAAAAATTCGTCTTGCGCTGGCGGAGGTCTATTTTCAGCAACAGAAATATGGGCTGGCAGAGGTTCATTATCATAAGTTGCTCCAGACGGATTCTCACCTGATTGAACCGTATTATAGGCTTAGCACGATTACGGCTAGCCAAGGAAATCTGGATATAGCTATAGGCCATCTTAAATCAGCATTGAAAATACAACCTGATACAGTACAAACGTATTATCGTCTTGGAGAAATCTACACGTTCCAAGGTGCGTTTGAACAAGCGAAAAAGTCATATCAGCAAGTAATTGCTTTGCAGTCATCCGCTGCATATGCCTATGATCAATTAGCACATCTTTATGGTGAAAAACGTCAATTAGATGAAGCACTTCAAATGTCCCAGAGAGCCGTCGAATTAGAGCCTGAGGAAGCGGTATACTTGAATACATTATCCTGGTTATATTATTTGGTAGGTACTTATTCCAAGGCGGAACAAACTATTAAACAAGCATTGCTCTTGGATCCTGATAATTCCCTTTATAGAGAAGCTCTTACTGCCATTAAACAAGCCCAAACGTCAGGCAAAAACTGAAGATTACAATTACAATACAGCATTTCTCCAACATCACAAGAGAAGTTAGAATAATATCTCTTACTGGTCGTCTTGTCTTTTTATATTCGAAAAGGTAGGCAACGCGGAGATTTTAACACCAGACAAAAAATGTAAACCAACGATTTTTTTTCGTCAATACACTAAGGAGGTAACTATAGATGGCACTAACTCAGGAACAGTTGGGCTTTTTTGACGCTTTTGGCTACTTGATGATCCCTCAACTATTTTTGTCAAGTGAAACAGATGAAATTATTGAGGCATTTGAGTGGACAATTCAAAATTGTGGTGGAGGCAAAGATCACGATGGTTCGAGCCGTACCATGTTTCCAGGACCAATTGAACACCATCCCAGAATGTGTGCTATCCTCGATCACCCCGAGATATTAAACCTAATCGATGGAGTTTTGGGTGAGGATTTTAATTATTGTGGTGGTGATGGAAATTATTATACTGGGGACACTGGCTGGCATCCGGACGGAGGGTGGGGAAGCCTTATAGCGGCGAAAGTTGCTTTTTATTTAGATCCTTTGACTCGAAATACAGGAGCACTCCGCGTTATTCCTGGTAGTCACCGGCCTGATCATTTTGTACGTAAAGAGGGAATAGATGTCAATAATTCACTTGGACTTTTTGGTATACCGCCTACGGAATTTCCTGGCGCTATAGCTCTCGAAACTAATCCTGGAGATGTTGTTATCTTCAATCACGATTTGTTTCATGCCTCATTTGGTGGTACTTCACGGAGACGTATGTTTACCATGAATTGTACTATCAAACCTGAGACTTCGGAAGAACTAGAACAAGTGCGTCGATATATGCAGGCTCATACACCAGGTAGTAATAACTATGTGACTGGTGCAGGGATGTACTATCCTCCGATGATAGATACCGCTGATGAAAATCGGTTGCATCATCTTCGTCAACCGATAGAGATCCATGATCAGCTTTTCCCTCACTTGGCCCGAGATGTCGTTAATCAGGAATCGACAGTCTAAGTTTTGGCTAGCTAAAACCCGAGTGCAAAAAACCAGGACAGATCTTATCTGAAAACTTGTACTAGCATCATTTCAAGATCGGAATTGCCAAAACCAGATGGTCTTGGCAAATGCGATTTAATCGACAAATCGAGAAAAAGGAGGCTCAAATGGCGCGGATGACAGGAGGGGAAGCTGTGGTTCGTTCTTTATCAGCACACAGTGTTAGCATTGTATTTGGAATTCCAGGTGCTCATAATTTGGCTATATATGATGCATTAGTTGATGTAGCTGATATTAAGCATGTTGTTGCACGTCACGAACAAGGTGCGGCATTTATGGCTGATGGGTATGCTCGTGTCAGTGGGCTAGCTGGAATTTGTATATGTACTACTGGTCCTGCTGCGCTCAATACTTTGGCCTCACTCGGTACTGCACTCAGTGATTCTTCTCCTGTACTTTGTATTGCCAGTCAGATTCCAGCAGCTGGAATAGGTTTAAATAAAGGGTATTTACATGAATGTAGTGATCAGCTTAGTTGCTTTCGCCCAGTGACTAAGTGGTCAGGCCGTGCTAATACGGTATCTTCAATTCCCAGCGTGATAAAGGAAGCTTTCAAGCGAATGTTGAGCGGTCGCCCTGGTCCTGTCGCTGTTGAAATTCCGTGTGATGTGCTTGATGCCAGTGAAAACGTTGAGATTCCTGAACCAACTGTAGTTACTCGTCCAAAACCGGATTTTGAGCATCTGCGCCAAGCAGCCCAGTTGATTGCCAAAGCTCAACGCCCAGTCATTTGGGCAGGAGGAGGAGTAATTGTTAGTCAAGCAAGTGACTCTTTATCGAAATTAGCTGAGCTTATTCAAGCGCCAGTCTTTACCACTGTCTTGGGTAAGGGGGCAATTTCTGATGAGCACCCTTTGGCTGCGGGCAGCGCAATCCTGCATCCTGTCTCATGCGAATACTTGTTTGGAAAATCAGTATCTGGTTCTACTGAGACCCTTGAAACCAAAGAATTCTTTTCAGGTTGTGATGTAATGATTGCTGTTGGTACGAGGTTTACTGAAGAGGAAACCGATAGATGGAACCTTCGTCTGCCTAATTCATTGATTCACATTGATATAGATTCAAATGAGATAAATCGTAATTATCCAGCGACAGTTGGTATTGTGGGAGATGCGAGGCAATCCCTACAGGAACTCAACAAATTTTTAGGCTCTATGTCCCTCCAGAACAGTTCCAATCGGGTTGAGGAAGTTAGCGAACTGAGAAAGCTTGTTCTTCGAGACTGTTGCCAACTTGCACCAACGGGTGTCGAATTGGTCACAAGGCTCCGCGCTGCGTTACCACGTGAAACAATTATTGTCAGTGATTTGACCATTGGTGCCTATTGGTGTCGCCGGTTACTTGACCTATATCAGCCTCGTACGTATGTCTATCCGTGGGGTTTCTGTACACTTGGGTTTGGTGTGCCAGCAGCAATTGGAGCCAAATTAGCACAGCCGAGCCAACCTGTTGTGCTCTTATCTGGTGATGGGGGATTTTTGTTTAATTGTCAGGAACTTGCAGTTGCTATACAGTTCAATGTACCAATTGTGGTACTCCTCTTCAACGATAATGCGTATGGTGTTTTGAAACCACAACAAGAAGTCCGTTATGGTCGAACATCCGCTGTTGATTTGGTCAACCCGGATTTTATGACATTGGCTAGAGCATTTGGTGTGGACGGGCAACGGGTTGAATCTATAGATCAACTCGGTTTGGCAGTGGCTACGGCAATTGCATCAAACAAAACGACAATTATCGAAGTTCCTTTGTCATTACCATTGCCTGTGATGGAACCGGCACCGCGATTGCTCCACCAAATGGGAAGCCAATGACTCAGTGGATTTGATGCCATCACTAATCACTGGAGTGCTCTAAATTGTGTTTGTCCCATCAAGTCAAAACATAAATGGTATGCGGATGGATAATGTTGGGTGAGGAAATTCTAGGACTTAGGTGTCAATCCTCACTTGGTAAGGTGACAGGTCCATATTGGGAAAACGCATTGATATATTTTTTAGCGTTGTTTCTGTATAATATGGATGTCCTTCCTTTGGCCAGCCGAAGAGGGACCGCACTCGCGGGGTCGTCTTTTCCCAGAAAGTCTGAAAAAATTGTTGCTCTGGATCGCTCCAAGGGTTAGCCATATTCGGGTTGATGAAACGGCTTGTATCACTTCTTGTCATTGATAGCGACCAAAGTGCACGTTGTTTACGTTTGTTTTTAAATGGAACAGCGGCATGTACCAAATTAAGAGGAATAAAATAAGGCACTGTCTACCTTAGCAGATGTTGGCACAGGCTCAGCAAATTCAGGAACTTCTCGAATGTCTTCGATCAAATAAGTCTCGTTGAACCGAAGGTGGCACATCCGCAGCTTGTCGATGTGACCCCAGAATAACATGCATGGGTGCAGAGTCTTCATCTACATCGTGTAGATACACACTACTGTTTACGTAATCAAACGAACCCACAGCATGGCTTGCCGGCAAAAAAGTATTGGTGGGATTGTCAAATGGTAACCTTGCCAAGGGTGTTCAGAGTGCCGTGTATCCGTTCGTCCTGAGCGCATAAACAAGTGTGCGTTGCAATAACTGACATCATTGGTTCCCCAGACACTGAGCGAAAATGTCAAGATATGCCTCGTTTCCAATTAGCCGATCTAAAGCATTAATTCCTGTTGGGAACTGTGCGCGCCCAAAAATCCCAGTTGGACCAATGTTTGTTACAGGGTTAGGATCGGGTTTTCCTGTTTTGTCTAGCTTCTCCAAGTATTCAGCAAAAGATTTATCGTAAAATGTTTTTTCCATTTTATCTAAGGCTGTTGCTATATTATTGAGATCGAACAAATCTTCGACTAGGATGAAGCCATCATGATTGAACACTTCGAGTTGATTTTGAGTTAAAAGCATCATGACCTCCCACAATTAAGGAATTAATTATCAGCATATTATAAAGTTTTGTGAATAAGGGAATCATCTGCTCGATTAAAATATTCGATCTGTTTTCCTAAAAATGTTCTGATTTTTAGCTGAGATATATCATCGGTTTGTTTTCCATATGTTAGCAGTATATAATAACGGTCATTATTACGAAGGCTCCCAACGTAAATTCAAATCAACTGTTACTGGCGTGGATTGGAATTTTTTACTTGCTAGAAGTCCAATTTCTAATGTTGCAAATCTTCTTGCCTAAGATTTGATCAAGTTTTATGAATTAAGGTAGAGATGTTTATACCATGGTGTATGGAATTTGGCATAATATGGAAAATTGGCTAAGACCTGCTACCAGATGCGAATTTTCTGTTTTTCTTGTTGAAGACGAACTTGATTTTATGGAAGTTGCTACTCGTAACAAAAACATGCTATTCTGATTTTTAAAAACTACATTTTAATTTGGCATTCAGTATCGACTGCCTTAACTTGTTGGAATAAACATAATTGAGTTTCAAAATTATTCTACAAATGACCGATTTTAATCAAGAAAGCAAGCGAATTTTGGACGTTACTTCCTCCCTACATGTCGGTATGCTTTTCCTGTTGGTGTTTGGTTTGACAAACAGTTTCCGTGATGGATCGTTTGCTGCCACAATTGATGCTGCCAAACATACAGGAATTGGTACTGCTAACTACAAAAAAGGCAATTTAGAGGCAGCAATAACAGAATATAGAAAAGCTATTGAATCAGACCCCAATTATGCTGACGCATATTTTAACTTAGGAAACGCATATTTAACCCAAGGTAATTTGGAATCAGCTATTGCAGCGTATCAAAATGTCATTCGGATTAACCCTCAAGATTCTGACGCGTATGTCAACTTAGGAAATGCTTATGCCAGCCAAGGCAACTTCGAAGCTACGATTATTGAATGCCAAAAAGCTATCCATATCAATCCAGGGCATGCTAATGCACACTTCAATTTAGGTAATGCATATTCTAAGCTCGGAAATTTCGGTAAGGCTATAACCGAATATCAAGAAGCTATCTATATCGATCATGAGTATGTTGATGCGCACTTCAATTTAGGAAATACATATACTAAGCTCGGAAATTTGGATGAAGCCATAACTAAGTATCAAGAAGCTATCCACATCGATCCCAAATATCTTTCAGCATATGATGGATTGGCTAATGTGTACGTTAAAAAGCGGAAATTATTAGATGCGATTGCTGAATATAGAAAAGCTATTGAAATCAATCCCAGATATGCTGATGCCTATTATAATTTAGGTGAGATTTATTTTAATCAGGGCAATTTGAATGAGGCAGTGAAACAGTATCAGAAGGCTATTGAGATCAATGCCAACTATCCCAGAGCTCATTACAATCTGGGGAGAATCTACCAAAACCTCGACAATCGAGAATTAACTATTAGTGAATACAAAAAAGCCATTGAGATTGATCCTAAGTTCACAGATGCTCATTACAATCTAGGTGAAATTTATTTTAATCAAGGCAAACTAAACGAAGCGAAACAGCGATATGTTAAAACTATCGAGATTGATCCTGATTATTTGGAAGCTTACATGGGATTAGGAAACGTTTATGCAAGGCAAGGCAACTTGGATGCAGCTGTATCTGAATATCAAAAAGCAAAAACAAGGAAGCAAAATATTACTGTTGCCGAACATAAAAAAAATATTAATATCAATCCAAATGATGTAGCGGCACATTATAGTTTAGGCGTTACCTACCAAAACCAAGGCGATTTGGATGCTGCTGTTACAGAATACAGAAAGGTTATTGAACTTAATCCTAAACATGCAGCTGCGCATTATAGTCTGGGGGGCATTTATCAGAATCGAGGTAATCTGGATGCTGCTGTTGCTGAATATAGAGAAGTCACTAGAATTAATCCAGTTGATGGTGATGCTTACAGTAAACTAGGAGAAATCTACCATAAACAGGGTAAGCTGAAAGATGCCGTGATCGAGTATGTAAAAGCTGTAGATATCAATCCACAGGATGCCGGTCTGCATAACGATTTAGCAGCAATTTACCTCAGGCAGGGGAACCTAAATACTGCTATAACCGAATATCGTAGCGCGTTAGAAATCGATCCTAAACATGTGTCTGCACAAATTGGTTTGGGTATTGCCTACTCGGAGCAGGGTAACCTAGATGATGCTATTACTGCAGGAGCAAAAGCTGTCCTACTAGAACCTAAGAATGCTTGGGCTCGATATTATTTGGCTTTTTCTTACGCTTTGAAAAATGAGGTACTTCTGTCTATAGATGCACTGAAACAAGCGGTGAATTTAGATGCAAGAATGATTAGTTTCTTGCAAACGGACAGTAGCTTTGATGGAATTCGAAGCAGACCAGAGTTTGTGAGATTCGTAGAGTCTTTGGCACCAAATGAAAAATAACCTTTCCATTATGTATCCATTGAAAAACCAACCATTTTATGCTCAGTTGCATTTAAATCAAGGTGTGGCCATCTAGTATGAAAGATGATTTTTTCTATGCTTGATCTGGATATGAGAAACAGTTCTAATCCCACCAATCTCCACGTTCCTGTAATACAGTCGGTTCCGTTTAAAACGGGTTTATACTATTCCGGCTCAGACTGATTTATTGACTAATTATGCTAACTCAATCCCGAAATTCTCTGAACCAACGAACTGGTATTCGTTGGTTCGCCATATTAGTTGGGCTATTTCTCATTCCGTTTAATTCGTTCTGGATTATGCAGATGGAAGCGGTCTATTATTCAGCGCATTCAACGACCTATTCTCTCTTTTTCAATACCATCTGTAGCTTATTAGTTTTAGTAGCTGTTAATGTGCCGTTGAGAAAAGTACATCGTAATCTAGCTTTGAATCGCGAAGAATTAATTACAGTTTTCGTCATGTTGAATCAGAGTTCTGCTTTGGTTGGGCATAGTATGCTACAAATTCTACCGTCCACCATGGCAGCGCCTTTTGGTTTATCAACACCAGAGAACGAATGGATACAATTATTTAGCCAGCACATTCCAACGTGGTTGATCATTAGCGATACACACGCTTTAGAAAACTACATTAAGGGAGGGAAAAGTGAATCCTCTCTATATATAGCAGAGCATTTTAATGCTTGGTTGATACCAGTTCTTATCTGGTCTGTGTTTATATGTCTGTTAATGTTTGTCATGATTTGTATCAACACCATTCTTAGACAACATTGGATGAACCAGGAAAGGTTAGCGTTTCCCATTGCTCAACTACCGAATGAAATTGCTAATCCTGAATCCGGGTTCTTCAAAAATAAACTATTCCTAATTAGCTGCGCTCTTGTGAGCATCATAAATATTGTTAATGGGTTGCACTTCCTTTTGCCTCAAGTTCCTTATTTACGAGTTGCTCCATACGATCTAGGGGTGTTTTTTACTAACAAACCTTGGGATGCTATGGGGTATATGCCGTTTACACTTCGTCCTTTTCTAATTGGGCTTATTTTTCTGATCCCTTTAGATATAACCTTCTCTTGTTGGGTTTTCTTCTTTTTCTGGAAAGCTCAGCTTGTTGTAGGCAGTGCTCTGGGTTATCAACAGCGGCCGGAGTTTCCCGAACAAAGTGCAGGTGCCTACATTGCCCTGTGTTTCATTGCAGTTTGGATGGCTAGAAGACACATCCTAGGCATTTTTAAGTCGTTATTTCAGACATCCGCTGGTAATACCCAAATTATTACGGAACCATTACCATACAAAACGGCTGTATTAGGTGGGATTGTTGGGTTTTTGCTGATGATAGTTTTCTGTTGTTGGGCGGGAATGTCTTTCTGGATAGCAGGGCTCTTCTTTACATTATATTTAATGACTGCTATCTCTGTAACGCGAGTTCGGGCTGAAGTTGGATCGCCGATCCACGACTTGCATTTTGCCGGTCCCGAATATCTGATTATTAATGCTTTTGGAACTAGAAAACTTGGTCCAGGAAACTTAGCCATTTTGCCATTTTTCTGGTTTTTAACACGGGCTCATTACAGTGATGTAATGCCCCATCAATTGGAAGGGTTCAAGCTTGCTGACAGAGCTAAAGGATATAATCGGCGTTTTTTAGTTGCTATGCTAGTCGCAACTATCTTTGGTACGCTTGTCGCCTTCTGGGCTATATTAGATTCTACTTATCGACACAGTGGAGCAGCGATGTCATGGGCAGGTAGAGAATCTTTTTCGCGTTTGGCTCTCTGGTTGTCTCATCCAGAGCCAATGAACATCACAGGTATGGTGTTCTTTATATATGGTCTTCTTTTTGGTATTTTCATTATGTTTATGCGAACCAAATTTTTGTGGTGGTCGTTGCACCCAGCTGGATATGCAGTATCAAGTACATATGGAATGAGGGATTACTGGTCTTTATTTGTCTTGGTATGGTTAATTAAATGGTTAATTTTAAAACTTGGGGGATTAAAAGCACATCGACGGGTCTTGCCCATTTTTTATGGTATGATTGTCGGCGAATTTGCCGTGGGAGGTTTCTGGGCACTGTTTGGCATTTTATTCAGGACGCAGACTTTCAACTTCACAGCTTGGTGGTAGACTTTCAGAAAACATTGAATTTTTACATAACGTGTCCGAAGCCTACTTTTAAATTCGATTAAGGGGAATAAGCACAAAATTTTGCTAGGAGGAAAAAATGCAGGTAGATCCACAACAATTGGTAGATGATGGTTTTATCATCATTAAGGAGTGTATTCCTTCGCATCAACTAGACGAATTACGTCATAGTTTCGAAGAGCTGGTTGAGCGGCAAAAGTCAATATGGGCACGTGATCGTACCTCCACCGATCCTCCTGGTGGTATGTGGGAGACATCAGGGCAACCACGTTTGTCTTTCAGCACACTTATTGATTCAACAACTGCTAATGCAATTGAATTTTGTCTACATGAAAACACTTGGGGCGTTAGTTCCGAGGTGATTCGCGATTCTAAAACTGTCCTGAAGTACATTACGATGATGTGTAATCCTGTTCGTGATCATGGTCCGGCCGTTTGGCATAGAGACATTGAACCTTATCGTGATGGTCCGTTATGCGGCTTGCAAGCGGATATGCGAGCAAACGGTATTGGTACAGTACAATGGAACATTGCTATGTATGAAGATGATGTTTTGTGGGTAGTACCGGGTAGCCATATTCGTCCGAATACTGAGGTAGAAAACCAACAACTTCTTGATAATCCACGAGTGCCGATTGAAGGTAGTATTCCGGTAAAGCTCAAGGCTGGTGACGGAGTTGTTTATTCTAATGCTATTTTGCATTGGGGCAGTAATTATAGCACCAAATTACGTCGTACGATCCATTTGGCGTTTCGTCCCTTCAATGGGAGCAAATACTCATATCGACCATATATACACTGGAATTCAGATTTTGTCACACATCTGTCTTCTTGGGCGCAGAAGAGATTCGAAAGTTTTTCCAATCAGGTGGGTGAAGAATTTGATACGGTTGGTCGAACATTTCGAGCTGTGATTGAGAAAGATTTGCAGGGATTTCTGGATGGGCTAGCCATACTCCATCCCGTTGAAGAACAACGAATGGTATGCGTCATGCTATTGACTAAATTAGCATATAAGGTTCATAGGTTAAATCATCCAGATGTTTCTCAACTTACTGATGCATCGTCGCGTGCGGATGCGATTGCATGGCCCTTAGATAGCCTTTATCTTTTAGAAAAAATTGCTCGCCAGTTTTCCGTTAGTGAAAGTAATAAACTGTGGTCACGCTTTGTACCAATGGAGAACAGGTTAAAGTCGGATGAGGATCAGTATATTCCTGGATTTCAAACTGGTCCTACTAAATACTTTTTTAACGATATGCCAGCAGACTATAATCTGGAAAATTTTATGGCTGAATGGGATATTTAGCAAAATGATACATAACATATAAACTGAGGACAAAAATGAGTAATAACGGAATGAAAGGTAAGCGAGTGCTTGTAACCGGTTCAGGAACAGGCATAGGTCGGGAAATTGGGTTGGAGTTTGCTCGAGAAGGTGCCTCTGTAGTGTTTCATTACGCGCATAGTGAAGATGGGGCAGCCTCTGCAGTTAAAGAAGTCCATCAGGCGGATGGCAAATCAGCGGTATTCAAAGCGGATTTCAATGATGTTGATTCCGTCAAGAGCTTAGCCGAAAGGTCAATTGAATTTCTTGGAGGACTTGACGTTCTCGTTAACAATGCTGGAATTACCATGAACCTGCCATTTGAGAAGGTGACCCCAGAGCAATTTGACACCTTGTATAATGTTAATATCCGTTCCATGTTTTTCTTGACGCAAGCAGTGTTACCCTCATTGCTCGAAAGTAAAGGTGTTGTCATCAATCTGACGTCTGTTCATGCCTTTTCAGGTTCACCAGAACATTCGGTATATGCAGGTACAAAGGGGGCGATCGTTGCTTTTACACGTGAACTTTCTATTGAATTGGCTCCAAGAGGAATCCGTGTTAATGCAATTGCACCTGGGGCTGTGGCGGTTGAAAATCACTTTAAAGCTATTTCAGATTATGATCCAGAGGCTAATGGGCGACTTATTCCTTGTGGTTTTCAAGGGGAGGCTCTAGATATTGCTAAAGTTGCCGTTTTCTTAGCTTCAGAAGGAGCTAGGTATATTGTTGGTCAAACACTAATTGCTGATGGAGGAACTACTTCTTGGATGTCCTTTCATGATGGGTTTCGTCAATCAAGTACTGCACGTTTTGGTCGGGGATACGTGCCAGGACTATAGCCAGGCTAAACGGCGTTTGAAAAGTCTCCACTGTTTATTTCGACTAGTAAATATTGTGAACGATGTTGATGGAAAAGTATACCGTCTAACGTGTATTCTTGTCTTGCTGACCGGTTTTAGTGGTGTTTATATTGACGCTATAACGGTTGCTCGTGATCATCAGAGGCAAACGGAAATGAACTCAAAAGATCTAATGAAACCAACTGCTGAAGAGATATCGCTATCGAAAGAATGGGCAACCAATTTTTTTTCGTTAGACATATCTAATTTGGCTTTTACTTTTTCCTATGGTGGTGAGCCCTCTTCGGTTCTGATTGAAAATTGGGATTCGAATCAGTCCGATGAACAGTTAGACGAATATCGGAGACGGCGTTCGCTTGTTTTTTTCGACTCAGAGACCGGGCTTGAATTACAATGTGTGTTGACAGAATATACCGATTATCCTGCGTTGGAGTGGGTCGTTTCTTTTGAGAACAAAGGTAATGATGTAACTCCAGTTATCTCGGATATCCACGTGGCCGACTTAACTTTTTCTGCCAAAGATCCTGGAAACTTTATACTTCACTACGCTGCCGGGAGTCAAGCCCAGATTACAGATTTTCAGCCACAGACTGAGACCTTAATGCCTGGTCAGAAGAAGCGGTTTGCTCCATATGGCGGCCGATCTTCAGATGGCATATTGCCTTTCTTTAATTTGGAAAAACCAGATGGTACAGGAGTGATAACTGGGATTGGTTGGAGCGGACAATGGGAGACGTCCTTCATTATTCAGGATAAAAAAAATGTTGATTTTAAAGCAGGAATGGAGTTAGCTAGTTTGGTATTGTACCCGGGTGAAAAGATTCGGACCCCTGCCATGTTATTACTCTTTTATAATGGTGATTGGATACGTGGGCAGAATTGTCTCAGGCGACTTCTGCTTACCCATTTTTCTCCCTTTTTTAGTGGGGAAACAACTAATCCGCCTGTTAGCGCTTCACCTCATTCCTCTGTGAGTTTCGAGGCAACGACATCCGCTAATATGATCGAAGGAATTAAGAAAATTTCAGACAATAACCTCCCTGTGGATACATGGTGGATTGATGCCGGTTGGTACCCTTGCCTAGATCCAAAAACTGGCAAACGTAATTGGGCTTGTGGGGTCGGCAATTGGATTGTAGATCCTGATCGATATCCAGATGGAATGAAACCGGTAGCTGATGTCGCTCATGATAGAGGTTTTAAGTTTCTTCTTTGGTTTGAACCTGAACGTGTTATGCCAGGTACTTGGATGCATGATAACCATCCTGACTGGATTCTGCCCCCAGGGGAATTTCCACCAGAACAACAGTACCAAGCTAATGATGGTTTCCATCTGTTGGATTTAGGGAATTCGGAAGCGTTGGAATGGTTAAAATCCAAGTTGTCTTTGATGGTTGATGAGATCGGTATAGACGTTTACCGCCATGATTTTAATATGTATCCGCTTAACTATTGGCGACAACGTGACTCTGAACAACAGCAAGGCTTGACAGAAATTCGTTATGTTACGGGGTTGTATGATTTTCTCGACACTCTCTTAGATAAACACAGCAATCTGGTTATTGATAACTGTGCCAGTGGAGGTCGACGCATTGATTTTGAAATGTTGCGACGTTCTCTAGTTCTATGGCGAAGTGATTTGTGTTGGGAACCGGTTGCTGAACAGTGTGCCACATACGGGCTTTCTCTCTGGATACCTTTGCATGGTGTTGGTTCTGTTTCTCTTGATCCGTATCATTTTCGTAGTGGTATGGGTAGTAATTTTTCCCTTGCTTTGAACTATTATGATGATCCTTCAATTTGGGAACCGGCGACCAAATTGCTCAATGAATACATAGAAATCAAACATATATTTAGAGGAGATTTTTATCCGCTTACTCCCTACAGTACCTCCCGAAAAGTTTGGATTGCTTGGCAATTTAATCGCCCAGATGTGGGGCAGGGGCTGATACAGGCGTTCCGCCGGTCAGAAAATGATTCGACTACAAAAAAAATCAAGCTTCAAGGGTTACAACCTGATGTACACTACGAGTTGATTAACTTTGATACTGATTCAACGCTAAAAATCACTGGTCATGATTTAATGGAGGGAGGGTTGGAATTGGATATGGAAAATTGCCCTGATTCTCTTACTATTAAATACCGATATCTTAAATGATCATAGACCGGTAATTCAATTTATCTGTATGTTGCTCCTAGGTTGAAATTATGAATTGGAAACATTTATCAAATTGTAAAGTGATCCGGTTGAATGCAACCTTGTTTCCGGTGAGCAAGTTCGAAACCAAGCTATATCAAAAATATTGCTTTAATCCCTTGCAAATCGAAGCTAATACTCCAGACGAAATAATTCCGCATGTTTCCGATTGTGATGCGATTTTTGCCATTGCGGTCTCCTTGCCAAAGGTCGTAATCGAAAGCTTATCGCGGTGTCGAGTTATATCAAGATTGGGTACTGGTACAGACAAAATAGACGTTGAAACAGCGACTCAAAAAGGAATTTTAGTCACTAATGTACCGTATTTTTGTGTGGAAGAACAGGCTGATCATACAATGGCTTTTTTATTGGCGCTTGCGCGCAAATTGCCACAAATGTCTCAAGCCATGCAAGAGGGTGCTTGGAGTAGATCTAAAGTCCAAGCTGGAAGTAACCAGCGCCTTTCCAATTGCGTCCTTGGACTAATCGGTTTTGGAAATTCAGCACAAGCTGTTGCCAAACGTGCCCGAGGGTTTGGTCTTAAAGTTCTCGCTACCCGCCGTAACATGTCTGCTTCTAAACATGAAGCCAATTGCTTGGGAGTAGAAATGGTTTCTTTGGATGATGTCTTATCAGAATCTGATTATTTATCATTGCACCTTCCTTTGACAAGCCAAACCTATCATCTTATTGATCAAAATGCTTTTAATAAGATGAAACCCGGTGCTTATTTAATTAATACTTCGCGTGGTGCGCTTGTAGATGAAAATGCTCTGGTGGAAGTCCTTGAAAATGGATATTTGGCAGGTGCTGGTCTCGATACTTTTGAAAGAATAAATCCTTTTTCCGAAACTGAAACGCCACTGGATGATCCATTACTATCCTTTGATAATGTTGTTCTGACTCCGCATGTAGCTGCACATTCCATACAAGCTGCCCAAGATGTTGCCGAGGGAGGGATCCAAAATGTTGTGTCCATACTCAGTAATCATTGGCCTAAGCCTGAGAACGTTGTTAACCCAGAGGTCAAGCCGATCTTTCCCTTAACTGATTATGGTGCAGCAATGTTTCTAGATTAACTAGTGTGAGCAAATGACTATTCTGTTTGATCTTAGTAATTGTATTATGGTGTCATCTTTTTGGAAATTGTCAACAAAATCGATTGATCGAATCTGTCTGCCAAGTTTCCTAATTTTTTTCCTTTGTCAAAATTTAGTTGGCGCGCAATTCAATTTTGCTGATGCCACGTTAATTTCAAAAATTGATTTTAAGCATTATGATGGTCGAAGTGGAAAACGTTACTTCACCGAAACATTAGGATCAGGGGCAGCTTGGTTCGATTATGACCAAGATGGTGATCCCGATATATTTTTTGTTAATGGAGCAAGTTTGGACAATGATTCTGGCACTACACCACCGACAAATAAGCTGTATCGCAACAATGGTGATGGGACTTTTACAGACGTAACAAAAATAGCTGGTGTTGACGACACTGGATATGGATTTGGTTGTTGTGTTGGTGATTATAATAATGATGGATTTAGCGATTTGTATGTGACAAATTTTGGTCCGAACTTACTATATCATAACAATGGAGATGGGACTTTCAGCGACGTTGGAAAACAAGCTAACGTTGCCGATAGCAGATGGGGAACATCTTGTGCTTTTTCTGATTATGACCGGGATGGCCATCTGGATTTATTTGTGGCGAATTATGTCGATTACCAGTTAAATGACCATCAACCTTGCCAACGAAGAAATCTACAGGTTTATTGCCCACCAGCAGATTTTGTTGGGACACCTGATATCTTATACCGGAATAATGGAGATGGAACTTTTACTGATACTACACTTAATGCGGGTCTAGTTCCCACGGAAAATGGGAAAGGCCTCGGGGTGGTCTGGGGGGATTATGACAATGATGGGTATCCAGACCTAAGTATTGCTAATGATACTACGCCAGACATGCTGTATCGAAATAATGGAGATGGGACATTTATAGACGTTGCACTTTTTGCAGGTGTAGCTCTTGGTATGAAAGGAGTTGCGTTGGGGGGCATGGGAGTAAACTTTGGAGATTATAACAATGATGGGTGGTTAGACTTGGTGGTGACTAACTTCGAAGCTGATCCTAACGGGCTTTTCCTCAATGATAAAGATGGTGCATTTGTTGATGAAGCATATGCAGCCAAGTTTGGTGGTATTGGAACTCCTTATGTTGGTTGGGGGGTTGATTTTGTGGATTTCGACAACGATGGTTATCAAGATATCTTTGTCGCTAATGGACACATTTATGATAATGCGGAGGAAATTCATGAAGGAGTCAATACATTCAGTAGTTATGCACAGTTGAATCATTGCTTTCTAAACCTGAGAGATGGAAGTTTTAGTGAGGTCTCAGGAAAATCTGGCCTAGGTTTATTGATAGATAAAGTTAGTCGAGGAGCAACATTTGCTGATTACGACAATGATGGCGACTTGGATATCCTGATAACCAACTCTAATCAAAAACCAGATCTGCTTAGAAATGATATTTCCAACACAAATTACTGGTTAATTGTCCATATCGTTAGCGATCGAAACAACGGGAATGGAGTGGGTACACGTGTCAAAATCACAACGGGTAGGACATCACAAATACGCGAGGTCAAAAGTGGTTCTAGCTACCTGTGCCAGAGCGATATGCGGTTGCACTTTGGGCTTGGTAAATCTGCGTATGCTGATCAAATAGAAGTTCTATGGACAAGTGGGCTGGTTGAAAAAATACAAAATATTAAGGCCAATCAGAGATTGTATTTAAAGGAAGGTGTAGGAATAGTAAAATTCAATGTGCAGTGAAAAGATGCCGTGCTAGAAGTCATCCTTTTGGCCACCTTGCAATAAAACAGCGTTGAATTTGAATTTATTGTTAACTCTTTATTTCGCATTTAGGAACCTAACCGATTTCTAAGTAAGAATTTAACCAGGAGCAAAATCATAAATTGGTTGTTGAATGACAACGCTCAATACACTCCAAAATGCACCTACACAATATTCACCTAATAGAACACCAAAGAAAAATAGCACCGCTTTCTGATACAAGGTGACACCACCAAATCTCAAGATAATCAATTTAATGGTAGAACTTATTACCAAACATGACCAAAAGTAACGAACACCACCCGCCATCGAAATAGCGTATCCAGCGGGATGGAGGGGCCACCAGATAAATCGCATTCGCATCAGCATTAAAATAAAAGTGAAGGCCATGCTGCCTGCCATGAACCCAACGGCAGGAATATCCATTTCTTTAGGGTAAGTCAGTGTAGTATCAAGCCATTGGAAGATATAAGTCACATGCTTGATAGAAGGACCAATTCCGCCACCTGCACCGGTGACGGCGCCACCTAAGCGATAAAGTTCACTTATTGTAGCCCAAAAGGAAGCAATCGAACCAAAGATTACAGCGATGATCATTGCTGTAACCAGTCGTTTGGTATTCATTTGGGTTCGCTCTGCCATCTTGAACGATTCGAGTTGATGAGGCATTATGTGCTCTCTATAACCACGGCCACTAAAAAACCAAAAGAGTGTAAAAACAGTCAGGTTCTTTGGTCCAACTGCACGCGTCCCCAACAGGTTTATCAGAAACCGTTGTCCATTTACCCAACCGGCCATTTGGTGAGCGGGAGGGCCAATTTCCGCACGAACTCTTGTGATGGCCAAGGACAGTGCAAAAAAGAAAGCAAAATAAGGGAGAATGATCAGCAATGTCATCCCAGCTTTCAGACAGAACCAAATAATAAATGTACTCGCTAAAATAATCAGCAAAATAGCCGTCCGGTAACGAATAGGTTCGGTGGAATCATCGATATCGCTCGGTCTCCCCAAAACGACGTTTACTACATTTAGCAGGTGCCTTCTTGTTATGGCCAATGTTGCGATGAAAATTGCCATCCAAGCCCCAATAGATTGTTCATCAAAATATGGGTATGGTAATGGCATGCTAACCGCACTAGCAAAAACTCGCTGTAGCTTTTCGAAAACATAGAAGAACCAGATTGAAAACGAGAGATCAAGTGGCAATAAAAACCCAAGGCCTATCACAAAGGGGTATAGTGGAACGGGGATACCTCCAACAGCATTCCACGGTTTTTCCGTAAAGAATCTTCCCCAGTTTCGTGCGTTGTGATGAACACTAAAATCTGGTAGGGATGGGTAAAAGTATGCCAGACCATGCCAGATGTCCAGCACAGCAGCAATGATAAAACCGTACCATAATACACGATTTTGAAAGAAACCGGAAGTACCTCCTCTATCTGTAATTGCCAATGGTAGCTGAATAATCGGATACGCTAGCTTTTCGTGCTCTGTCCACTGCTTACGGACAATCACGTTCATACAAATCATGATCACACCAAGTGCAAGAATGAATACTGTCCACCATAGTGTTGGACCGATCCATGCATTTAGGATTTTAGAGGTGTAAAAATTAGTATCACCTTCGTAAAATCCACGAATAATTTCTGTATCAGCGACAACAAGGTGCCTTGGTATATGGGGATGAAAAAGGGATGCCCAGTCATTTTCAGGTGTAGCAAACCAAAAGGCGTGGGGAATGGCTGGAATGGTCAGGGCAAGTGTATCATGACCAGCAAGTCCAGATGCAATTGAGAGCATGGCATAGATGGTAATCATCTCAGCTTGTGTCAATGCTGCTCTCGGTGTAACCTTCTTCAGGAGGAGATTAATCAGGATCAAACCGAATAGATTGAGGACAACATTCCAAAACAGCGAGATGGTTGTGGGGTGACCAGAGTGCCAAATACATTCGACCTCGATAACCCAAAAAACATTCGGTGGTATCAGCAGAAGTCCAATCAGGATTGAACGCCAAGTAACAGCTGTTTGATGGTGCTGATTTCTCTGTTTCACATATGCCACCAATATAATTATCGATTCACAATTCTAACTGTGGCCTTGCAAGGCGGCCATGACAACCTGTGACTGTTGCAGAATGTTTCTGAAAACAGGTGCGTTCTTCACTCCATAGCGAGAATTCTCGTCATCTAATCGCTGGTGGGCAAAAACGTGAGGGTAGTGAGGCCATGCTACACTTGGGAAATAGTAAGTCTACTGCTGCGCAACAGGGAATCCTGACACACATCGAAAGCCGGAGTTGGGGTTGAGCCTACGATTCGGAGTGTTGCTGAGGCGGTAAGCTACCCGCAGGGTGAGAGTACCGCTGGTCCAATGACCACCCCGCAAAACACGGGTACTACCCGAACTTGGTCCTTGAGGATTACGTAAAGGCGATTTGCTATAATAATCTTTATCATACCAGTCAGAACACCACTCCCAAACGTTGCCCGCCATGTCGTAGAGACTGTAGCCGTTGGGCTTGAAACTACCTACCGGTGCTGCTAATTTATCCCACTTGTCCTTACCATCGGTGCGCTTGTAATTGGCATAATCTCGTGCCACCTTTTCATCATCACCCCAGGGATACCGTTTGCCTACTTGGCCACCTCGGCCTGCGTACTCCCATTCTGCTTCGGTGGGTAGACGCTTGCCAGCCCACTTGGTATAAGCAGTCGCGTCGTTCCAACTGACATAAATCACCGGGTGTTTGTCAGTAGGCGAATACTTTTTCACCTCATTCCAGAATCTATTGATTTCCCAGCCTCCTTTAACTGCCTCAGGCTTATATCCACTCTCCTTGAGAAACCTTTTAAATTGACCAACTGTTATCTGGTGGCTATCCATGTAAAAATCATCTAGTTCTACCTTATGCACCGGCAGGGCATTCGACATCTTATCCAAATGATCCCCCATCTGAAAGGATCCGCTTGGGATCAGCACCATTTTTGATCCATCCTTCTCCCAGGTGATCTTTTTTTCATCTTCAACTAAAGCTTCATCTTCAACTAAATCCTTGATAGCTTTGTCTTCAACTAAAGCTTCATCTTCAACTAAATCCTTGATAGATTTGTCTTCATCATCAGCAATCTCCTCACCACATCCAACAAAAACAACCACCAGCACGAACAACATCCAACTAAATTTCCACATTATACTCCTCCAATCGTTCCTGCAACCATAGGTTCAGCTACATCTCCGTTTTTAATCATACTTAATAGCGGCGAATCTTCTATGTCAAGTGGGAGGGTTATTTTTTTTCGGCAGCGACTGGATTCATAGGTGGCAAATATTAATTCAGTCGCTTGTAATGCTTTTCGCCCACTAAGTTCTGGTTCCTCTCCAGTTTTAACGCATTCTATCAAGTTAAGCACCGATAGAGTTGTATCATTATAACCTTCAGGAACAGCACCTCGAGGGTCCACTGTTTCCCAATCGGATGCTCCTCGGGCTAATACCCGTAATGATACCCCGGATGAGTGAACCTCGATCCTTCCGTGGGTGCCGATGAGCCTATTTCCTGCACCTGTTATCCCTGTTCCGCCTGTTCCGAGTAACCCTTCCAACCCGTTTTTCCAGCGGATCCAAGATAGACCACAATTTTCAACTGGTACGCCAAATACTCTATGGGTTGATGTTCCGTCAATTTGGCCGATAACCCAATCTACTGGCTCATCGTTGTTGTAAAAGAAGAACATGTCGAACCAGTGAGTACCCCAGTCTAGTAAGTTGCCACAGGATGCTTCAACACGAACAAGATCACCAATTGTACCATCGTGTGCTAACTCCCTTGCTCTAACAAATTCGGGTCCAAATCGACGTTGATGACAAAATGTAATCATGACATGATTATCAACGCAAGCTTGGTATTGTTTTTTTGATTCTCCCCAAGTAGGAGCCATTGGTTTTTCTGCATGGATAGCTTGGATACCACTGTTAGCTGCATTGACAATCATGTCAGTGTGCATTTCGATCCAAGTGCAAACGCTGACAAAATCAAGGTCTTCCTGATCTAGCATCTCATTGTAGTCCTGATAAACTTTTGGTACACTGAAATGCTCGGCAAAATTGTTCCCACTATCTTCAATAGGGTCAGCACAGGCAATAATATCGACGTCATCTGATGCCTGGTAACCTTGGGCATG
>PAQF01000031.1 GCA_002709695.1 Candidatus Poribacteria bacterium
AAAGACACATAAATTAATTTCAGAGACTACTTTTGAGAACTTGGTTCAGAGTTTGCCAACTACCCTGATGATATACTATCAAAACCGATGGTATCATCTTTAAAGTTATCTAGATGGTAAAGTAATGACTCGAAGAACACAACCAACTGCTAAACCTGGCTTTGATTTTAGTCTTACATGTTTAATGATTCGACTTAGATACACCACCAACTATAGTTACCTTCGGCACGGGAGTTTTCTTCTCGACGCCTGCGAAATCGTCCCAGTTCTGTTGAATGACATTGGCTGGAGGTACCTCACCGTCCGCAATTAAAAATCGGTAAGCAATATTCAAAGTCTTATCTGCCTCAATCAAGTGGGTAAAAAAGGCTCCGAAACGACCATAATCTCGATAGGCAGAAAACTTGGTTTCCTGCGGGTTCTTTGGATGATTCATTTCGACTACGCTGTAACGCTTCCCATATAAAGTATAAGTTTCTCCTACCCATGGATAGTCGAGGTCAGCTTTGGGGTCAGCCTTTTCTTTAGGGAACACGTAGGTTGTTTCTTCCGGAACGACTTCGTTAGCTGGACGATATTGAACACCAGCATGCTCTGGGTCTCCATCTAGAAAAACATCTGAACCTAACGCTTTGAGTTCTGCACTGAAATCGATTCGTAACCGAAACGGCTGAGGGGCACGGCTAATCGACATTGTCCTAATTTCCTCGATCATCGGCACCTGATTTTCATCGTTCCAATTTGTTAGAGACACAATTTCGGCACCATCTGAATCAGCACTAATATCCAAGAATTGTTGATGAATTATCTCGCCTCCTGTCATATGCCAGCGGTCATAGGATTTGCCATTAAATTGAATCTTATTCCAACCAATAAAAATCCCACGATGATGAGTAAAATGTCCCCCAGCCCCCTTGGTAATTAGCTTTTCACCTGCTGAATCAAAGACGTGCAGATAAGGTTTATAGGTTTCATGCAGACGATCGGGTGTAGAATTATCATAAGCATACATATAACGGCAGGCAATTCGGCCATCAAGTGTGACCTCGAGATACTCGTTGGTTTGGTCTTCTACACTAAAGCCTGTTTTAGTGTTTTTTCCACTTATTAAAAATGTACGGAGCAGATGGGGAATCATAAAATATTATCTCCTTTAAAAATATCAAACAAATTATTCCGTTATCAAATTAAGCAGTAACCAGTGGACGAGAATTCGATATTAATCAGTAATTTTGTCAAGAGTTTCCAGTTCTATTACAGTTGAGCTTGTTGGCGAGCATGATAGGAACTTCTAACTAATGGTCCCGCTTCAACGTGCCGGAAACCCATCTGTAAACTAGCAGTCTTTAATTGTTCGAATTCTTCTGGGGTATAGTAATAATCAACATCAAAGTGGCTCTTTGAAGGAGAGAGATATTGTCCAATGGTCAGTAAATCGCAGTTCGTATTGCGTATATCTTGTATCGTATCCAGCAATTCGGCAGTGTTTTCACCCAAGCCAACCATTAAACCGGACTTTGTCAGCATTTCTGGAGCCATTTCTTTACTAAGGCGAAGTAGTTCAAGTGTTCTACTATAGTCAGCACGCGGACGAATCCTCCGATAAATTCGCGGAACAGTTTCTGTATTGTGATTCAGCACATCCGGTTTAGCCTCAACAATAGCTTTTAACGCTTCCCAGTTTCCTTCAAGGTCGGGAATCAAGACTTCAACAGTACAATCGGGGCTGCGCAATCTTGATTCCAGAATACACTCAGAGAAAATCTTTGCTCCACCATCCGGTAAGTCATCACGATTGACAGAAGTAATCACCACATGCTTGAGTTTCAAATATTCAACAGCTTCGCCAATTCGACGAGGTTCATCATAATCAGTCTCTGTCGGGTTACCTTTAGTAACTGCACAGTACATACAGCGACGAGTACACACATCGCCTAGTATCATGAAAGTTGCTGATCGATCGTTCCAACATTCTCCTATGTTTGGACATTGTGCTTCCTCACAAACCGTGTGTAGATTGAGACCACGCATTAATTGTTTCAGATCTCTGTAGTTCGGGCCATTAGAGATTTTGGCTTTAATCCATGGAGGATGCCGACGCTTGTACGAATTTGTTTCTGAATTTTGCTTAGCCTTCGGTTGAATCAATGGCAGAAGTTTAGTCATAACAAGGGTATCAATGTTAACCAGTTAGCTTTTTTAGAAGTATAAGATGCCTGTGAACATAGTGAGAATTATACACTTTTTACTGATTATTAACGATTAAAAACACTAATTTTATACCTCTCGGTTGATAGTTTTATTATAGAAGAACATTCTTGAACATATAACAAATCGATTTCAACAGAAGTTTCCCAACCGATAGTATGAATATACCTTGACACAATATTAGGCAACAAATTCCTCGTCTCAAGAAGGAATAACGGTCAAACAGTAAAAAAAGGAATGTCTTAAAAAGCAGAAAAAACTAAATTACCTAGTCACATGCACGTTTAATTTGTCCCCACATAATCATAAGATTGGTTTCCGATGAAACCGAGTATCCATCGGAATTGAACCAGTTAGGTTGAAAATCGTACACTGGATGATTTGTCAGGTTACGAATGTCGATACCATTGACATCTGTAACGTATATTTCATAGTTCAGATCCCTTTCCGAAACAAAGGCTATCCGTTTGCTATCGGGTGACCAACTTGGAAGTCCATCGAACGCCAAGTGATCCGTTAACCTACGAGGGTCGCCACCATCGATTTCCATCACATAAATATTCGAGTTTCCATCCATCAGAGACTGAAAAGTAATCCTCTGACCATCAGGCGACCAGTTTGGAGGCCCATCATCCCCTGGATGATTTGTCAAGTTACGCAGATTATTGCCGTTGGAATCCATGACATAAATATTAAATCGCCCACTTCTATTCGATACGAAGGCAATTCTTCGACCATCAGGTGACCAACTTGGTGACTCGTCTTCCCCAAGATTATTTGTTAATCTTCGCAAATTATTGCCATTGAGATCCATTACGTATATTTCATAGTTTAGATCTCTCTCCGATACGAAGGCAATTCTTTGACCATCAGGTGACCAGACCGGTTGACCGTCGTACGCTGGATGATTCGTCAATCTTTGTAAGTTATTGCCGTTGGGATCCATGGTGTAGATTTCTAGATTCTTTCCCCCGTCTCTATTCGACATAAATAAAATCCCTCGCCCGTTGGGTGACCAACTTGGAGAAATATTACGAGCTGGGTGATTTGTCAAGTTACGCATGTTATCGCCGTTGGAATTCATCACGTAGACTTCCATGTTCCCACCACCCCCTCTACCAGTAACAAAAACAATTTTCCGCCCATCAGGCGACCAGCTTGGCTGACCGTCATGCGCTGGATGATTCGTTAGTCTGCGCAGATTATTACCATTAGGATCCATTACATAGATTTCACTATTCCAATCTCTGTCTGATATGAAAGCAATCTGGGTTTGACTGATTTTTCCAAAAGAAAAGAAAATCGCCAACATGATAAAATGACAAACAGTCTTGAACTGGACCATAATTTCTGTATCTGCTCTTGTCTGGAATCTAAGTTGGGTACAAGAATCCACTGAATCGTGTTAGTCACGGTTATTTGCGGACTTTTGGATCTTAAGATGATAAGGCTGTTCTATAGAATATTATGACCAATTATTATCAACTAGCAGCAACAAATGCAGGCCTAAACTGTTGATTAATCTTCGTGATTAAGAGAAAGTTCCCAGTCAAACGTGATTGTTGGATGGCCAAGGATAATTGAATCAAGTTAAGTAAGATTATACGCCGAAAAAAGAAATATGGGGTTCCTAAAAGATATCATTTACCTCGCAGCATCTATGGCTCTTTGGATTTCCACTAATTGATCTTTATAGTTTTGGTTATCGGGATCAATTTTCAGCGCTTTTCGGATAGCATCTTCTGCTTTCGGATAAAATTTACTTTTATAGTAAGTATAAGCGAGGGTATCAAAATGTTGTGCCGTGGGATCTAGTATTGTTGCCTGTTCTGCTAGTTCGATAGCGTAGTTAAGTTTTATTCCTAATCCAGCACACAGACGTGCTAAGTGATTATGGGCTCTTGCGGAGTTTTCATCTAAATCGACAGCACGTTGAAAGGCATCAAAGGCATTATCAAATTGTTCAGCATTAATATAGATAACTCCTAATCGCAACCATTCCTGTGTACTATTTGGATGAAATTCTACTAATTTTTGGTAAGCCATAATCGCATTGTCAAAATCTCGTTGAATGATAGAGACTTCTCCCAAGTCTTTGTAAAGATTGCTACTTGTTGGATCAATTTGAATTGCTTTCAGAAGATGGGATTTTGCCAAATCAAGTTTATCTTGTTTCATGTAAATAGTACCAAGACGCTGATGACCAGTTTGAAACTCTGGGTTCAAAGTAATTGACGCTTGGTAGGCATGGATTGCAGCGTTTGTATCACCAGCTCCTTCATAGAGCTCTGCCAACTTAAGATATAAATGTTGGTTATTTGGGCTAAGTTGCAACGCTTCCCGGTACCTATATACTTGATCTTCGTAGGCTTTAACCCGTGAAAACAATTCTATTTGACTTTTTGCTTCCTCTAATTTTCGTGATCGGCGATAGGCTTGTGCAAGATTATAATAATTACCAGAGGTGAAGGAATCTCGTTGAATTGCATCCTTACAATATTTGATGGCAAGATCAAGCTGATTTTGTTTTAAGTAAATCCGCCCAAGTCCAGTATAAGGCTCGACGGCACTAGGGGCTAGACCAATTGCTTTCTGGTAACAACTTATAGCCAGAACAAAATTTCGGCGCTGAAGATAAATGTCCCCTAAGTTCGTATACGCTTTGGGCATCTCAGGGAGTATCTCAACTGCAATTTTGCCATATTTTTCCGCGTCCGAAAACTTCCCCTGTTCATTGTAAAGAATCCCTAAGCGCAAGTATGCCAGTCCATGTATTTGTTTCGGGGCATGCAAAGTAAGAACGTGCTGGTAAGCGTCCATTGCTTTGTCAGTCATATTTGTGTGACGGTAAACGTCACCCATACAATAATAGGTTTCGCTGTGGTTCAAATTGATCTGCAGGATCTGATGAAATTCATTAATTGCCTGATCGTATAATTCCATGTCCATATAACGTTTTCCACGCTCAAGGTAATCTTCTATTGTGGATTCTTCTGCCCTCACTTCAAGCTGACAAATGATAAAACAGCCAGTTATGAACAATAAATAGTAACTACAAAGATGTTTAATTAACATGAAACATGAATCTTCTACGACTCTACTAGTCATTATAAATATATATTCCTCCCGAACTTAGGGCAGGAGAAGTTAGATTATGTCCGCCCCAGACAATCATTCGTTCTCCCGTCCATACGGCAGTGTGGTTTGATCGGGGTTCAAGCTTTTTGTGGTTAGCCATCGATTCCCAAGTATCTGTTTTCGGGTCGTATATCCCTCCAGATTTTAGAGGAGAAGATGGAGTATTATGTCCCCCCCAAACAATCATTCGTTCTCCCGTCCATACAATTGTAGATGCNNNNCGTGCTTCNGGAGCATCTTGAANCGANATNGNNCTCCAAGTATTCGTTATGGGATCNTACGTTCCACCCGTATTTAAGGTATGTTTCCCATTGAACCCACCCCAGACAATCATTTGGTTTCCCGTCCACACAGTTGTATGAAAGGAGCGTGCTTCTGGAGCATCTTGAAACGACATAGAACTCCAAGTATTCGTTATGGGATCATACGTTCCACCCGTATTTAAGGTATGTCTCCCATTGAACCCACCCCAGACAATCATTTGGTTTCCCGTCCACACAGTTGTATGAAAGGAGCGTGCTTCTGGAGCATCCTGAAACGACATAGAACTCCAAGTATTCGTTATGGGATCGTACGTTCCACCCGTATTTAAGGTATGTTTCCCACTATATCCACCCCAGACAATCATTCGAGTTTCTGCCCATATAGCTGTATGAAAAGAACGTGCCTCAGGAGCATTCTGAAACGACATAGAACTCCAAGTATTTTCTGAGGCGTTGTACACTCCTCCAGTTTCGAAGAAAGGAACATCCCCAGAACCTCCCCCCCAAACAATCATTCGACTTCCTGTCCATACGGCTGAGTGAAGAGTACGAGCTTCAGGTATATTTGCGTTCGAAACGATAACCCAAGATTCCTGTGCGCAACAAATTAATGAACTAATTAACAATAGAAAATAGGTTATTGCCACAGTCGCTTTTGGTAGATATGTCTCCATTAGAGTTGTCTTTCTTCGGCAAGTTAATATAGCAATGAGATAGTTATGGGGAGATTTTTTTGGAAGAGCCAATTACGCTGAGAGACATCTGATGATTCCCGTGTGGCCTTTCTTTGGACGGAAAACATTGGAACAAACCGCGCTATAATTTTACTATTTCATACCTACAAAACGGGGCTCTATATAGAGCCCCGTTTTGTATCTTTAAAATTTGCATGGTATCCAAAACTATTCAGTCATGGATACCATAGAAGTTTAGTAAGAACCTTCCTTGACAGCACCCCACTTAGCCGCGAGCTTGCTTTGGGGATCAACAGCAGTTGCTAGCTGCCCATCTTTTACTTTATTTATCTCGGCTGCAGTTACAGCCCGATCATAAATCACTAATTCGTCAAGAAGGAAGGTAGCCGATCTGTAGCCTGTTTTACCAATATACAGTTTCTCTTTTCCTTGTGCGTGCTTGCCAGGCTGCCCAGATTTCTTAGCAACCTCTTTACCATCAACAAAGTAGTGAAGATCCGTTCCTTTTTTGACGCCAGCAACATGGTACCATTTGTTCAAAGCGAATTTATCGTTTTCGCCTTTGGGGCCACATCGGTCACATCCTTTATTACCTGGGTTAAAACGCCAGTGCAAGTTTAATGTGTCAGGGCAAATCCAAATTCCTGGTGACCTGTCGGAACCAGGTGCCTTTTTGGCAATAACTTGGCTCCAAGCACCATTGGTACCTTTGGTAAAGTTAATCCAGAATAAATAAGAATTGTCCTGATATTTTTCTAAGGCAGGAAAAGATTCGACGCTTACAAGCGAATCTTTATCTTGACTATCCAAACCACCTCCATATCGTCCCTTAGGTGTAAGTTTGGCCTTATCGTTCATTTTACCATGGGTTGCCCCTGCCGCATTGGGAATAGTTTTCCCATCAGCTTTATCAAAATCGAAATATAAAATCATCCCTTTATCAATTTGAGCTTGAATAGGTAATATAGCGATTGTCAAAAACAAAGCAATAACAGCTAAACGAAGCAATTGCATACTTGATATCCTTCCTAGTATAGATTTGAAAATTGAAAAACCAAACACATTAATTAAATCCCATTTTTATCAACGAGCCTCTCGTTTTATATCTGACCATAAAGCAGCCAATTTATCCTGGGGCTCAACAGGAAGCAATTTCCCCTCCTTAATTTCCTTAATTTCTTTTTCCGTTAAAGCTCGGTCATAGACATAGAGATCATCTATGATGAAGGTGGCCGATCTATAACCTGTTTTACCAACATATAGTTTTTCCGCCCCCTGAGCATGATCTTCCGGCACATTATACTTACCGACTTCTTTACCGTCAACGTAAAATTTCAGCCAGGTTTTGTCCTTAACCCCAGCAACGTGGTACCATTCTTTCAGTTCAAAATGATCTCCTTCACCATCTGGCCCCGCACAATTCGAACCTGCATTTCCGGGATTAAACCGCCAGTGGATATTCAGGGTGGGAGGACAAGTCCAAATTCCTGGAGAACGATCAGATCCGGGTGCCTTTTTGGCAATGATTTGGCTCCAACTTCCATTAGCACCGTCAATAAAGTAGAGCCAGAATAGATAGGAATTGTCTTGATAATCTTCCAACTCTTTGAATGATTCGACTTCTAAACTTGATTGCGGGTCTTTCATTTCTAAAGCACCATTACCATGCACTTTTTCTTTGGTAGTGATTCTTCCTTTACCTAAATCGCCATCGTTCCCTTCACCAGTTTCATCTTTTATCTTACCTCCGTTTTCTTTATCAAAACTGAAGTATAAAATTAAACCTTTATCTTTCACATTTCGTGCTTGACTCGGCAAGATGATAATTAGCAAGAACAAACTCAAAACAATGGAATTCACAGCGCATCGCATATTTTTGACTCCCTTCCAAAATCGTGTTGTTCAATCTAGCACGATTAAAGTTAGAAATTAACACTACATTTAGATATCAATTAGCTTTCTGCTTTATATTTGCCCACATAGCAGTAAGTTTATCTTGTGGCGCGACAGCCAGTAATTTTCCCTCCTTAACTCCATTAACTTCTTTTTCTTTTAGAGCTCGGTCATAGACATAGAGATCATCTATGATAAAGGTGGCCGATCTATAACCTGTTTTACCAATATATAGTTTCTCCTTTCCCTGTGCGTGGTCTTTCGGTTGCCCCGCTTTTTTGGCGACCTCTTTACCATCAACGTAGTAGAAGAGATCCGATCCTTTTTTGACACCAGCTACGTGATACCATTTTTTCAGTTTAAATATGCTTCCTTCCCCGTCGGGGCCACACCGATCACAGCCTTTATTGCCTGGATTGAATCGCCAGTGGATATTCAAGGTATCAGGGCAAATCCAGATTCCCGGTGATCTATCCGACCCAGGCGCTTTTTTAGCAATAATCTGGCTCCAACTGCCATTGGTTCCTTCAATAAAGTAGAGCCAAAATAGATAGGAATTATCTTGATAATCTTCTAGCTCACTGAATGATTCAACTGTTAAACTCGATTGTGAGTCTTCCATTTCCAAAGCACCCTTACCATAAACTTTTTCTTTGGTAGTGATTCTTCCTTTCTCTAAATCACCGTCGTTCCCACCACCAGTTTGATCTTTAATCTTATTTCCGTCTTTTTTGTCGAAGCTAAAGTATAAAATCAAACCTTTATCTTTCACACTCTGCGCTGGGCTTGGCAGGACAGTGACTAGCAGAATCAAACTCGTAACAATTAAGACTATAGACAATCGCATATCTTCCCCCACCTTAGTATTTCCTATGATCCAAGATTAACTGAAACTATGATATCATATTGAGTATAGTTGTAAACCACTATTATCTTAATAAAGGCATAATAGCAGTAATTGTCACATAATGTANGCATTTTAGTTTATGCTGATTAAATAAGGAACTCCCTAGTCACCATGCTACTTAATCATTATTTGGCTTGGTGAAACGACGATTATAGGGAGTAGTACTTGGCTTATCACAGAGATAGTCCTATCTCTGGTTTTAACTAGTATCATACTTCTATGATTGTAGTAATATAGTTTCATTTGCATGTTTCAGCTAATACCTACAGTCTTTCACGCAATACA
This sequence comes from Candidatus Poribacteria bacterium, assembly GCA_002709695.1. Classification (GTDB taxonomy): domain Bacteria; phylum Poribacteria; class WGA-4E; order WGA-4E; family UBA9662; genus UBA9662. The sequence continues at coordinate 9,390 of PAQF01000031.1, forward strand.
TACGCACAGTAAGATCCAATATCCTTGGGGTTGTGCTGGAGTATGTCGTAAAAAGCCATCATCTGTATAGTTAAAAAATCTCGAATAGAAAGATTGACAACCATTCCAAACCAATCCGGATCATATTGAACAATTGTAAGTGGTTATTATACTAATTAAAACAAAAAGGAATCAGCATAACATGACAAAAGTTGTAGGTTTATGGAGAACAAGAAGCTAGGATACATAAAACATGAGACCATCACCAACCTATGGCAATTCAATCTCACTAAATATCTATTAAACTAGTAAAATCACCCATCTCTATTTTTCTAGAAGGGTAATTTTACTATTGCTTGTCGGAGTACCTGTACATGGCGCCAGCCGTCTAATGGCGAAAATGTAAATTTGTATTCACGATAACAAGGAGGAAAAATTGGACGGACACAGCATATCTATGACATTGGAGAAGAATTTCCTGCTCATTCCCATCTGGAATGGAGCAAAGATGATTCGTATTAATTTAAGTATTGATGGCCAGAATGTACGTGAGTTTGATGCTGAACTTGCAACAACGAGGGAACAAATCAGTTTTTGGTCATTCCTTGATATTACAGCTTTCCAGAAAAAGGAAGCTCTACTTAAACTAGATGGAGCAACGGAAGAAGGAATAGCACTGATTACCCAGGCTGACGAAATCCCAGATTCCAGTGGCTTTTATAATGAGTCATTACGTCCACAGTTCCACTTTTCCCAAACGCTTGGTTGGAACAATGACCCGAATGGCATGGTCTACTATGATGGAGAATGGCACCTCTACTTCCAACACAACCCTTATGGTTGGAAGTGGGGAAACATGCACTGGGGACATGCGACTAGTACAGATCTGGTTCATTGGAAACAATTGCCTATAGCTATTTATAACAAACAACATGGTGATTGGGCTTTTTCCGGTAGTGCTGTGGTTGATGAGAACAACACTGCGGGTTGGCAAACTGGTAATGAGAAGGTTATTGTCGCATCATGGACCAGCACGGGACGAGGGGAATGTGTCGCTTACAGTAACGATCGTGGTAGGACATTTACCGAATATGAAGGCAATCCAGTGGTGCAACATGCTGGACGTGACCCAAAGATCATCTGGTATCAACCTGATAAACATTGGGTTATGGCAGTTTACGACGAATCAGAAGAATCAGGGCGATCCATTGCTTTTTATACGTCTGGAGATATGAAGAACTGGGAATTCCAGAGTAAACTGGAGGGTTACTATGAATGCCCCGAGATTTTTGAACTGCCCGTTGACGGTGATTCTAACAACACTCGTTGGGTTTTGTTTGCTGCTGACGCCCGTTATGCTATCGGTCAATTCGATGGGAAGGTCTTTTCACCTGAACACGATGACAAATACCAAGTACACTATGGAAAGTACTATGCCTCCCAAATCTTCAACAACAGCCCCGATGGCCGAAAGATCCAGATTGGTTGGGCGCAAATAGAGATGCCAAACATGCCATTCAACCAGACATTCAGTTTCCCTCATTCGTTGACGTTACGAACGACTGACATAGGCATTCGTATGTTTGCAGAACCAGTGAAGGAAATAGAGATACTTCATCGAAAACAACATATCAGCAAGGATGTGTGCCTCGTTGAAAATCAGCCGGTCAATCTTAATGTTTCAGGCGAACTCTTCGATATCCGAGCTAAATTCCAAATTAACGATGCAAAGATTATTGGCCTTGATGTGGGGGGAGAGAAAATCACATACGATACCAAAGAGAATCAACTAAACGGTATTGAGATGACACCAATAAATGGAGAAATTTCAATACAGATTCTAGTTGACCGTCCGATGCTGGAAATTGTTGGCAACAATGGAAGGGTATTCTTAACTAATCCACGTCAACAGCACGGTGAAGTTTCGCTAATCTCTGCTTTTGTAAAAGAAGGCCAAGCGAGGTTAGTCAGTCTAGAAGCTAATGAACTTCGATCTATTTGGTAAATAGGAACACACTGGAAATAACAACTTTTAGTTTAATACAAATTATCAACGAGATGCTAGATGCTAACGCTCATTCTTGCTAGCTTAGTCATGGGACTAACATCAATAGTTTCTAATGTTGACAATAACGAACCAACAATAGGAAAAAAAGTGAAAGTTTTTATTTTAGCGGGACAATCCAATATGGAAGGCCATGGTCAAATACGTAGTCTTAATCATCTTGGACAACATCCACAGTATGGTTACTTGCTAGAAAAATTGAAAAACGCAGACGGATCTTGGAAGGAGCGTGAAGATGTGATCATTACATGGCAAGCCAGAGAGAAAAAGAGCGGGCCACTGACCGTTGGGTGGGGAAGTCAAAATCACGAAATAGGCCCGGAGTTGATGTTTGGTACTGTCATGGGTGAAAAATATGATGAGCAGGTATTGTTAATTAAAACTGCTTGGGGAGGCAAAGATGTATTCTGCGACTTTCGTTCGCCTACTGCAGGCAGCCTAACTGAAGATGAAGCGCTTTTGTTAGAACGAGAACAATCGGAAAACAATAATCGCGAAATCGGATATTACTACCGCAAACTGATTTCAGAAATTAAAGAGCAGCTGATGAATATTGATAATTTGGTTCCTGGTTATCAAGGTCAGGGTTATGAAATTTCGGGAATGGCTTGGTTCCAAGGTTGGAACGATTTCTGCCAATGGCATATCGAGATTGATCAGAAAAAAGTGGGAACTGGGATCATAGAAAATTATCCTAAGAATTTGTCAGCCATGTTTCGTGATCTACGTCAGGATCTCAATGTCCCCAATATGCCAATTGTCATTGGTGAAATGGGAATTGGTGGGTATGACATTGCGTTAAGGGCTAAGGGTCAGGAGAATCATGAAGCGCAAGCCGTGATGAACTTTCGTCAGGCACAACAAGCTGTTGCAGAGGACAAAACGCTGAGAAACGTCACTTTTGTTCCTACAGCGGGTTTTTGGGACACTCGCCTCCAAGAACTCCGTCAGATTAGTGATGCCTACTGGAGTGAAAAGCAGAAGAAAGGAATCTCGGATACAACGGAAAACCATCTACCTACCAAGGAACTGAACGATGAATACTTGAATCGAGGTGGACACTGGTACTGTCACTACAACGGTTCAGCCACTAACTATTCCCTAGTTGGTTATGCTTTGGCGAACGCACTGATAACTGGAGAGTGAAACTAAGATTAAAACCAAACGCTAAATTTGGAATCATGGAAGGGAAAAATGGATGCAAAAGAGCGATACTTCTGGGATATAACAGGATATTTAGTAGTCAAGAACGTCCTGTCTACAGAGGAATTGGAAGTTGCTAATGAGGCTATTGATTATTGTGCTGACCGCATTAATCAAAATGAGGATAATAAAGGTGTTGGCGATTCAACCTTTCTGCGTGGAACCGGTTCTCGCTGGATGCACGGTACTAACCTGCTGAACATTACCCCCCTTATTGCCAGCCGTTTCGCCAGATGCTGGCCCACCCTGCGGTAGTCAGTCGGCTGAATCTGATGTGTGGCAAAGGGTTTCGGCTTGATCACGGTCCACAATTCAATAATGCTGTCAAAGGAACCGCCGGTTTAACACTTCATGGTTCGGGCGACCCACACAAACCTTATGTAGCTTACCATCACCAAAATAGGGGGTTTCACTGTGCTGGGGTAACCGTTACTTGGAATCTGAGTACTGCTCCTGCAGGTGGTGGAGGTTTCGCTTGCGTACCAGGTAGTCACAAGTCGAAATTTGCTATGCCTAAAGAGGTACGCAATTGCGATGATGACATGGGTGTCGTTGTGCAACCTGAGATCCATGCGGGAGATATTCTCTTTTTTATGGATGGCGCACAGACACACGGTACCCATCCGTGGAGAAATGACCATCAACGGAGGTCGGTACTTTTCAAATATGCTTCACGGACAGCCAACCGTGGCGGCTCCCGCCCGTATTATAAACCCGAAACCTATTGGGATGAAGAGATCGTAAGTGGAATGACGCCTGAAGAACGAGCAGTTATGTTTGGCCCCGCCTCACCACCAAAGACGCAGGAAGTTTACTTAACAGTTGATCCTGATGGCACAGTGCATCTTGATAATTAACTTAAGACTCTAAAGGAGACAATCAGTGAATGATCCAAACCGTTCCCTGTATACCGTTTCAGAAGAAGAAAAATATTGTTTCGACCTACGAGGCTATTTAATTGTATCGAATGTTTTGTGTCCAGATGAAATTGAGGCCTGTAACGCGGCTTTGGATCATTTCTCCGACAAGATTCAGACCTTAGAAGCAGGGTCACTATCCGGAGGGTCAAGTGCGTTGACCGGTAGTTTCGGTCGACGGCAACTGACCGGGATGCTGGGTTGGCCAACTCCTTATCGTAAACCTTTCCGCCAATTATTGGTGCATCCGGTGGTCGTTTCCCGTCTGAACGAATTCTCCGGCAAAGGGTTTCGACTTGACCACGGACCGCTGTTGATCAAAGCGATCAAAGGTACCGAAGGCCATCGGTTACATGGCGCTGGAGAGCCGTTTAGTCCAGTAGTCGCCTATCATCAACAAAATAGTAAAATTTATTGTCGAGGTATCACTGTAGCTTGGCAACTAGCTGATTGTGGGGCCGGTGATGGTGGATTTGCCATTGTTCCAGGTAGCCACAAGAGCAATGAACCGACACCAAATGAGGTACGTAGCGTGGAGGACCATCTAGGTTTAGTGGAACAACCTGAAATGAAAGCCGGTGACGTCCTCTTTTTTGCCGAAACCGCAACCCATGGAACCCTGCCGTGGACAGCTGACCACGAGCGACGCTCTCTCCTGTACAAATATACCTCCCGAGGAACTGCACGTGCAGTGGGAAAACACTTCACTCCCGAATCACGCCACGGTGATTGGATCAATGAATTGCCAAGAGAACAACAAGCACTTTTCTATGGTCCCGGCGTTCATCATGGTGGGCAGTTACCTATTCTGGAATCAGATGGGGAAACAACTTGGGTTGCTGATTAAAATTACTTTTTCACAAGTAGCCCTCAAAACCAACTCAAACCAATCGTATAACAGAATACACTGGATATAACAAGAAAGCTCGTTGCGACAATCTGTATCGCGATACAGACTTCATAGTATTCAAGATAAAGACTGGTTGAATTATCTCCGAGGGGAGCGTCATCCTTAAGAAGCTCTATAAAGCAGATTACCGAAGTATATTCTCTAGATTATGTGTTTTTTATTAGCCAAAGTTGTCTACACTAAAGATATCGTTCAATATGTATCCTCTTCTTCAGCTCGTTGCAACATAGCTTTCATATATGCAATTGTGTAGGCAGTTCCCACACGACTATCACCGGACATACTAGGGATATGGTCGGGGATAATAGGTCCTTTGAAACCAAACTGGTGAAGATTCTTCATGATTGGGTACATGTCCATATAGCCATTATCAACGAAAGTCTCTACGAAGTGTGGTAACGGCTTATCAACATTGCGAAAGTGAACTTTAAAGATCTTGTCGCGTTCGGCAAAATAGCGGATCGATTCCAGTACATCACTACCCATCCATTCTCCACCCTCTAACCAACATCCAACGCAGAAACAGATTCCTACATTAGGACTATCTGCTATTTCAAGTGCTCTTTTGTAGCCATCAAAACTACTGAAGATGCATCTTGGAATTCCCGCTAACTTGGGAACAGGTGGATCATCTGGATGAATGCCAATCATTACGCCCGATTCTTCAGCTACTGGAGCTACCGCCTTAATGAAATAAGTATAATTATCCCAAATCTCTTCTTCTGTGTATTCACGTCCATGAGATAAAGGCATATCAAAAGTTCTGCCGTGCCAATGCCCTGCCTTAGCTTTGTTAAGATTGAAACCACGAGCAGAAGCCCCACCACGTGTCTCCTCACGTTCGGTACTCCAAATACCATTGCCCATATGAGCATAAGTTGTATAAGGAATTCCAGCCTGACCCAATGCACGTAGATGAGCTTTATATTCCTCTATCTTAGCATCCCTATTTTCTAAGTTTAAAACGATTGCATCTTGGTTGTGAACATCCAAATTACCAAATCCGTAGACCTCAATACCATATTCAGCGAACTTTTCGCGCGTGTTTTTATAATAATCAACATTAGCATTTGTTGCATCCGTCCACAAAACGGCATGCTTTAATCCCATTTGTCGGACAAATTGAAAGTCACCTTCAGTAGCCTCCGGTGACATTTGCGCTGTTATTTTGACGCCAGGTGCTATTCCAGCTAAAGGATCATCCTTAACCATGTTTAGTCTCCCATATTAATTCAATCACCATTTTAAAGTATGTCAAAACATTTATATCATTAATGAATTACTGTAGTGTTCACTGGTTTAATATTATACCAGCCCGAGCCTATCTCAAGGTTGAAAATTGCACAAACCGCCGCACACATAAGTCTCTTCAACCATACCTAACTAAGGCAGTTATAGCCAAGAATGAATTAAGAACAGGCGGCAAAATGTAGCTTTTTTCCTGATAATATCATATTCTAGGCGAGGCGAAGTTGAAATATCAAATTATTAATCCAAAGACTGTGGTGGTTCTTGAATAAAATGGTTGCGTTTCTATGGGGCTTGGCAATGGTGTTCTGGTTAGAGCTAACCAAGAAAACAAGTGATGACCAGTAAAAAGTTTTTCTTCCTTTGCACCTATCGTCTCAATCATTAAAATGTTAAGAGAAATTAATAGCAGTTCATAACCTAGGAAACACTCAATTAGCGTTATGTTGGATAACTAGATAGGTGAAAACAGTTCTTCTCATTGGTAGTTCTATATTTGAACAATGGAATAACATTAAGGACTTAGTGCCTGGTTATTCTGTAAAGAACTGTGCGATTGGAGGAACAACAACTTCTTACTGGTTAGAGCATTTGGCTGATGTTTTAACTGCCGAATCAACGGATGTAGTACTACTATACTGCGGGAGCAACGATGTCAACCATGGAGTTCCCGAAGAGAACATTATTGCAAATGTATCGCAGTGTTGCAAAATTGTCCATGACCTATCACCTACCACAGTATTTGCTTATTTCAGTGTCATCAAAGCACCGCAGAAAAGTGGCAAATGGGAACTCATTGAGAGGTTGAACTCAACCATTCGGATCGGACTACCAACCAGCGACCTCTATGTTGAAACGAATGATGTATTCTTTGATGATAAGCTCCCCATGAACCATTTTTTTGCTAAGGATGGCCTACATTTAACAAATGAGGCTTACCTTGCACTATTAACTTATGCACGGCCGCTCATATCTAATTGGATAGGAGTCGTTCCATCCACATCAACTTAATAAAGGAATTTTGCGTGATTGAGTACTCAAAATATAGTAAGCTTTCGCCAACTGCTTACGCAGAGGCTTTAAACCGTTGCCAATTTATGGATTTTGGTATTAATGAGTTATGGCCACAAATACCAAGAATTGCAGGTCCAGCATTTACGGTGCAACTTCACCCGGGTGATAATTTAATGCTCCATGCCGCAATTTATGAAGCACCAACGGGTTCTGTGATTGTTGTCAAGGCTGGCGACACAGACTTCGCGGTAGCTGGCGGTAACGTTTGTGCAGTAGCACAAAAGAGAGGAGTCATCGGGTTTGTAATAGATGGCGTGATTCGGGATCTAGCAGAAATACGGCAGAATAAATTCCCGGTATTTGCCCGTGGTGTTATACCGATACCTGGGCAAAAGAATATTACTGGGCCACTGAATATACCCATAAAATGTGGAGGAGTAAACATCTCTCCAGGAGATATCATTGTCGCAGATGAAGAAGGCATTGCAGTTATACCCATTGAAAAAGAAGACCAAGTATATAAAGCTGCAAAAGCTAGGTCAAAAAACGATGCAATGATATCTCTCGATGATTGGGAAACAGAACACTACGCTAAGATAATGTCGTTAATCAAACAAAGATCCAAAACGTAATAATTACAAACAAAGGACAGGTAGCATACGCATGATCGACATAGTTGTGGAGGGACAACCTCGAGCACGTATCGTTGTTTCAGAAATTGATTTGCCGGTGGAACAGCACGCGGTGACAGAACTAAATAAGTACATCCGCCAGATGAGTGGGGTGGAACTTCCTGTAGCAACAACTCCTGGCGACAACACGACCAATATCTATATTGGCCGTGCAGCTTCAACTGAAGACATCGACATGTCGGAAGAAACCTTGGGCTTCGACGGCTACATAGTCAAAACCATTGAAAAAGATATCATTTTGGCCGGGATCAAACCTTACTCGTGCCTTTACGCAATTTATCATCTACTGACGAGATATCTTGGTTGCGGTTTCTTTGAAGATGGAGACCAAATACCACAACAGTCATCAGTGGTTGTCAGCAAATTGAACGACGTATGTAAACCACGGTTTGAGTGGAGAAACAAGTGTGTAGCTCATTTCCCTGCCTATAGCGGTCATCGATGGTACAGTGAAGAAGAGTGGAAACAGTGGTTTGACTGGCTCGTCAAGACGCGTATTAATACTTGCGAAGTGGGCTGGCTAGCACGTTACACAGGTATTGAGGCGCTCGCAGCCGCTCAGTTCGGCATAAAGATTAAGCTTACAGCCTGGCAGAAGCAGAACTTAGCGATGATGCGGCGACTCTTCGACCACGCACGGATGTGTGGCATCCGCTGCTGGCATGAGGTCACTTGGCACATGCCCTGGCTTGCTACCGAACCAGGGTCAATGCCTTATTACGATGGGGTGCAAACCTCAGAATTCTTGAGCAAGTACCAAGCATTAACTGGTAAAAAGGTACCAACTGTACCTTATGAATGGTGCGGTCTCACCTTTCAATGGTTGGACCCCAGAATTCCAGAGGTACAGAAATTCATTACTGCTTGCGTAACAACACAGATGGAAGTACTAGGTTCAGATCACTACTATTACATAGGCATTGGTGGTGAAGGACACTTTGGCAGGGGCTCCACTGAAGAGCTAAGTGAACTGACTGAAGCCTTGCTGTTCAAAACAATCGACGCTGTCAAAAAAGCTGACCCACAGGCAATCATACTAACTGGTCAGCCGTTTCCTTATGCGAATACTTACCAAGCACAAAGAGAAGCTATAAAGAAATCCGATGCGATTGTCGTAACTAATTTCCTAGCGATTCCACAGCGTTTGCCGGACTTTAAGCTAAATGATTACTACTGGGGGTTGCGGTGGACTAACGGAATGGTAGTTCAGTGTGGCAAGCATACGAACCCTTGGGGCGATCTGAAGGTTGCTGTAGAAAACGCGAAGACTCTTTGCAGGGACCCGAAAGCCAAAAATTGGTGGGGATTCTCAGTCGGTGGGGAGTCCAGTCATCGTGAACATCTTAAGCAAGACCTGCTAGCGGAGATAGCTTGGAACCCAATGACGGTCGATTTGGACAATTTCATAAGGCGTTGGACAACTGGACGTTATGGTTTGGAAGCAGCTGGGCGCCTGCAATGTGTAACCAAGGCAGCTATGGATACACTATACTCATGCTATAACATGGATATGACCAATCGACCGTTGTACCGCGACTGGGCCGGAGGTTACCTTCCAGGGTTAACTCCAACCTCGATTAAGCGAACGCTGGGATATTTACCAAAACTTCGTTTCGTCTTAGAAACAATGCTTAAGGAACACGACCTACTCAAAACGAGCCCCCTTTATCACTTCGATGTAGTTGATTACGGTCGCGTTTATCTAGGTGCACTTTTTAACGACCAACTTGCCAGAACAAGAAAGGCGTTTCGAGCTGGAGACAAAAATTCTTTTGAACGTTATGCCATGGAGGTCGAAGAGGTGATGCGTTTTATTGCCAAACTAACTTCATCCCACGATCAGTTCCGAATGAAAGTCCACGATGACCGAGCGGCAAGATTCCCAGAAATTTTACCGGGATATGCAAACCACGAGAGTAATTGGATTACCTTCACGGCGACACAGTCGCCAACAGCTTGGCGTGCAATTTTAGACTACACCGCGGAAGATTATGCCGAACTGGTGGCACACTACTTCTGGCCCCGTGTCGAGCGATATCTGAACAAAATGCGGGAGATGCTTGAGCAAGGAAAGGACATTTCGGGAGATATGGGTAGAGACTTCGTGATATCCGACTGGGCTAGTCCAAAAGGAACACTACCATGGTCCCCATACGGCATCCCTTGTGAGCCGGAGCTTAGTACTGGAGATCTAGAGTTAGCACATAGTATCATTACCTCCGGATCAAAAAGCGGGCAATATGATTTCTATGAAGGGTCATTGATGCCACTTATCAAGGAACTATTGGTTCGTTTTCCTGTACCAGAGGATCTGGACGAAATTCTTAATGAGGTCGACCCAACTCAAAAAGCGTATCAGGTACAGTCGATGTCTGGAAAACCAGGGGAAGTAAATCAAGGGTTCCATACACCAGAAGTAGTTGAACTTGTGGATGTACCGGAAGAACTGGGCTACGTAATCGAAATAGAGAATTTCGGATCGGTCTATAATGTTGCCAGAGGAGAAGTAACCCGTTACAAAGTACACGTCTCCGATTGGTTGAACCTCACGCGATTACCTGATCGGAAATCAGAGAGAGGGAACCACTTAGTCGTGGTCTATGAGTTCGAATACGATGGAAAAAGTTGGGTTCTTCACTACGATCCAGGGTCGGATCAGACATTTTCTGGCCTGAGGATCAATGAGTTCCATGGCAGGGTATAATTTAGTGCTGTTAGGACAAATACTATGATGACAGCCAAGGATAAAATCGGGGCTATAGGAAATGTCGATAGTAACACGAGGATTGGCTAGTGGAAAATTATCATTGAAAAAGCTATTGGATCTTTGAATGCGCCTGGAATCGATAAAAATCAACTTAATGATCAACTACTATTTAGAGAGTGCTCAATATGTATGCAAATGGACTGTTATCAAATTTAACAAGAATTAGACGGGCCAAATCTGGTCGAGTTTCATCATGGGACGTTACAGGCCGAAACAACGACGCTTGGAATATCCCAGCGGGTGAAACTAAGGTCTTGGCCGAACTGGAAGGGCCTGGCTGTATCAACCATATCTGGATGACGCAACCGAATGGCTACCGTTCAGTATTGTTACAGATCTACTGGGATGGAGAAGCACATCCCAGTGTTAGCTGTCCTTTAGGGGATTTCTTTGGTTTGGGACATGAAATTGTCAATTCGTACGACTCGTTGTTGTTTTCCGCTTCCACCGCCCGCAATAATGAATTCAACCAAGGTTGTGCACTTAACAGCTACGTGCAGATGCCCTTCAACAGGTCAGCCCGTATAGAACTGGTCAATCAAGGTTCTGAGAGTCACCGTCAATACTTCTACATCGATTACGAATTGTATGATCATTCACTGGATGATGATGTTGCCTATTTCCACGCCCAGTTTTACAGGGAAAATCCATTTGGTGGCTGGGGCCACGAGATAAAAGTCAATACACCAGAAGCCAACATCGCTAATCTAGGACATGAAGCTTGGGAGAACAACTACCTAATTCTCCAGGCTACAGGACAAGGACATTATGTTGGTTGCAACATTTCAGTAACCAATTTCCAAGGAACTTGGTGGGGGGAAGGCGACGACATGATTTGGGTTGATGGTTATAAATGGCCGCCCGATCTGCATGGGACCGGTTCTGAAGATTATCTCAATCAAGCTTGGGGAATGCAGCCTAATGCTTTTGCTCATAATGGCTCTTCAATATACGAACACCATACCAAAGGCTACCAAACTAGTTACGTGTATCATCTGGAAAACCCGGTTCGGTTCGAAAAAGAAATCCGGGTAACCATGGAACATGGTCACGGCAACCATCTATGTAATGAAATGTCGTCTGTAGCATATTGGTACCAGCTTGAACCTCATACACCGTTCGAGGTACTACCGGTTGAACAGAGACGTCCGGTGTTGAAAGATGAAAACGGTGACTGGGTAATTGATCCTTCGAGCCAAACAACATCCAGCAATCTGCCGATCAACGCCGAGATGAAACAGATGAAGCAACAGTGGTTAGAAAAAAATTAGTACGACACGGAGTTTAAGTTGTAAGGAAACGCCAGAATAAATATAAAATCCGGTTTCGGGGTGATTCAAAAATTGGCAGTGTGAAGCAGGATGGACATGCAAGCGAATCCCGAAGTTAGTTCTACAGTCGTGGCGAATCAGAGACAGGTTAGTGATTAAAAAAACATGATCCTAATAACAGTAATTTTCTGTTTTCTTCTTGGTTGTGATAAGGAGGATCAACCAATTGACATAGATCGAGAGATCTACTGGCCAAAGGATGGCACCATCATGCGGCTGATTCCTGCTGGCACTTTTAAAATGGGTGATAATGATCTTTACCCCGAAGCCAAGGTAGAATTAGAAGGTCAAAGTGGCGACAATCCGCCACGTCCGGTGCACACCGTTGAACTTGATGCTTTCTATATGGACATTCATGAAGTCACTGTAGAAAAATACAAGAGATTTGCCAATGAAACAGGACATATCTTTCGGATATCAGGCCAAGGCACCGAATTGTCTGAATTAGCTCCTACTGATCAGCATCCAGCCATTTATGTTTCTTGGTATGATGCTAAGGCTTACGCCAAATGGGCAGGTAAGCGGTTGCCTACTGAAGCCGAATGGGAATACGCTGCGCGCGGGGGGTTAGTTGGTAAGAGATACCCATGGGGACACGATCCACTAGATGGAACACAGGCCAACTTTGCCGATAAGAACGTACATCCTGTTTATGAGTATCTCGGTTATAACTTGGTATCTTTGTATAGTCAGGCCGTATTACGGAGAACTGACATAGCAGATGCTGAGAGGGAACTTCTCCTAAAACTGTTAAACAGCCCTGACGGTATAGACGCCGTTTTACGGAATACTGATTTGTTCCGCGCAACTGGCAAAGATATTTTCCGTATTTTATACGTAGACGATGGCCATTCAATCCTAGCCCCTGTAGCGAGTTATCCTTCCAATGGTTACGGGCTTTACGATATGGCTGGGAATGCTGCAGAATGGACTGCTGATTGGTATAGTCGTGGTTATTATGCCCGTTCACCGAAAAAAAATCCGAAGGGCCCCAAAAACGGCACCTATAAGGTAATGCGGGGTGGAGGTTACCTTAGAAATGCAATTGAACAACACGTAGCTCGGCGCGACATGCGCCGGCCGGAAACCGATTTTAGTTATGTCATTAGTTTTCGCTGCGTTGCAGATGTACCATAGTAAATCTACTTCGAAGTTTGATGAATACTATTAGCTGAGCACCCTACAGGAGGTTACCAATCCTAGAAATTGTATTTCAATGAAATTTGAACATGAGAGAAACTTTCCAGATCGTTAAATCGATCTTCAAGTTCGTTTTCATTGCCAAAAAACTGAGTAAAACCAAAGTTAACAGCGAGGTTCTTACCAAGCGAATAGTCCATTTTTCCATCCAGCATAAAACTATTCATCTCAAGATTATAAAACGTATAACTGCTTAGTTCCAAGGCGTTATCCATAAATGTTCGTGACAATAAAATTAGAAGTCCTCGGTCAGCAATGATAGCGAAGGGCATACCCATCATTGTAGTTTTATTGACTTTTGCCCCATCCATTTTTAATGTTTGGCTTCCAAGAAACTGACTTGAGACAATTATCTCAAAAGGCACTGTAAACTCTGCTTGGAATGCGTATTGGCTGTATTCTGCTTCAGACTCCAATAGTATTGGTTGGGTGTAATCCCCACTTAAATCATTTCTTGTTTTAAAGTAAGCTATCTCACCACGAAAAGTTATGCCATGGTAGAAAGTGACTCCATCCAGCCCAAGCACCTGAGTCTTTCTGTAACCAAAGTAAGGAATAACGGAAAAATCTTGGTCTAAATCATAGACGGCTAGCGAAAAAGTTCGATCTCTAGCTATCAAACCGCTAAGAGATAAATCACTGTTTTTTAGGTTGACCTGCCACTTCCCTCCAAACTCAAATGGGTTTTCAACTTTCGCTACATGGTCTCTCGGATCCAAAAATTCTGTAAATTGTGAAAGGGGAAAATCAGGTTCGTCAAAAGGAATGCGATTACCAGTGTGCTGAGGAATAACAACTGCTTCAAAATTCCATCGATCGGAATAATATTTAAGATTAGCTGACAGCACACCAATTTTTCGCTGCGAACCGGGTTGGAAGATATAATAATAATCGTAAGGATTCAAATTGTCAGTTGGATTGTTCCCATCAACTTCACCCCAAGCATGAATCTGTTTGCCCAGCTTGAATTCTCCCCAACTCGGATACCAAGCTAAATAGGCTTCCCGAACGTCCACTTTTGTCTCATTACCGGCCCAGCGGTATTCCAAGGCTGTATTTGTTATTATGTCTACATTCCCTTTGGAAAACCCTAGTTGATATTCTACCAGCCTGAATGGCAAAGATATTTCTTCCTGATCCAATATACCAATCAGTTTATAAAGTTGGAAGTGGCCAGAATGGTTTATTTGTCCGAATATTGGGTTAATAAACATTAACTGTGCCAACAAAAGCAGACGTAAATTTCTCAAAAATCATGCTCCAATTGCAACGAATACCGTTTTAAACCGAGCGAGCTCTTTCTTAAAATTAGATACAATATGACTTATTTTGAAGATAATTATACTTTGCGCTCTGCACATGCAACCGTATGCTCTTTTCATTTCGATAAAAGATAGCATTATGAGGATTTCAATTTCTAGGTAGTCTCTTCAAATTCTTTTCGTGGAATAATTTTTCGTCAACACCCGTATCCACTTGGATGTGATTAAACTGAATGTTAGTAGTATGGTTTTTTTGTACATCTTTGACTGAGATTTGCTTAATTACATAATAGTTCTGTATCTTTTTAAAAACAAAAGATTTCACTTTTTTAAGCTTACCGTGTTTATCATAGGATTCCTCTTTGAATGGTACCAGACTTTCTTTGATTATCCAGTTCACATGATGTGAGTAGTCGGACTTAGCTTTAGGTTTAGGACTGATTTTCAAGACATAGCAATTATGATCATTAACAACTTCATCTTTGAGATATTTATAATCGTTTTCGCTAAGGTTGCGGTTTGTGAGATCCTCGTAAGTTAGGTCAGAACCCATGAAGGAATTGCCTCTTTTTGTTGAGGCGATACGCCGGACCTTTTTAAAGGCTGGAAGCCACATCCGAATTTCACTTTCCTGATTATCATGCTCAATTTTTAAGAACGCTACACCTTTATCATCTTTTGGTTCCACAAACCATATGATTTGCTTTTTGTTGTCATCAATAGATCTCAGTTTCATCACACTCGTTCGGGTTTTCCCTTTTGAATTCGCCAATACCATAATTGCTGTACTCGAGATATCTTTAGGTTGTAGTCTCTCACCAACCCTCTCCGCGATTTCGAGTCCTGTTTGGGTAAAGAGCAACAATGATAGTATTAGTTCCGTCATTATGAATTTCCTTCAACTAGTTTGTTGTTAATCTTTTTTTCATTAGTTCAGCAACAATCGCTAATATTGTCAATGTCGCCACGGACGTAGAAACCATCGCAAATATAAGTAATCCACCAATGTATTGAATAGGAACAAAGACCGAAAATAACAAGGCTCCAAACCCCATATTTGACACAGCATCTAGGATTATAGGATAACCCACATCTTCAACGACTTCACGTGTTAGGGTATCAAGCGAAACAACGCTTTTTGCAGTATTTCGATACTGCGAGATATAGTGAAGGGAAAAATCGACACCAACACCAATAATGATAGCAGAGAGAATCGCAGTAATATGGGAAAGGTCAACACCAAATAGCCCCATCATTCCAAAATTCAAGATAACAGCAGAAACAAGGGGTGTAACAGAAAGCAGTGCCCACAGGACTTTTTTGAAAAAGACCCAAGAAATCAAAAATATCATGAAAATTGAAACCGCTATACTAGTAAATGCCGACCTTATGACCGAGTAAACCAATTCGCGCATAATGACCAGAATTCCCGTGATATTTGTCTGGATGTCATCATTCGTGATGGACTGGATCATCTCTTCTGTATCTCGAACAAACTCGATAATCACAGTTGTAGTAATATGGCCCATGAGCGCTGTAATCAGACCTGTCTGATACTCATAATCAATCAACGAACTAAAATCGTCTAAGGTCCCAGACATAGAGTAAAGAGTAAACAAGTTACTCACTTTTTCCTTCGATTCCGGAATGATTTCGAATTTAGGGTCATCATCCATGATTGTTCGATGCATTTGCTTGATAATGTCTACAATGGATAATGTTGAACAGACATGAGAATGTGAATCAACAAACTCTTGGATTACTTGCATTTGGTTCAAGCTCTCAGGAGATTTCAGATTTCCTTCGACTCTGATATCGATGTCCATAACTCCGGTCATTTCCTGATTCATAAAATCGACGCTATCACGAATCTCGGATCCCGGTTTGTAGAATTTGGTAAAATCAACTTCCACTTCTATAAATAGAATACCAACTGCTGCGATAAGGACTACACCTACGCTAAATACTAGAATCACCTTTTGAAAACGAACAACGTTTCTTCCATACATACTTACTATTTTTTCGATGAAACTCAAATGTGTGATTGCCTTAGACTTCAGATCCCATTTGTGATGGATGATTACGGCAGGAAGAAATAATGACGACAACAGCCATGCCCAAGCAATACCGAGTGAAACGGTAATACCATAACCTGTGAACTGTTCAATAGGAGCAAATACCAAAGACAGGAAAGCTGCGATAGTGGTTAGACTCGTCAAAAATACTGGCAACAAAAGCCTGTCCATAGTTACACGTATGGCTTTCTCAACATGCTTTTGTTTCCGTAATTCTCGAAAGAATTTCGTTAGAATGTGAACTCCATCTGCGGCAGCAATTGTCATCAAAATGATTGGCATAGTGGAGTTAACCATAGTGAAATGGAATTTCTCCGAACCGGTCAAAGTAACAACCCAACCCATGAAGCCCATCATCGACACCAAGGCAATGATGATTACCCCCCAAACCAGCGTAACCGCGGCAACGCTACGGAAGTTCAAAGCCAGAATAGCAATTAATATTCCTATGCCGAATCCCATCAAAATTAGAACATCTTCTAGAATGAGCGTAGGGAGAGTTCCAAAAAGATAAGGCACACCACCATAATGGATTTCGTACTTACTGAGAAATTCGCCCGAAATCTCCACCATTTTGTCCCGCAAGATACTATTGTCTATGCCTATTTTAGGCTTTATCATAATGTTCACATAATCATTGTGACGACTCACTATCCGTTTTTTAATGCGGGGATATTTGTTGAGATATCGCTCAACTTCCTCCACCTCATCCATAGTCATATTCCTAGAAGGCTGAAGATCGCTGATTTCGAGAAAGCCTCCATCATTAGTCATCTGGCGCATTGTTGATATGGATAGAACTTCGTCTACTTCCTTAACTTCTTCTAGCGCATGGCTTACATCCCATAGGCATGCCAACGACTCTCCATTAAAAATTGATTTTCTTCTATTTCCAAATGCGATAAAAGCCATATCTGTGCGGCCAAACTCACGTCTCACATTTTCCCAAGTAATTCGTTCTTCAGTAGTTTGAGGGAGCAGTTTCATCATATCTTCGTCAACAATGAAATGGGGCAGTTGAGTTGCGAAATGGTCGTAGGCTGAGGTAAAGATCTGGGCGGATTTTTCCTCCGAAAGCAACCATGTTCCCAAACCTTTAAAGGCGAAGAGAATGTTACCACTCAGGCCCATGGCCAAGATCAGGGACAAAAACACAACTACCTGGATGGTTCGTTTGGAATTATCCAGGCTCTGGTGTGTAAACCATGCCTTGATGGAATCCTTCATATTGCCTCAATTTTCTCGGCTAATTCTATGACTGAAAACAACTTAGTTCTTCTCCTCTTAATTTTGGAGGACACGATAGACTTTCAGCCTACTCAGAAGAAAAGGCCCATAAAGATCCTGAGAGACAGCTAAGTTTGGACCATCATAATGTTTCTGGTTGTACTAAGATCTGGTTTTCAGTCAGGTCGGTTGGCCACTTTAAGACAAAGCCAGTACTTAAGATGAGTGAGAGATAACTACTAGTTCGTTGTTAATCTGCAATCTTCCATTTTGGCAGGTTACGTCTGTTTATGATGAGTTCCACTCTGGCTACATGTTCTTTCAGTAAAACAATGTGGTTGTATGAGAGAATCCTCATTCAGCCAAATAAAATTCCGCCGTAGAAAAGAACTAGAGCTAACCAAGTTTTAAACTTCTCAACTTGGATTTCCGAATTTTAAGAACAAACAGCACAATCGTTTTTTTTAAAACCGTGAATAAATGAAATCAAAATCCTGCAAGATTTGTTTTTTGCTTAAACTGAAATCTTCCAGAAAATATTTGTGCTCGGTTTTAAAGGAAGATTGTTTATTATCTTGCATATCAATAGCATGTAATATATCGGGATGTCTTTCAAGTTCACAATAATCCATAATACGGAGCATTGTGCATTTAAAATCGTTTTTCAGTTCGTTGTATGTTACCAATTGAAGTTTGCCCTTGAACTTCTCATTAGAAAAAAGAGCATCCAAATGTTTGTAGTAGAATAGCGACATAGCATATAAATTCTCAAAGAAGCGAGCCTTTGTATTTTCATCTTGTCTATCAAAATCGTAGAGATTAGACTGGACACTTTTTTCGAGCGACATTAATGAAGGTATCGCTTCTAGTGGATCGCGTAACAGGACAACAATCTTTGCTACAGGGAAAACCTCTAATATTGTTTCAATATTAAAAATACCGAAGAATGATTTTGATACCATTCTTTTGGAACATTGATACATGTTATTTTCATGAATTTTGCGCAGGTAGTGGATAAATTTCTCTTTTTCGGCAGCATTGCGTATGCTCTGTTCTAAATCGGTAGTCGATGGGTATTTTTGCCACGAGCCGAAATATACCCATGATAGGATGCCCTCGGCATATCTGAAATGAATCGCGATATCGTCTGTTTCGGGCAAGAAAAAGTTGGTTTCGTGGATTCTTGGATCATAAACTTTGTCAAGTGACATTCTTTTCAGTAATGGGACTAATGGTTTCAACAATTTGCGAGTAGTGATGGCGGGCAAAAGCATATCAATGAGCATCATTCCTTTTAGATCCATAAAATTATCACACATAAAACGATGCAGAAAAGTGGTGCCACTACGCAGATGACCAATGATAAAAATTGGTTTTTCGATTTTACCCTTGTTGTAGAAGAAAATTTTGTCCAAAAAAAAGGTCAAGAAGATTGTCCCTAAAACAAAAAACCTGACAATTTTCAAAAGAACAAGCTTTATCAATTTACTCATCTAAAAATTGAAGTTTCATTTCTATGGTTTCAATATTAAATTTTCATCTTAACTTTAAAATTGCCATCGGTAAAGAAATGTTGCCAAATAATAGCCAGCTCCAAAACTAGCGATTATTCCGTAAGAATCTCTAGTTTTTTCTTCCTTTAAAAAAGATTCTAGAACAACAAAAGCACTGGGGGCACTTAAATTCCCATATTCATAAAACATTTGCCTCGATCTCTCGATCTTTTCAGCGCTAATGTTCAAATTCCTTTTGTCAGCGAATGATTCTAGGATAGGTAATCCGCCTTGATGAAGACTCCATTCTTGAATCTGATCAATGGATAAATTTTCCCTTTTTAAAATTGGTTGTATCAATTTGGTTGAGACAATGTTGGGCAATGTGCTTTTAATGTTATCGTCCAGAACCAAATATCCTTCTCGCATGTCAACAGCTGTACCCAATTGAAATTGGGTTGAATAATCAATTATCTCTAATAGCGGTTGATCAAATTCACACTTCATGTTTTCCGGGATAACTAACAAACCAACACCAGCATCTGAAAAAAGCAGCGAAGTTATTAAATTGGCCTTAAAATCTCGATGTGTTTTGTCAAAGATGGGATTAGCTATCCAAGAACATTGATCGAAGGTGTAAACATAGGCGGCTTTCTGGCTTTCTTGGCAGTATTCAACAGCTGATTTAAGCGAAAACAACCCACCAGCGCATCCATAATAGGAAATTTCCTCAGGTATTGCATCCAACTCAAGATTAGCATCCAAAGACAGCTGACAAGCCAAGTTTGGCAAAACATCAGTGTGCGAAGAAATATTGTAGGAAACACTTACAAACCCAATTTTTTTCGGATCAATTTTCTCTGATAAATTACTCAGAATTTGTTTTCCCCAATGTAAAGGATGGTATTCTTGAGTTGATAACTTTTTCTTGGGTAGAGAATTAGCATCAAGCACCGAATACCGTTGTTTAAAACCAAGGGATTTGGCTACCCTTTTAGCATACAAGTTCAATTTTTCACCGGCCTCAGTAGCAGGGTAGAGTGCATCTACTGCTATATCGGGATGGTATCCTTTGGGGAAGATACTTTTGATGCTAGCGATATATACTCGATTATTCATAGTGCGTAATCCGAACCGAAATTGCTCGAAGAAAGAAAGCAGTCCCGTCAACAACCGGTAGTTTTGAACAGAGTTGATCAGCTTTCGTTCAAATCTTTAGACTAGCTGACCTAACACTCAGTGTTTATTTAGAATATAAGCCCAATGCATGCCAGAGCTCAAACCCAAGATCCAGCTCTACACATAACTAGTATAGATAATTTAACGAAAAATGGCAAGATGGCAATAAAGTCATCCAATGTCCGGAACGTCCTATGGTAACCGTATAGTTTGTGTGTCGTGATGGAGTTAGTATATAGAAAAACAGTGTGTCCTCAATCATGCCCGAAGTAACAAAGCTAAAAATCAGATACCAACACAAAATTGCATTTAAAGATACTTGGCGGAAGGACTTCTCCTTACTAGGACTATCGTATAGTAATTATTGCACATGCAAATTATATTCGGCTATTTAGAAAAGCGTAGGGATAAAATTACTAATCAATACATCTTTATTTATGTATCCGATACTATTTATTCTAAATCACTGCCATTCAGCGGTCTCTTTACCTTGGTATGTTGATCGTGCTAGAATATCCTCCTAAATCTTTAGCAGAACTAAAATGGTGAATCCAGTTGGGATCGCAGATTATGCCGAGCAGGATTTTGCATCTTGATGTTTCAAAACGATTGCGTTTATCTGGTAAAGTACATTTTCCTGACAGAAATTAAGAATGGAAACTTTAAAAACTGCCAAATATACTGCAATTTAACCGCGAAAATATTCAAAGAAATTCATGATTCTCGTGTGATATTGAGAAACCTAGAAAACTTTTTAAGGTATCGTAGACGTGTATAAACTACAGATAGAATTTTGGGGATAGTGACCTCAGTCATCTTGGTAACACAAAAACAACATACAGTCAGCAAAAACATGTTTTGTAAAGGAGACAAAAATGCCACTTAAATTTAAGAAATCACTTATATCTGAAGAAACTTATGAAACAGCGGCTGCGTTTGACGTTGACGGCGACGGTATACTGGATATTGTATCCGGTGGGTGGTGGTACAAAGGACCAGATTTCGTAGAGCGCTACAAGGTCTGCGAAGTGAGAAGTGAAGGTGAATATTACGATGATTTTTCCACGATTCCTATGGATATAAATGGCAATGGTAAAATGGACTTTGTGACCGGCGGATGGTTTGGATGCAACCTCCGTTGGCACGAAAACCCTGATAACCTGAACAAAGAGTGGTCAGGACACATCATCGCTGAATGTGGCAATGTGGAAACCACCCGCGCGTGGGATGTTGACGGTGACGGTCAGCTTGAGATTGTTCCCAATACTCCACCGACACCTTTGGTCGTCTACAAACTAATACAAGATGAGAGAGGCAAAGGCACTGGTAAGTTTACCGCCCATAAAATCTATGATGAGCGTCAAGGACATGGACTTGGCTTTGGCGATATAACGGGCAATGGTCGTGGTGATTTTATCTTGCAAAACGGCTGGCTTGAAGCTCCAGAAGATACCTATGACGGAAAATGGACTTTCCATCCTGATTTTGACCTTGGTAGCGCCAGTGTACCTATATTGGTGGTAGACGTGAACGGCGACGGTTTAAATGATCTAATTGTTGGACAAGCACACCCCTATGGACTAGATTGGTGGGAGCAACGTGTGAGTGAAAGCGGTGAAAGAACTTGGATTAAGCATCCTATTGATCCTTACAATTCCCAGTATCATGATATTCAATGGGTGGATATTGACGGCGACGGCGAATGCGAACTGGTTACAGGCAAACGCTACAGGGCACATTGTGGTGGTGATCCGGGGGCAGATGATGATATAGGACTTTATTATTTCAAATGGAACGGAGAGTCCTTCGCTAAACAGGTGATTGACTACGGTCCAGCAGGTGTTGCCTCTGGGTGCGGCATTTTCTTTCATGTTATTGATCTTAACGGAAATGGGATGCTTGATATTGTCGCTCCCGGCAAAGAGGGGCTTTTTGTTTTTGAAAATCTTGGACAGAGCTGAGTTGTGCGGAAAGTCGGAAGACCTCTTAACCACACTGAGGGAACCTGCATATGATTGGCTTCAAGTGGCTGGAGGTTGACGGCAGTTTGAGCCTGTATTTTCAAAATGAATCCTAGGATAAATATCTCCCAAAACAGAACATATTCCTATGAATAGGACAGGGTCGAGATCCTGATAAAACCCATTCTAGCTACATAAGAGCTAGGTCTTACCAAAGCACCTAAAAAAACATCAATAAGTATTTCGCTGATATCATGATGATCCGGTTCTTGAGGTTGCTTTTTCTCCTTGTTGGAATATGGATCCTTATTCTGACCATTCCACTCAGTAGTCCGTCAAGCCTTACCAACATTATCACATCTGGAGGCATTAATCATCAAGTTACTATAAATACCCCTATACTCAATTCGTCTCTCATAGTTTCTGGGACACAGATGTTCTTTTGTATGCTACTTTTCTCCATCTGCTTGGTGTGTGTGTCTCCTTCGGGGCGAAGGAACTTTTTTGGAATTATCCATTCACCAAAGAGATCTATCAGTATCCTACTGCCACTCACCATATTCATTTTTGCGTTATATCCTACCCAAAACGGCTTACCCATAGTCTTATACCTAACACTATCCACATTGGGGCTACTATCTATATTGTTTGGGGCATACCCCGTTATTTCTTACCTGCGTAGATGGTTACCGGAGAAACATTTTAGTATTGTTATTTACGCCTTTATTAATATCCGTTCTGCATACTTCCTCACACTAATATTTGCCATAACATTCACATTAACTAACCTCTGCTCTTACTTCATTTTTGAGCATGTGCCACATGTTCAGGACAACATCGATCAACTTTTCCATGCTAAGATTTTTCTCTCGGGACACCTGACCGTACCATCCCATGAGCACAAGGAATTTTTCGACTTTACGCACAATATTAACAATGGAAAATGGTATTCCGAATATCCGCCAGGGCACACACTTATGTTGATGTTGGGGTTAATCCTGAACGCACCATGGATAATAAATCCATTTTTGGGGTCGGTTTCTGTCGTACTTTTTTATTTGATCGGCAAATCGCTTTTCGACGAAACAACCGGCAGATTGGCTTCGCTATTGGGAGGATTTTCGCCATTTGTTATCATCATGTCGTCGGGTTTTTTCTCTCATAATACATCATTGTTTTTTACTGCTCTGTTCGCTCTTTTTTTCTTTAGAACCATTAGAACAAGTAAGTTTAGTGATTCGTTGATCGCCGGTTTATCGCTGGGGATTTGCTTAAATGCCCGAATTTTGACTGCTATTGGTATAGGTCTTCCCTATGCTTTCTACGCAGTTTACCTGATGCTGACAAAGACAAGAGTCTACATACTTTGCTTTATGGTTATGCTTGCAGGTTTCCTTATGATGGTTGGTGTTCTGGCCAGTTTTAATTATCTTACCAACGGACATCCAATGCTTACTGGTTATGAGGTACTGTGGGGTAGCGACCACAATCCAGGATTCGGACACAGCGCATGGGGAGAACCTCATACGCCAAAGAGAGGTTTAATCCAAAACCTGAATAACCTCAATGCCCTGAATAAGTACCTCTTCGAATGGTGTATTCCAAGTACATTTTTCGTTATGCTGTTCTTTGCAGGTGGTCGACGCACCCAGTGGGATTACTTACTGATTGCTTCAGTATTTTCCTTGTCATTTGTCTATTTCTTTTATTGGTATCAAGGTTGGTGTTTTGGTCCTAGGTTTATGTATGAATCAACTTGCCCATTGATTCTGCTGACCGCCAGAGGAATCATTCATACACCTGATATTATTAAAAAGAAGTTTCAACCCAAGCTATCCGAAGGCGATCTACGCTACTTCTTATCGTTGATCATTGGCTTTTGTGTATGTGTTGCCCTTTACGTCAATGTTCCTACGTTGATCAAATTGTATTCAGATGATTACTGGGGTGTTAATACCAAAGTTCAAAAAGCAGTTGAGAGAGAGAAGATTAGTAATGCGGTGGTCTTTGTCAATTCATACTACGGCTCTGTGTTAGCATTAAACTCGCCCCAACTGGACAGCAAAATTATATACGTTCGCGATCTGGGAGTCAAAAACAAACTGATGATGGATTTCTACCCCGAAAGAAAGTATTATCTTGCTTCAGGTAGTAACATCCAGAAAATATTCAGTTTTTACTATGACGGCACGGGTGAACCAGCAGTAACAAATGGCGATTTTGAGATGGGAACACTTGATGGTTGGCAGATTGATGGCCATGCATGGGGAATAACTGGTCGAGATCGAGAGGGACGAATAGGGAATTTCCATGCTGAATCGCTAGTAGGAGGTGAGGAAACGACTGGAATTATGAAATCAGACATGTTCACTGTTACTGGGGAGGCGATTGGGATTTCTATAAATGGGTGGGACCGTGATCCTCTCAGACCAAATCAGTGTCTCCTAAAAGATTTTCTGACCAACGAAATCCTAAGGACAGCATCACCGCCAAATCAGGATGCGTTTGTAACTAAGTTCTGGGATGTTTCTGACTTGGTTGGACGTAAAGTTTACCTTACAATTGTTGATAATGATGATGATACATTGAAAAAAGGAGGGTTTGCTTGGATAGGCCTGAGTGCTATATACCAGCTCGAGTAGAACAAAAAAAATCCGATCTTTTCTATTTGTCAGGCCAACGTTATCTAATCAATCCAACATGCTAACCCCCTTGAAGAAGCACTATAGCACGGTTAAACTCAGTGGAGAAAAAATTGAGTTCCACTCAGAACACTATATCTAAGCCTGCTTCGAAACGCGAAATGCTGAAGTCTTGTTGTGCGGTTAACGCTTGGGAATGGCAAGGAGCATCGTGTTTCCACTTTTTGTCTAATGGTAAATTTGAGTTACTTAGAAGAAAAGCCACACATTTCTTCATTGGTTCCAGTACTGTTTAATAAAAGCCAAGAAGTACTTCAAACTCGAAAATTATTCTGTTGACTAATTCAAGTTAGAGCCTAAAATTCAATCTAAGAAAAATTACAAGAGGTAAGTGACATGCTCAAAAATGTCATCGTTTGGATATTAATGGGACTATTTTTTATTGGATGCAGTGATGATGAAGAACCTGATGAAATAAAATTTTCAATACAAGAAATAATTTGGCCGAAGGATGGATCAAGAATGATACTTTTGCCAGCCAACGATTTTGAGATGGGATATTCTAATAACAAATCTGATATCTTAATGGAGCATTCTCTTCCCATTCATACGGTTGAACTCGAAGCTTTTTATATTGATGTGCATGAAGTCACAGTTGGACAATTCAAAAGGTTCATTAATGATTTCAATTATATTCCATCTATAGTTGACAACCATTGGAAATCATTAGAAAAGTACTGGATAGAGGTTTCTGCAATATCACCAACGGATCTTCACCCGATAGTTTACGTTAGTTGGCATGATGCTATGGCTTATGCTCTATGGATAGACAAGAGGCTTCCTACAGAAGCGGAATGGGAGTATGCCGCTCGCGGAGGTTTGACAAACAACCTTTATCCATGGGGCTCTGAGATCACTCACGATAATGCCAACTACTTAGGAACAGGAGGACGTGATCAATGGGATAAGGAAACTGCACCAGTTGGCAGTTTCGAACCGAACGGCTATGGCATTTATGATGTCGCAGGCAATGTTTGGGAATGGTGCTTGGATGAGTGGGAGCAAGATTTCTATACCAGGAGTCCGATCTCAAACCCAGTGGCAGGTCATACTAACACTAATGAAATAATAAACAATTATAAAGACATAAGATCAAATCGCGTACTTCGTGGCGGGGCTTGGATTAGTCCTGAAGAGAACCTTCGTGTTGCCAATCGATACGTCGCTTACGATTCTCCCGAAAACATGAGTGGGTACGATGGGTTTCGTTGCGCTGCAGACATCGAGCAATAAATTTCATTCGTAATAAGATAATTCATAAGTTTGAAGCATATATATTGTCTTGAAATACAAGCATGTAAAGGCTATGGATGGCGAACCATTTTTTCGACCAAATTGTAGTCGCCTGAGTCAAGGATTTGTGCTAAACTCCATCCAGACATTGTTTTGAGGGACAGATAAGGAAGTCCCAAAAAATTGACAATCTTTTTCTGTATATAGTTACGAAATAATTAGGGAGAGCTCTCAGTTTATGGTAAATTCATTGTTTGATTTGGGGGGACGCATTGCACTTGTGTCTGGAGCAGCTAGCGGCATGGGGCGTGCCATGGCACTTGGTTTCGCAGAAGCTGGTGCAGATCTAGTATTAGCAGATATTAATACTGAAGGAATGGAAGATACTGCTTCACTTGTTGAGAAAATGGGAAGACGCGTTTTGCCGATTACCTGTGATGTTTCGCAACCTGATTTGATCCGAGAGATGTTTGGCCAATTAGATCAAGAATACGGCAGAATCGATATTCTTGGCAATGTGGCAGGTGATGGTGTTTTGGCCCGAGCGGAAGAAATAACCATAGAACAAGTACAAAAGATTTTGCAATCATTGATCATCGGACGTTTCTGTTGTTGTCAAGAAGCAGGCAAACGCATGTTGGCTATTGGTAAAGGAAGTATTATAAACATTGGTTCATTGGCCAGTACCACGGCACTCGGTCGTGGACACATTGCCTATAGTATGGGTATGGGAGCCGTGGTTCAGATGACTCGCGAGTTAAGCACAGAATGGAGTGGTCGAGGAGTCCGTGTCAATGCCATATTACCAGCACAAGTAGTTAACGCAGGTTTAAAAGCTCGGATGGAAACTGATCCAAATTTGGAATCTACTTTCCTAAGTGGTATTCCAGCGGGTCGATTAGGTGTACCGGAAGACATCAAAGGCTTAGCTGTGTTCCTTGCCTCTGAAGCTTCAACGTGGATAACAGGTACGCTAATTCCTATGGATGGTGGAAACTTGGCTATGAATGCCGGAGGTTCAGTTGGCCCACCGCTAATACCTGGTGGTAACTAGTTAGCAAAGGACTTCCTACCCGCATAGATAAAGTTACTTTAATTTTTTCACCTTGTGTCCGTGCTAGTTGGGTTGCGATGCTTCAGCTGATTGGGGAAATACCAAGTCTAAGAAATCAAATACTGCGAAAAAGCTCGTGTTAGAGTTGCATTATAACGACATATAATATGCAGTGGGCTGGCTAGTGCCAAGTAACATTTGAGGATTGCCAGATTCAGGAGAAAGATAGTCTTGGAAGGATGATTTTTGGTCCTACGATGTACACGTCTACAAATTCAACGTGGCAGAGTAATCCCAGACCGGATTTTTTATCAATTTTGCTTCCAACACATATAAATTTTAAGCTCTAAAGTGGAGTTATTCCGGCACCTGTTACATCAATACAACCTTGGTTTCGATAGAAACTTGAATTGCTGTGGCAAATGACTAGACTTTCGTTCTAGGCTTCAGAATCTGCAGGAGGGAAAACTTTCATATACAAAGTGTCCAAACAATTAAGTAAGAAGAGACATAAAGATGCTCGAAATTCGTAAATTGGAAAGACACATCGGTGCGGAAGTACAGGGTGTTGATATCAGCGCACCCATTGACGCTGAAACATTCAAAAAACTTCGAGAAGCACTTTATGCCTACGCGGTACTCGTCTTTCATAACCAAGGTATAACCGATCAACAACACGTTGCTTTCAGCGAAGGCTTCGGTCCAATCGAAATGACCATGGAAAGTGATCCCATAGGTAATGGTGGGCCAATTGGAATTATTTCCAATGTCGATGAATATGGGGAGCTTATTCCAGCCGAAGATCCTCGGGTTTTGTATACCAAAGGCAACTCGCTGTGGCATTCCGATGGTTCGTTCAAAAGTAACCCTTTGCGAGGTTCTCTTTTGGCAGCGAAGGTCATTCCGCCTGAAGGAGGAGAGACTGAGTTTGCTAGCCTTTGTGCAGCCTATGAAAGTCTGCCTGAAGAAAAAAAAGCTGAACTGGAAGGGCTAGTAGCTGAACACAGTTTGGCAAATTCGCGGGCTCAGATCGCTCCTAACCTCATGAGCGAGGCTTTCCTAAAGGAAACACCTCCAGCCAATCAGGCACTGGTACGTACCATCTCTGAAACGGGCCAGAAGGCTTTGCTGGTCGGCTCCTACACAACACGTATCATCAACTGGCCAACCGAAAAAGGAAAAAACCTGTTAAAGGAACTGCTGGATTGGGTAACCCAGCCACAATTCGTTTACCGTCATAGCTGGCATGTGAACGATCTTCTCGTATATGATAACCGTTGCTGTTTACATCGAGGATTACCGTGGGATCGTAGAAAGTACAAACGTATCTTACATCGTACAACATTGGCTGGAGAGGGACCTACACTGCAATAGCACGTTTCATTGAACCATACCGGTGGTAGCCATAAAACTGTCCCGATAGGGTCCTGGGTCAACGCGAGCATCTATGACTGTTGCTGTATCGGCAGTCATAGCTTGTTTTAAAGCAGTAGCGAAAGTCTCTGGCCTATCCACTATGACACCTTTCAGACCAAGCCCTTGGGCTATATGAGCGAAATCTACCAATTCTAGTTGCAAACCATAATTTGGAAATCGTTGGAATTTCTGCTGTGCTTGTATCGTTCCCAGTGCTCCGTCATTCATAATCACTAGAGGTGCTACTGTACCCGTTCTGGCAAACGTTTCCAGCTCTCCAAGTCGCATTAAAGTGCTTCCGTCAGTACCAAACCCAACCATTGGATGATCTGGACATGCCAGCTTAGCACCTAGCAAAGCTGGAATCGTCAATCCCATAGTACGCCCCACGGTAGAGGCGAAAAATGTATTGGGAACTGTTACCGGCCAGAGGTGCTCCAGCATTGACTGGAATACACCGGTTTCGGCAAAGATCAGTCCGTCCTCTGGTAGCTGTTCCCGTGTAATAGCAATAATATCGTTGACTGCTAGTCTTGCTCCTTGAGGACGTGCAAATCGGGGTTGGGCCATGTCACGTAATTCTGCGATTCGGGATATGGGAAAGCCAAACTGATTCTTCAAATGGGACAGACGCTCAAGGCTAGTGGAAAGCTGACCATGGAGACGTAACCTGGGTGTACCGCTAAGCGATGGAAACTCGGGCTGAGTGACCAATTCACAGACGGGAATATCAAAATCCCATCTTGCTTCTTTCATACGACCATCGGTACCAACGACAAGTACTCCGTCAGCTTCTGCCAGAAATGATCTGTACAATGCATATGGTGGGGCTGTACCGATATACACACAACCAAAACGACGGTTTGTTTCCGGAAACACTCCACGCCCATCCATCGTAACCAGCACAGCAGCTTTCAGCGATTCTGCCAAAGAAAGAAGTGTAGGTATACAACCTTCAGTCCTAACATCATCCCCCGCAATGATGACCGGTTTTTTAAATGATCCCACCAAATCACAGATAGTACTTAGAGCCTCCGGATTGGGAGCTTGAGGGACAGGTTTTTGGGTTTTAGTCAGATCCATACCCGCTTCGCAATTACCCAAGTTACGTGGCAGTTCCAGAAGCACCGGTCCTAATCGCGGTCTGATCGCAAGACAGAAAGCATCGTGTAGAGCCTGTGCCGCATTTTCTTTTGTAATCCGCAGGCATGCCTTTGTTGTACTCTTAAACAAACTTGGATGATCAGCCTGTTGTCCCCATGCACCGAAGTCATCAATGGCGGGACATTCACACACACATACAACCGGTTTGCGTTCGAACTGCACGTTTACTGCACCACTAACCATATTACCTGCCCCTGGTCCCTGGATAGCAATTGCTAACCCAGCACATCCCTTGAAATAACCATAATATGCCGCAGCAATGACTCCACTGGATTCGTTAGCAGTGCTGACAAACTCGACATCTCGTTGGCGTCCTGCTTCCAATAAATGTAAGAGGACACCACTACTAGGCAACCCGAAAAAATGGTTAATCCCCTTAGCTTTGACGTACTCAATTACCAATTCTGGAACCGTTGGCATTAAATTATTACTCCATTTCCATCAAACAATAGGATTTGCCTCTGATTATTGTTAAGGACTGACATAAAAGCCCTTTCCCGGGATAGCCTGCTCAACTTTAAAGACACCACATAGCAGTTGTTGATTTGCCTGAAAACTGTAACTTTATAGTGTCCAATTCATGATACAGATGTTAATCAAATTTGATATCTTTAAGTGATTACAGCTTTTATTGTTACGGGTTTAGGGATCGTAAAAGTGGCTATTCATCCCTGAAATAGGAGAAATCCCAGATGGCAGCTTCAGCTTCGGTTTTGCTCATTACCCATTCGCGATCCACCCAATGTCGAACCAGAGGTCTTACCTGCTCTGGAAGTAAATCGTGCACTTCCCCCTTAAGATAAGGCCAATGTCCTGCCGGGGTGTAACCTGCATCAGATTGTATCTTGTGCTCAACAGAGCATGGTCTTCGTGCGTGACAGTTGAGCCACCAAGGAGCATAGTTAACTCCCCAGAAAATCCTGGGTACCACGCTCCGGTTTGTTCCCCCTTTGTGCCATAGCCGTCCATCGAACACAAGCACACTACCAGCCGATGCTTCTACTTGAATCTCGGTCGGACGTGCCTTTTTCAATTCGGGGTAACCATTAGGGTTCTTACCCGCCTTGTGTGTACCGGGTGAGACGATGGTTGCACCATTTTGTCTCGTAAAATCAGTAAGCATCCAGAACGTCGTCAGATTAATGACAACATTCGGCAACGTCCCTTCAATATAAGATGCACCCGACTGACCCCATGGCCAGTCTACATGCAAGTTACCTGGGGGAGAGGGGTTGGCCTCAGGTGACGGAGAACTCATATTACCACTGGTAGATATAATTCGAGCACTAGAGCCTAAGAGAGACCTGACCACTTCCATAATTTTGTGATTTGCTAAATAAGGTGCTAAGCTTTGGTTATGATTTAGAAAGGTGCTTCCAAAGATCTTTTCTGGACCTTCCAAAAGCGTGGCCTTCGTACTCGCATGCACCTCCTCAACTTGCATAGGAGAAAGTACGGATTCTTCAATATAGAATCCCTCTAAATCCAAAGCTAGAAGTTTTTCTTCGAGCGTCATCTGTTAGTCCTTTGGGTTCTCGATTTTCGGTGTCGTTGATTGTGATTTCAATATTTATATCAAAGTGTTACCCACACTATCAACACAGGCTTGTTCAAAACTATTTCTATATTAAAACAGTAGACCATGTTACTGAAAAGTTAAAAGCTTCCGTATTAATTCCAGGGTTTTATGTTTTCGATGAACCATCTTGGTGGTTTTGCAGATGATAGTTGATCATCAGGCTTAGTAGTCTACATAACCTGATTTTCTTGTCATTAATTGCACCTTTAAAATAACCTGCAATTGTAGCTAATTGCAGGTTATTTTTTTAGGTGATTGGCTAACAAATTGCTGTTCGCAAAACAGAAAGTTTCGCAATGCCCTTAGGCAAGATTAGAAAGGGTTCTTTTTTTTCGCCATATTTCCCAAGATTCAATTGTCTCAGGTCGACGTTGGCTCCGTGCGATAAAACCAGGCCACTTTTCATGAAACCACTCTAATGGACTATCGGTAGGGCTATACCGCAAGTCAATACTCCAACGAATATCTTCGCTGTTATTCTCTAAGGAGCGATGGAAGGTAAGGTTGCCGAACACAAAGATATCTCCTACGCTCATACTCACGTTCTCGACCTTTCCCCAACTTTCAACATCCTCTACAGGAACCATTCGCCCATTTTCATCGTGATGAGACGGTCGTAACCCTTGTTTGTGACTTCCAGGAATTACCTGCAAACAACCGTTTTGTTCATCGACATCTACCATAGGAATCCATATCGTCAGGATCTGGCTTTGCTCAGAAAGAGTTACCTGTTGATTTGGATCGGCGTTACCATTGTAATAAATACTGTCCTGATGCCAAGGAAAGACTGATTGTCCCCCCGTCGGCATCTTGAAACGGACCCAGTAATCTCCATTGACAGTGATCTCTGGACCAATGAGAGAGGCTACGATATCCAAGATCACCGGTTGGATTGCCAATTCATAAATCTCTCGGCTGAAGACCTCTTTATTCCAGTTCCAACCCAAAAGTGGACCTTTTTGAGATTCGCGGAGAATCTGTGTCAATCGATGATAAAAGGACAAATCTTCGTACAGGCTGGAGATCTTGCCTTCGTTATAGAGTAATTCGGCACGATCGTTAATGGCAGATGCAATGACGTGACGCAGTGAATCGAAAACTTGTTCATCAAGTATCCCTTGAACTAACAAATACCCTTGTTCTTCAAATGCTTGGCGTTGTTCAATGGTTAATAAATTACTCATAAAACCCCAATCCCGATAAGAAACTGCGATACTACGTTGAAGGGCAACACATTCGAAAATCCAAATGGTATTAATTAACTCGATACAAACCTGAGTTTACTTTCACCCAAAAGTATTCTGCTACGGTTGGCCTCTCTAAGACGAAGGATGAATTCGCTGAGACCACTTGAATTATATGATTGTATAATAACAAAAGACAAGTTAACTTTGTGAGGAAAGTTGGCTTTTAAGACAATTTACTTACTTGTGAACTGAGTGTACCGTTATATTGAGGAGAAATGTGACATGTCCAATTTACTTTTTATCGCAGCATCACCGTACCAAGAAGATGTCCTGAACCTGCCAGTTAAAGATTTGGATACTGCTATTCCTTTTTATGAAGATTTCATGGGGTTTCAAGTCCTCGAACGTGCTGAAGTTCCCCATAAGCGGGCTACTCTGTGGCGTCAGGATGTAAAGATTGGTTTGGCTGAAAATGGTGGTAACCCTGAAGAAGAGGGAAGCTATTTCAAAGTCAGCTCAGTTCAAACAGCATTTGATTTTTTCTCGGCTAATGGTCTGAAAGAATGTGAGAAAGCCTCACTTTCTGAACGGATTAATGATGAAGGTATTTTCTTCATCGTAGCTCCAGACCAACTCTGCTATTGTTTTGGTGAAGAATAATATAGATAATTCATTTGCCTGGTCAGTCTTAAGGTCTGGTTAATCTTGAGGTGAGGGCACTGATATTTGGGAGAACTTAATGGAAGAAATAGAATTCAATAATATAGCACCTCATTTAATAGTTGCTGATGTAGTGACATCAGCTGAATTTTACAGAGATTCATTAGGTTTTGATTTTAACCGATTTTGGGGAGAGCCACCTAACTTTGTCATTCTTTTTCGTGGTTCTGTACAACTGATGCTTAGCCAAGACAAGACGAATGCTCCTCAACCATTGCAAAATGGTGAGTTTGATGCCTATATTTGGTTGAATCAGGGAATCGATAAACTTTTTTATGAGTATAAGCAAAAGAAGGTCGAAATTGTTGAACCACTAGAAACTACCTTCTTTCAGATGCAGCAATTTCTGATTAAAGACAATAGTGGATATGTCTTATGCTTTGGCCAAGAGGTTTGAGGCTTTGAAATTCCTATGTTGTCTAACAGGCCCATGTTCAAAGCATCGATTACTTAAGTTGTGATTGCACTCCAAGGCATTGAAAGACATGATAGATACTACTCAAATCTTTGAACAGGCAGTTGAATTCATTCAGCGAACAGACCCACAGGCTCTGAATATATTGCTCCAAACCCATTGTCAATTATCGCGTTGTCCGGATCCAAATGATCCCAGCCAAAAACTGATTCACCACACTCTTTCATATGCCAATTTTGCTGGTGATGATCCCAGTTTTTGGTCAACTCCAGAATGTGCTGACGTGCTTTTGGAAAACGGAGCCTTAGTTGATACCAAATTTTACCTCCGGGCTCTCAACACAGCTGATTTACCAATGATTACATTATTGAGTCGCAAATTTATGTTGCCACTAAATATGCGTACCATGGCTGTTCTTGGCGAATCCAGAGATTTAGAAGATTGGTTTGATAAGGGAAGACTCAAGCCAAATGCGATCCCACCAATAGAGTGGTTAAAAAATTCTTCTGATCCTTTACATCGAAGATGGCAGATTCAAAATAATCAGCTCACGGACGATTGGCTGATTACCGACGCATTTCGGTATGCCATTCGATTTGGGCAAAAACACGCGGCTGAGTTTCTGTTAGAACGGGCTACAGATATGAACCCAAAATTGGCAAACCAAATCAAGAAATTAACTAATGGAACCTTTCTTAATTACCTAATCCAGTATCGTGGAACAATCTGTATGACCGATACATTCCCTATTTGGGAAATGTCACAAATGGTCAGAGCTGTGCAGGCAATCGTAACTGGTGATATTGATTCATTCCAAGCAGTTTTGCAGAAAACACCGTCATTGTTAAAACGACAATATGTAACCCAACAAGTTGAATTACTTGAACTGGCTGCTTACTCTAACGGGTATGTGTTTGCTAAATTTTTGTTGGAAGCAGGAGCATACATCACAGAAGCCAACCCTCGTCCGAAATCCCAGGCTTTGGTATACGCCATCGAATATGGTGACCAAGAGACAGTTAAGCTACTGAGGGGACTTTGGGAACCACCAAATGATCTGGCAACCCTAGCTGGATTGGGGGACCTAGAAAAAGTACAGGTTTTCTTAAATAGCCAAACAGACGAAGTAGATTTAGTTCATGGGTTAGCTTTAGCTTGTATGAACCAACATATGGAGATTGCCGATTATCTAATCAAACAAGGGGTAGATATCAATGCAGAATGGAGCTTGCATGAACCAGCTACCATTCTGCACCATCTGGCATTTTTTGGTAAGTTGGAGATGGTTCAGTTTTTGGTCGAACGTGGTGCGGATACGAATATCAAAGATTTTCGTTATCAAGCAGATGCTTTAGGATGGGCCAAATATAATGGGCAAGACCAAGTAGCCGCTTATCTTGAACAGTTTAAAAAAACATGAAGCTATTGGGAAATGATGTCAAAACCAATATATAACTGGATTGAGATGTTTATCCGTTGAATGGGTGCTGGTGTCCAGCGTAATCCGTTGGAGAAATTTCTAAATGCAACCTTCGATCGACTTGCCTGAAACCAAGTCATACGCTGGCGGTTCGCCGGAACCTATAAACTTCGAGTGCGCACTCATGTAGGCGACAGTGGCACCAATCCGTTGTTGAGTCGTTGGATTTGGTTCAGTTCGATGAAGCACTAGGCTGTGATGCAGGGTGCAACTGCCCGCCGTCAAAGGCACCGCGACTTCACTATTGTAATCAATGTGACTGTCTTCTACCCGAAAATCTTCCAAGTGTTTATGTTCGATCACACCCCGTTTATGCGAACCCGGAATAAAGCGCATACATCCATTATCTACGGTTGAAGGCGTGAGTGCCATCCAACAAATAACCAAATTCGGCGGATCGATATTCACCCAGTACGCTGAATCCTGATGAGGAGGCTTGGCTGACCCTACTTTCGGTGGCTTACAGAGCGTCTGGTCAACAAAAATCTTTAAATCTGGTCCAATCAACTGGGTAACCATTTCGATAATTTTAGGTTGGCGAGCGTAAGTTCGAAAAAGATTATCGTGCTTAGTTAGATTCCAGATTTTCCTGACATTGTTGAACTTAACTGGGTCGTCAGTCCCTTCCTCGACAACTTGAGGCTCAACCTGAATATATTGTTCCGGAAAATCGACGATCTGATTACCAATATCCTGTAGACGAAGATGAAGAGCTTCCGTTTCTAATTCAGTCAATACATTGTCCACCGCCAGAAAGCCATCTCGGTGGAATTGATCGACTTGTGATGAAGTTAAAGACATGTGTGTTACCCCCAATTTGGAATACCAAAACTTTCGAGCTCAAAAATAGCTGGCTTAGTTAGAAGAAAGACCGTTCCTAGGATTTTTGCCTGCACTAAACAAATTAATACCTTCCAACATTATTTTGCACGGGTTATGGACTTAATCATCTATTGTCCAGTCTTCCAATCCAAGTGGTAATGGGGATGGTTGAGGACATGTACTAGCCAGTTCAATATGCCGGTTTTCTGCCGAAGCTTCATGTAGTGCGTGGACAATATCGATGACATGATAGCCCATCTCACCACTTGCTCGGTAGGGACGGCCGTTCCGAATTCCAACCGCCATGTCCGCCACTCCAACACCACGGCTATTCTGATTGTAACCGTACTGAGACTCAACTTCGATCAGGTCACGACCATCTGGTTTGCGCAAGTAGAGTTGCCCCCCAAAATTGTTGGGATCAATACAGCGAATCGACCCTTCCGTGCCGTACACCTCAATATGCGGTAACCCAGTTGAATGAACATCAGAGGTCATGAGAAACGTACCCACAACACCACTTTGGAAATCCAAGACACCTGCGAAATGAGTTGGTGTTTTAACAATTTCTTCAAACATCTCTTTTTCACCCCAAGTGTTTTTTGCCGAACAGGTGACCCGTCGTACAGGGCCAAGAAGATGAATTAAAGCATTTAAGTAATAAGGGCCACGGTCAAAACTCCATGTTACACCAAACGTAAAGAAGTCAGTTTGGTAAAAGTTAACATAGTCTGACGAATCAGCTTGCGATGTTTGAAGACGTGGTGCATTGTAGGCCATCAAACAAGCAGATGCCGCAACGGGTTCGCCGATTACTCCTTCATCAATAAGTTTTCGCGCTGTCTGCCATGCTCCACCAAAGAACGTATCGGGTGCACAACCAACATGTATCCCTTTTTCTTCAGCCAAGTCAAGCATCCGCTGACCTTCCTCCCGATAGACCGCAAATGGCTTTTCGTTATACACGCTTTTACCTGCTTCGAGTGCAGAAATACCAACTGGTCCGTGCGCAGCGTGCGGTGTCAGGTTAATAACGATCTCAATTTCTGGGTCAGCGAGCAATTCTTCGACGCTACAACCTTTTGGCACTCCATATTCCTCTGCTCGTGCCTGTGCAGCTTCGACGCGGGAGTCTGCGATAGCTACGATATCGAATACTCCAAACCGTTTTGCATTAGGTGCGTAGGTCTCGCTAATTTTACCACAGCCGATGATACCAACTTTTGTTGGTGTATAGGACATAATTGTGTCTCCTTTGGTTTTGTAATTTTCTCTTGATTCCCGATAGCAATTTTAGCAAAAGATTGAGGTAATATAGATCTTGATCTACTATCTTCAGTTCAACTTGTCCAGAATAGGGACCTCATTCATCCAGACGGTATTGTGGAAAGATCAACTCTTACAGAGAACCAGATCATTACAATATCAATATCCTAACCAAATTTTGTATCTTTGTCGGTAGTTTCTGTAACTTCGATATTTATTTTGGTTACAAAAGCATGTACACTCATTTCTTTTTCAAATCTCTCTATTTATCATTTATTATGAAGCAGTGGCAAAAATGCGATCGAATTCCTCAAGGGCGATGCCTCCGTAATATTTAGCCATTGCCTGATAAGCATCTCGCCGATAATCCCAAGTTTGAGAACGAGGTACCTGTTCCAGCCAATCACACAAGTGCATAAAACCAAGATCATCAAAATCTTGCGGTTCTATCTGATAGACCTCACTGGTCTCGCGGTTGATCACACGCCGATCTGGTTTCCCTTCAACAAAAATCGAATCAAAATCTTCACGCTCCATAAAGCAGTTCAGGAACGCAATCCATTCAGCTCTCTCCCCAATGAGTTCTTTAACCTGATCTCGCTGTTCGATTGGAAGAGAAAACGCCTGGAACCCTTGGGTACCATAGATCGAATGAAACAAACCAGCACGACAAATGTCCCGATCGGCACCCCACCTTTTCAAGTCTTTAAACACGCTGATCAGGTGCGCCATGAAAGGTTTACCTGAATGTGGGGTCTTATCAGTTCCCAGATCCTTGAGAAATTGTATCATCTCCTGGTATTTAGGGTCATTCATTGCGTAAAGTCCTCCTGCCTTTTATGGTGCTGTGATGTTTATCCACCCTATATTAAGGTATACGGTTAGAGTCCTAATGGGCGTAATTCATACTTTAATTATTCATTACTATTTTATCATGATAACCATATCAAGGAAAGTGGTGGTTTTGCTAACAGTAACGGGATTCAAAAATTGGACAAGTACACGATAAAAAAAGCCAAGCTGGATGGTAATTGATCCGCCTATACTGGACTATCTCCTCTACATAGTGAAATCTGATACGGGATCACGCTCTCTTAAAAACGGGTCTTTCGCTTTTGAAAATTAGCTGACCGTATATATAGTAATAAATTGGGTCTAAAACCATTCTGCAATATATTAACAAAATTAGTAAAATCTAAGACTTCATACTTTTCTTTATCAGTTGCTAGTTTTTGGAACAACTTGGTTTTTGGCAATTCTTTCAATATAAAATCACCTAGTCAATACTTGTCAACAGGTGAGAAGTTTACATTGTGAAGCCCAACCGTTTCATCCCCAATCGATTTTGTGCCTTTTAATAATTCCCGCATAATTTTTTGACCTTATTGTTTTGTGGAGGTAAATATAAGTGTCAACATTGACACTCCTTAATTAAGAGATAATATTACTAGCCTCTAATCCAAACACATGGATTAGAGGTTTTTTTATCTGTGTTAGCGATTTTCCTGATTTATAACCTTGCCATTGCCCACAAATCTTAACTTTGGTAGGATGTCGACATTAGCTAAGCGTATAAGGAGAGAATCGTGCCCCATCGTATTGAAACAATCGAAGTCAATGGTAGTCCTATGGAGGTATTCATCTTTGAACCTCAGCAGCAAGGCCCTCATCCAGGCATTATGCAATGTATGCACATACCTGTAGGCCACACAGGTATTGAGAATGACAAATTTACTTTAAAATCAGCCCAACGTTACGCAAA
>PAQF01000032.1 GCA_002709695.1 Candidatus Poribacteria bacterium
TTTGTGTGTTTAAACTGCCTTAATTGAGTTCCTACGCTCAATCAAGCTGTTTATATATCGGCAGGATATAAAAAAACATTAGGATTTAAGCAAAAAAAATAGAAAAAAGGTGAAAAATTTAAAAAGAGACCTGCTTAGTCTAATATAAATTAATTTAAAAATTGTCCCTTCCAAGAAAAACTGTACATCCCAAGCGATGCCAAAAGTCCCAAGATGTTTTGGGAGATGGCTAAGGCTTGAAACCCACTTTTTCCAGTTGATTCCCCTTTGGCTTATCCTTACTGAGTTGTTTGCAAATCAACAATCATGGTAAAATGATACATCTAAATTCTGAGGACAAATAGAAGTCATTGGAAAGGAACCAATGCACCGAAAACTAGCAACCAACGGGCATTACCAACCCAAAGGAGTAATCCCAGCCAGCCTAATGCCATTTAGAGCAGATCTAGAAATCGACGAGGCCACCTACCGAAGCCATTTGAGAGAGCTCGCTTCAGTTAATGGCATTTCTGCCATTACTATCAATGGTCATGCAGCTGAAGTTCATGCACTAACTTTAAGTGAACAAGAACGGAGTTTAGAACTAGCCCAAGACGAAGTCGGAGACCAAATTCCACTGATTGTTGGCATCTCTACACCCAGCAGTATGAATGCCAAACAAATCGCTATTATGGCTACGGCCGGTGGTGCTTCGGCACTACTAGTGTTTCCGCCAGAAAGCATGTCTCTAGGTGGACAGCAACGGCCTGAAATGGCAATAGCCCATTTTGAACAGATAGCCCTTTCTACCAACTTACCACTAATTTTATTCCAGTACCCACTATCCAGTGGACTGGGCTATCCCCTTTCCGCCTTGCTGGATTTGTGTCAACGTTTTCCTACCATTCGAGCAATTAAGGACTGGTGCAACGACCCTGTTTTGCATGAGCAGCACATTCGAGAACTTCACGCGTTAGATCAACCTGTGTCCGTCCTATCGACGCATAGTGCCTGGTTATTAAGTTCGCTGGTCTTAGGTTGTGACGGATTGCTCTCTGGTGCAGGAAGTGTAATTGCGAATCTTCAGGTTGATATTTGGAGAGCAGTTCAAGCGAAAAACTTGGAGAAAGCTCAAGAACTTAGTAACCGATTGTACTATCTGACACATGCCTTCTATTGTAATCCCTTACTAGATATGCACAATCGCATGAAAGAAGCACTGGTTTTGTTGGATCGCTTGCCAGCAGCACATGTCCGTCCGCCCTTAGTAAGTTTGAAGCCAAATGAAGTGCAACGTGTTAAGGAACAGCTCAAGTTAGCCGGGCTAATTAAAAGACAGTAACAGATGACCATCACTGAATTGAACTATATACGAGTGGGGTTATAAGAAAATCAAAAACAACAAGTTAAACTCAACATACAAAAAAAAGTCAAGTTTGCTACCTCAAAGAAGTATATCATCGTCCCTTTCTACCACTACACACTGATATCGGAATCCACTAATTTTCCGCATTCTCATCACGTGTCCATATAATCCGTCGAAACCAATTTGTCAAATGATCTTATCTCTGTTCCTCAATAAATTATAAAATGATATAACTCCAGATAAATAGAGTGGATATTGTTCTGTTCGACTCGAGATTATGCGCTCGCGCGATACTCTGACCCGACTTACTAGTCAACCAACCTCTCCTTCTTCTAGAGAAACAATTATGATAGAATGCTCTGAATTCTCAAGATATCCAAGCTACAAGCAAGCATAAACATACTGAAATTCATGCATCAAGGCAATGATGAATCAGTTAAAGAAATTTTATTTTGCAATTGCTTTTTGCATCTTTCATTTGGCTACAGTAGAAGGAGATGGCGCGTTGATATCAACACACCCACAACATTCGTACGCTGATACGGAAAACATTGGAAACCTAGAAGAAACCTTGCGAAATATGCTTTCGAATCAGGATAAGTATTCGTTTTCCCGCGGGTGGTGGGATTGGGACCGCTTGCGCCAACGTTATGTTGATAGTGAACGCAAGGATGAAAACTCACTCAGGATTTTGCGCGGTGTGTTTCGGGGTTTGATAATTGATTGGCACACCAAATTGGAGGCCAAAGGCGAAGATGATTTAATGTACATCTTATTCACTACAAACAGCGGCAATAAAACAACAAGAAATGCTGATGAAGGCCGGAAACTAGTACGTGACTTACACGGAGGTGGGTATCATGGTGGCTGGGGAAGTGCATGCCGGATACGGATATACGAAGAGTTAGTTCGACAAAACATGCTTACTCCTGAAGAGAAAGAACTTTTCAAAAAAATTGTCCATCAAAGTTTGCAACCGCAGTTTCTCGATTTCACTAAAGGTTCACAACAGGCAGACAACCACTCTTTTGGCAACGGAGGCGGTGTGGCATTGGCCCTGAAGTTATTTCCTAACGCCCCACAGGCGAAAGAGGCTCGTGATTGGCTCGACCGAATCTGGGCAAACCTAGCTGATTACGGAGATTGGACAGAATGGAATTATTATCCATACGGACCAATTTTCCTACACGGCATGCTAGATATTGCTGAGGCAACCGGCCGAATTAACACCGATCATGCACTAATCAATGCCATCGGCCAGCGCTGTCTTGGGTTTATTCACGGTGGAGGTATCCGTGGAAACCCTAATTGTGGTTCACAGGTAAGAAAAGACCTATCACAAGTCTATGCCGACCCATGGAATATGGGTTACTACAACGTCGAAACATCGAGTCGCGATGGCAACTTTTGGTATCGTATGGCCCAGCATTACAAAGACCCTGAATACCTCTGGGCCGCCGAACAGGTTGCGTTGGGAGGACGTCCTCCTGACGGAAATGTACCTGCTGAATATCAAGCTGCCTACAACAAACGCTTTGCCTGGTTTGTCAAACACGATATAGAGCCGAAGCTACCAGCTAGCAGCTCCAAGATTGGTTTATTGAGTGCCTTTAAACATAAAATAAAGGAGCGTGTTTATCTCAACTCAGGGAGAGAACCAGAGAAACCTTTCGCCGCTTTTTTTCTTTATGACAAAAAGGACAAGCACCTTGACAACGTGGCGGGCTATCTTTATGAATATTCCATTAATGGGGTTAAACTGCTACACACATCCGGCAAATATAACAATGTCTACTCAGACAAAAAACTCAAGGGTGGGGGCACTGGCGAGGAGAGTCTCGATTCTTTGCTAGTGCTTCACAAACGGCATCCGTTTCCAATCCATCCTGACCGACAGGGTGATGAACGTGACTTTAAGCGGATAGATTTTGCCAAACATCTACCCGACTTAGCTAAAGCGGAGAACAATAGTTCAGGAGACTCATTTGGCCAGTTCGGCTTCAAAGATTTCTTTGGTCCAAGAAGCCAATGGATACGTCGTGTAATACTCACGGCTGAAGGATACCTGATTGTTGCTGACGAATACAAAGGAGACGAATCACTGGGAGCAGACTATTTGGCTGGGCCAATTTGGCACCTAGCTAAGGTCGAAGGAAAAACAACAGGATTGCAGGCAAAAAACTGGTTCGCAGCGCCAGCAATCGATCGATCATGGTGGCAAAAAAAAGAAATTGGGGTAACAGTCTACATTCACGATGACAGCAACCTAAAATTTGGTTCCGTTCAGCAAAGCCAATCACAAGATGTTGCCCCAAATACAACTGTCTTTGCATACCGTCCAATAACAGCCGGAAAGCCAGAGCTTTTTTTAAGCATACTGGTGCCGCATTGCTTAGCCAAGTGTCCTGACACAGTTGTTCGTAACATCAAATCAGTTATTAAGCAATCTCGAACATTTATAACCTCTATCTATGGTGTCCAAGTGATTATAGAAAGCAATGGTGGTTGGTACGTGGAACGTTAGCTCAACAAAGAAAGAAAAAAACATGACACTGTCGAGTTGTCGATGAATCTATGTTTGGATCAAAAAAACGTGGTCTATTGCACATGCTAGCCAATGTGTTGGCGCTCGACAAAGAAAAACAAAATGCTCAACAAAATACCGGAGAGAAAACACACAGCATCTCTACTCAGACTAATCGGAGGTTCGGCTAAGTATATCTCTAACCATTCAATTAAAGTAAAAACCTGAAAGGTGATATTTAAAAAATGCAATAATGGGAAAAATACGAATAGGAATAATCGGATGCGGTGGGATGGCAAAATCGCACACCGCAAGGATGAATCGAGTCTTAAAAAAAATTGAAATCACTGCCGTTGTCGACATCGATTTAAATAGAGCCGAAACAGTTGCAGAACTTCTTCCCACAAAACCAATAGTCCACAACAACTATGAGGAAATCCTTGATGATGTGGATGCAACCTTAGTAGTATTGCCACATCATCTCCACCATCCAGTGACAATCAAGTGCCTCAATGCGGGCAAGCACGTACTAGTCGAAAAACCCATGG
Organism: Candidatus Poribacteria bacterium; assembly: GCA_002709695.1. Classification (GTDB taxonomy): domain Bacteria; phylum Poribacteria; class WGA-4E; order WGA-4E; family UBA9662; genus UBA9662. The sequence continues at coordinate 4,418 of PAQF01000032.1, forward strand.
CCAACACCGAACGAGAATGCCTAGAGATGATTGAATCCGCCAAAAGGAATGATCGAATTCTCATGGTTGGTTACTGTATGCGTTTCCATCCTCTCGTACTCAAATTCAAGGAAACTCTGGATAAAAAGACCTTCGGTGACATATTCCAACTTTCGATATGGACTGAGCAACATACACAACGGGATCCCAGCAACTGGGTGTGTAAAGCAAAGGAAGTTGGAGGTGGGCAGTTATTCAGCCATGGTTGTCACTATATTGACCTGATGTTGTGGATGCTTGGTAATCCGGTAAAAGGAACCCATTTAGGAACTAATCGATGTACCCCTTGGATGGAGAGGGAAGGTACTAGTAACGTTTGCCTTGAGTTTGAGGGCGGCGCTCTCGGATATCATTTCGGTACTTGGGGAGCACGAGGTACTCGGCTCGGTTATTCCTTCCACGCACATTGTGAAAATGGAATGGTCGAGCTACAACTCGAAAAGGGGCGGGTAGTCTACCTCGGTGATGCTGAGAAACACATACCTGGTGTCCATGATAGAGAGCAAAAGGAGATCATTCTCTTAGAGGAAAAACACGCTAAACCCACAGAAATAGAGATGTCACACTTTATCGAATGCATAGAAACTGGGCAGAAACCATTAACTGATCCCATTTCCAGTTTTGAGGGGTTGAAAGTAATCTGGGAACTCTACAAAGCAGAGGAAAATAATATCGTGGCAGATCTACAAGGATTTGGGTTTGGAACGATGAACTTAGACTAATAATTCTCCAACACACAGTTTTTTTATTGAGACAATATAGCAAAAATCCTATCATTCTTCAACACCACAAATCTTCACCAGAGAAACCAGATGAATCATCTCCAGATGTTGAACGATGTTCTATTCGATAAGCGAGCATAGCATCGAAGTATAATTGACGACGTGAAATTTCGGCATTATTCGCTATCCGAAAAATATCTTCTTGCTCTTGATAAATATATTCAAAATCTCCGCTACTATCCCCAACCAATCACGAAGATACAGATTCAGAAACCACTATTCGACATATGCAACGAGTCTCTTCAACCAATAGTTGATGTTCTCAACACAGGACCAGGTTTTGTTATTGCCGAACGGATCCCTTTAGAAAAATATACTTTGGATGAATCACGGATAATCTACTTGTTGATTGGCCAGTGCCTGAGTCATCCTTTTGCACAAGATATTAAGGGAACTCTATTGTATGATGTAAAAGACACCGGTCAAAACGTAACCGAAGGCGCTCGATTTTCAGTGACCAAGGCTGAGAGTTCATTTCACCTAGATAATTCCTTCGGCAATACCGTGCCGGACTTCGTTGGGTTGCTATGTATTAAAGTGGCAAAATCAGGTGGTCAGAACCCGCTGATCAGTGCCTATTCTCTCCATAACGAACTGCGAGAACAATTCTCTCCGCATGTGCTCGAAACACTTTATCAACCATTCTATCTTGACCGCCGAAGACAATTCAAAATGGGAGAATCCTCAACCTCTTACAATCCAATTTTCCAATGGGACCAAGCAGAGTTAACCATGCGTTACATGTACTACTATATTCAGGTTGGACACCAACGTGCAGGACAGTGGATCCGAATCAAGAGAAAGACTTGAACATTGTAGAAATGCTACTCCGCCGCTCAGACCTTCGTGTGGAGTTTAGTTTAACCTCCGGACAGATGCTGTTTACAAATAACCATTGGATACTCCACAATCGCACCTCATTCGAGGACTATCTTGCTCCCAAGTTTAAACGTCATTATATACGTCTTTGGCTCCAGCGAAGGACAAGCCGCGACACCCCAATTAACATCTAGAGTCTACGTTGGCTTTGCATGCTAATCCTATGGTTTATAAAGCATTCTAAAAGCCAACTACACAGAATAAGCCAAGGAGCCATCTTCCCGAATAGGCATTCCTGTTGTGTTCATTGACTCGAATGGCGTTTGAGAAAGAAGACACTCATCTAGCTCAACTCCAAGCCCCGGAGCTTCAGGAATCGGAATATACCCCCCTTGACGTCGGTACGAAGTCGTGAAGTACGCGTATCTGTCCGATTCATCGTCTTTGGTATACTCTTGGGTAATGAAATTAGGAATACAAGTATCCAAATGCAATGAGGCGGCTGTAACTAAAGGACCAAGGAAATTATGAACAACAACCGCACTATGGTATGACTCAGCAATCGCAGAGATCTTCTTGCAGTGGGTGAGCCCTCCAGCCAAAGCGACATCAGGACGCACATACTGCGGGCCTCCCGTTTCCAGCAATTCTCTGAATTCCCAGATTGTGGTCAGCCGTTCACCATTTCCAATTGGGATGTTTATGCGTTTGGCCATTTCTGCTTGTGAAATAATGCTGTCAATCTGAATTGGATCTTCAATAAAATAAAGATTGAATTTAGTCAAAGCCCCTGCCAAAGCCACTGCGTTCATTGGCGTCAGTTTTCGGTGTACCTCAACAACTAGGTCCAAACCCGCCCCGCCGCCTTCTCGTGCAGCGTTTACCATCTCACACACAGACTTAATCAATTGATCTTGTGTCATGTCTTGGTATCCATCAACCAGCGGATCAAACTTGATTGCTGTAAACCCTTCGGCAACGGCATCTTTAGCCGCTTTGTACATAGCATCAGGTGAAGGTTGGCCCATGAGCAAGTGTAATCGAATTTTGTCACGACAATTACCGCCAAGCAGTTCCCACACTGGCGCACTAAAATACTTCCCTTTAATATCCCATAACGCAATATCAACGGCACTGATCGCTCCACAAAGGACATTCCCTCGAAAAGGACCCATACGATATAAATACTGCCAATGGTGTTCAATCCTTAACGGATTTTGACCAATAAGATACTGTTCAAAACGACGGACAACCCTCTCAACTGCTTCCGGGTAGCCCCAACAAGCAGTTTGCCCCAGTCCGCTAATACCTGTATCAGTATGAATCTGCAAGACATACCCATTACCTGCAAGGTACGATTCTATCTTATCTATTTTCATCTTAACCTCCAACTATGTTATTATCCGATATCGGTCGATTATGCCTACCATCATTCATCAAATGCAGATTACCAACGGCAACTTTTGTTATTCCTTGAAAAATCTCTCTGTGACAGTAATATCGAACGCGACGTGAGCGAGAAAAAAATCATTATACGATCCTGCCCAATTTCTGGAATGGTTATCAGCCATCATTTCCAGATCAGGGCATTGAACAAGCAACCGTTCACCGGAATCAGGAAAGCCAATTTATATGGCATTATAACATCCACTGCGAAAACATCTCCAATGGTGAGGAAATGAGGCTCGACTTTCGTACCCAAACAAACTTACAACCAACTGCAATAGATAATGGTATGTTCGTGTTAAAAGTCATGCGGATGGAATCTATGACCAATTTGGCTGTACTGGTAAAATCACCGACGATGGTTCTTGGAAACAAGCTCTCATTAGAAATGGACACAGTGTGGTCTCTACGGGTAAAGTCAGTTAATCCTCCTTAGTTGTCTGTGATTGGATGCTTTTCGATTGGGTTTCCAAACTGGAAAAGGAGTCTGCTGTATGGGCAATGTTGGAAGATCTCCAGCGATTGAAGCCAGAACAACATGCTTGAAGACTGGGAATTAAAACTGAATAAACATGAAATTTGCCTGCGGGTCTCAGTCTCCGTCCAATACTAGAAGAGGAAAAATAGATTGGCGGACTTTTGCCTTTATCGAAAGCAACTACTGGGGACGTGCTATTGTAACCGATCAGTATAAATATGTAATGAAATATATATCAACGAATGATTTTGTCCCGATGGGGCCAGATCCAACACAACTTGGCAGAGAACAATTGTTTGATTTAGTAACAGATCCGTTCGAGATAACCAATCTTTCAGAGGATTTCCAATATCAGACTGAGCTTGAGTTGCGTAGGAAACAACTCTGGGAAAAAGAAGAGAAACTTAATCAATACCCACTGAGTCACCACCGATCACAAGAAACAATTTCCCCGTGGAGAAATACGCTACAGCAAGCTTAGGCGGAAGGGAGTTTAGTAAACCATCTTTAAGAAACAGTACTATCGATCCTAACAGCTAAATGTTAGTCCCCCCAACATAACTCACAATACTTGAGATTGATAAATCAGCTATAATTAATTATCGAAAACAGACAAGACATACTTTTTAGGTGTGAGCCTACAGCTTCATTTTCCATCCAAATGAACATTAGTAGCACCGAAACCAGAAACTTGTCCTCCCACTTTATCACGACACTCAAATCTCCCACCACTTCCATCTATCATCATCATTGCTTGCCTTCCGTCAGCTTTGGATTTTGACCGGAGTAAAAGCATCATTTCATTATTTACACTTGTATTCTCACCCAAGTACGCAACCTTATAAATTTGGTCCTTACCATACATTGCCAATATTGCACTTCCATTAGGTGCTAACCCAAGATGAGCTCTTTCCTTGTATCCATCTTTAATGATAATATCTCTACAAGTAACAGTTCCAAATGTCGCATCCTTCACACGCCCCCGAGCATCTGCATCACTACTGATAAGTGAGTTCAATACCATACCTAACACAACTAGCCCTGCCCCAAATGACATATACAGAACCTTATCTCGTAATTTCATAATCTCTCCCTATTTGCTGAACTAGCCTTTATTACCCTTAAATTCCGTTACCAATAATTCCTAAAAAATCCAAAGAACCCTTTGATACAATAAGACAATTTTACCATTAATAAAATTCGCCAGATGATCTTATCCTACCTTCGTAATAGGTAAGAAGAATGTGAGAACAAGGATCAAGGATATTCGCCCTCAATCAGATTCGGGGATCCAATCGAAGCATGAATCTGGACAAACTTCCACGTACCCGCTTCTTTTTCCAATACACCAGTCATTCGAACTATCAGTTTTTCTTCTACACCTTGCCACCTAAGATCCCAAATTTGGCGCGTGTAGAACCAAGCAACGAGATCACGTTCTTGTATGTCAAGATGACTAAATTCGATGGTAAAATCTTCTGTACTAGCTACATGATGACGATAGTAGCCTAGTGCGTTCTCCCCCCCTTCGATAAATTCGTTTTCATCAGTTCCTATTTTGGTGAAGTGTGAGGCCTGCGATATAAGATCAATTAATTGCTGAGTATTTCCAGCAGTGAGCGCATCAAAATAAGCATGTACGGTTTCCCTAGCGTTCAAACTATATTTACACCTCAATCACTATTAATTTTGGATCGTTAAAATTCGCCACACCAATACCTCTCTTAATACTCGAAACAAACATCAGGCTTTACGGACGCGATCGACGCGATTCCATATTGGAATGGACATCGATGAGAACTGTCTTTCCCTCAGTGTTCAATTGCTGTGCCCGCCGAAGCGCAGGAACCATTTCACCCGGCTGTCTCACAACAATACCTACTGCCCCCAGACCTTCGGCAACTTTGGCATAGTCTCCTGTCATTTTGGTCATCCCATACCGATCACGTGCTGTTAGCATACCACCTGGGTAAGTCGCCATCCCTCCATTGTTCAAAACAATAGTGGTAATAGGAGCCTTCTCCCTCACGGCTGTTTCAATATCCAACCCAGACATGCCAAAAGCACCATCGCCCATAAAGTTAAGACAGAACTTATCAGGATTAGCCAACTTAGCACCAATCATAAGTGGAATTCCAAAACCGAGATGAGTAGTTTTACCCCACCCAATATAACTGTTCGGAACTGTAGCAGGATAAAAGGGTAAGATGGAGTCCCTTGGCCCTCCAGCATCATGCGTCACAATACTATTTTCCAAATCGAGGGTTTTCACAATATCCCCAATTACCCGGTAAGTATTGAGCGGAATTTCGTCAGAATTCAGCAATGGCGTCCAATCTTCCATCCAAGCCTCTTTGATGACCGAAATTTCTCGAGCTATATCGGATAAAATCAGGCTTTTGGATTTTGCAAATTCAATCATAGCCTGCAATGTTAACAGAGCATCCCCCGGCAAACCTATCTCAACAGGATAATCCTTGTTAATGTCTTCCGGACTCTCGGTGTTGTGAATAATAATCTTTCCATCTGGGATGGGTTGACCATAGGGAGTTTTTGTCAAGCTAGATCCTACAGCAAAAAGAACATCCGAATCCTGTATCCACCTACGTGCGGGAAGTGTCGTCGCACCACTACCCGCTCCCAAAGAAAGGGGATGGCGTTCGTCAAATGCTGACTTCCCAGGCATCGTACAATAAACAGGAATCCCCATCAGCTCAGCTAGCACTTGAAGCGCCTGACTAGCACCAGAGAGCAACACCCCCATACCTGCCCAAATGACAGGTTTTTCCGCCTTTAGAAGCAATTCAACAGCAACGTTAACATCATCTGGGTCAGGAATCTGGCGTGCCCGTTTTGGCGACTTGTAGTCAATAGTCTCTTCCAATAACACCTGATCTCCCACGTCAGCAGGAATTTCTACAATCACCGGCCCAGGCCGTCCATTTCGAAGATGATGGAAGGCCCGCCTTAAAACACTGGAAACTTGGCTAGGATGGGTAATGACCTCTCCAAAAGTCGAAACGGTTTGAAATGTACGAACTGCGGAAAAATTGGGTCGAATCGCATATTCACTCAATTGAGGGCCTGCTGGCAAGTAAAGAATGGGAACGTTATCACTAAAGGCTTGGGCAATACCACCCATAGAGTTTTCTGCTCCTGGTCCACTCTGTGTAATAACCACACCAAATTTATTACGGTGATTTACACGACTAAACCCATCGGCAGCCATAACTGCGCCACGTTCATGCCGAAACATTATCGGACGAATGTTCTCTTTGGCAACCTCTTCTATTAGTGGATTAGATGGGAAGCAAGACACCCATTCAACACCCTCACTTCGCAAAATTTTCGCTACTACCTGCACCGTATTCATCAATGAAACTCCCCAAATTCTCTAACAGACCTACATGATTTAAATATGAATCAAACAAAGCCTACCGAACCATAACACAACCCCAAAAAGAAATCGATTTCCTCTTCAGAAACAAAACTAACACCCATAACAACATTAACTGCCTGAATATGGAGTCTCCTTCCTTAAAGATGACCGTAAGCTAGACATCCCAAACGAGCCCTCCTCAACGCTCAACTGTAACATCATCATTTCTCAGTCCAAAACGAAACATCATAAACCCTCCTGTCACAAACATCAACAAACTATAAATTGCGGGCGTAACAGACATTTGAGCATTGTTCAAAATACTTGTGGCGATTACGATCGCCAGCGTTCCATTTTGGATTCCTGATTCAATTGCGATCGTGATCGACTGTGATAAATCCAGTTTCACCACCCGAGAAGTAAGAAATCCCAATAACATTGTTGTAATGTTCAAAGCTAACGCAACAATTCCAACTTGCTTGAACATCTTAGGTAGATCATCTTTCTCCGACAAAATCGCCGCCATTAGAACCAGTATAAAGAAAATTACCGAAAGAATTTTCACTGGCTTTCCCATCCTATTTGCGAAACTTTCTGACAAAGATCGCGTCGACATTCCCACCAGCACGGGAATAATTGTGATGACAAAAATTTGAAGGATCGTTTTTGCAATCGGCAAAGAAATCCTCTCCTCTTCGGCCATGAAATACTCTAGTGAAAATCTCAAAACAAACGGGATGGTAATCGCTGTAATAACACCACTGATTGCTGTCAAAGTTATCGAGAGAGCAGTATCTCCCTTGGAAACGTGGCTAATCAAATTTGAAGTTACGCCTCCCGGACAAATTGCCAAAATCATCAACCCTACCGCCAATTCAGGGCTCAACGGAAAAATCTTCGCATAACCAAAAGCGACGATCGGTAATAAGACTAATTGATTCAGCAGTCCAAGCACCGTTGCTTTTGGATAAACCATAACCCTTTTGAAATCATCGGTTGTCAAACTTAATCCCATCCCAAACATAATTACGGCCAATGCAATTGGTAGAAAAACCTTAGTCACAATACTTTCTTCCACTGCAACCTGTTGATTTCCAGCTCGAGTCGAGTTAATGGCGTCCTGATCTTCTACAAGACCAATCACACAAAATCCAACCGTAAAAATCACAACCAGTAAAAACAAACTAAATGATCTATGCTTCATTTTTTATCCTTATCGTGATGGAGACGGCGGCACAACTCCATTATCGAGGAAGTGTGGTGGAAGGATACCCCCAAATTAAAATTGAACGGAGGTCGAAATGCCTCCTCTCTCCAACCAAATATACATCAGACTAACACCATAGTGATCGGCAAAATAATTCAACATCAAATGAGATCGATCGCCGTCATACATCGGACGAACCGAAAGATATTGACCAAAATTAACCGTAATACCAAACGGAATATTCACGTTTAGTTTGCCCAACTCCCTGTTCCATTCAGAATAATTGAGTGTGGCATAGACTGAAACCGGCAACGTAGGCAAACCTTTGCTAACGGTAAGAAAGTAGGCTTGCTTGCCTGGAGGTGAACCAATGCGGTCAGAGCTAGTACCTAAAAACAAGGCAGGTCTCCATACACTTTCGCCTTCAGTCATCAAAAACAAGCTTAAAAGCGGACTAACTTCCTTGACAACAGGATTATATTCTACACCAAACTGTAATTTCTGATGGATCCGGCAATTTAAGGTGAAACGCCAGCGAGGCCGCTCCTTTTCCGTATCCACAAAACGCCCAGAAACCGACCACTTGTTATTTATACCACTTCCCCGAAGTGGCGCACCCTCACCAGGTCAGGCACTTCAAGTCGGCGCGGTTGAAGCAGTTGTAGTCAGAGACGAAAAAGGATTTGACTGTTGGGCGAACGTACAAAAAGTAACTGACAATAAAAAACAAAGTATCATATAGTAAGAATTAGACATTACTGTTATCCTATGATAAGTTCGATATATGTTGTTGGGCTTTAAAAACGGAACGAAATCGCTCTTTAACTTTGCTGGGGCTTAACTAAAACTCCACGTATGCATCTTTTCAAGCTTACTTCCACAAACGCAATTATAGCATCTTCATATAAAAAATCTGTTCTTTATTTCAACTAAATTCTAATTGAAAACTATATCGAACTATTGGAAGTAAACGATCGAAAGAATGATAAAAAAACAAGAGCTTTTGATATATAGCAAAATAATATGATTTTTGACAGTAGAGTGTCATCAGAGTTGGCTTTAAAACCTATTTGGACGATTAATTTCGCGATTAAAACGATTACCAGATCTTGATACCGGAGCAACCATTTTTTTATCTGAACTTAAGTCCAATTTTACAATTACATTTTTAGAACAACTTAAATTTCAAAAAGATTATAATGAATACCAAAGACATTATAAAAAAAATACGGAGGATTGAAATATCAACAAACCGTTTAGTAACTAACATCTTTGCAGGTGAATACGAAAGTGCATTTAAAGGCAGAGGGATGGAATTCGATGAAGTTCGCGAATATCAACATGGTGACGAAGTACGAACCATAGATTGGAACGTAACAGCTAAGATGGGACACCCATTTGTCAAGAAATTCGTTGAAGAACGAGAACTCACCATGATGCTACTAGTCGATGTTAGCGGCTCAACCAAATTTGGCACATACCAGCAGAAAAAGTCTGACATTATCGCTGAAATCTCAGCACTTCTGGCATTTTCTGCTGTTAAAAACAATGATAAAGTTGGCTTAATCTGTTTCACAGATCAGGTTGAAATGTTCATCCCACCTCGCAAGGGAAAAAAGCATGTTCTTCGGCTCATTCGTGATATTCTCTACTGCAAACCAAACAGAGTAACCACAGATTTAGGGGGAGCACTAAGTTTCCTCGAACGTATCCAAAAGCGCAAAAGTGTTGTTTTTCTTATTTCAGACTTCCGTGACAATGATTACGAGAAACCATTAAAACGGATAAACCCACGACATGACTTAGTTGCTATTTCAGTAGCGGACCGGCGTGAAACAGAATTCCCAGACGTAGGCCTAATCGAGCTTGAAGACACAGAAACAGGGGAAATAATTTTGTTCGACAGTTCCTCTACTAAGGCACGTCAATACTTCCAAGAAAAAAACCTCAGCGAAACAAAAAAACGACAAAAAATTTTTCTAAAAAACAAAATTGATAATATTGAAATTTATGCCGATCAACCATACACTCAGTCACTAATACATTTTTTTCAGCACCGGCAAAGGAAGGAAAGATAAATTGATCCAAGCAATTACCTTCGACTTTTGGCAAACACTTTACGCAGATAATACGGAATTACTTAAAATACGAGAAGATCACAGAGCACATAAATGCAAAGATTTTCTGGCCCAATGCAATTATCAATTCACTTTGGAACAAATAAAGAAGGCCTATCAAATAACACATGAAATGGTAACAGAAGCATGGCAAATCCATCGCGGGGTACCAATGGAAGAGTGTATCTCAAAGTTTTCTGAGATGTTAGAAATCAATCTAACACCATCTCAAGCAAACCAAGTTAAATCACTCATCGGTAACTCAACCCTACTTCATTCCCCGCCTTTGGTACCTTTTATCAAAGACTTACTTCCTAAACTGAGTGATAAATATCAGCTAGGAATCATTTCTGACACTGGTATAACAGCCGGCACTTTTCTGCGCGAAATGCTGACAAACGATGGGATTTTGGACTATTTTTCGGTACAAACATTTTCAGATGAAACAGGTTTTACCAAACCAGAAATAGTCCAATACCAAAAAACTCTCGAAAAAATGAAGATTAAACCATCGGCTGCTCTACATATTGGAGATCTCGTCCGTACCGATATCACAGGCGCAAAAAACGCGGGCATGTACGCTATTCGCTTTGCTGGCGTAACAACCGAACAGGAAAACGAAGATCTAGCAGATGCAATTCTCAGCGATTACCGACAATTGGAAAACACCATTGAAAAATTAATGCATTCTACATAAAGAGAAGACCAAAATGAGAATCGGTACATATAATGTGCTAGGACTAACGGGATACCCAAAGGAAGAAGCAATAAAAACAATCGGTAGCCACCTCAGTCAAAATGCCCAAAATCACTTTATTCAGGCTTTTCAAAAATTGGATTGTGATATCCTTGGATTACAAGAGGGCATCTCATCTCCACAGATCCAACACATTTCAATCAACATGGGCATGAATCTTGCCACTTTTCCTTCACCCATCGCATGGCCAGGACACTTGATTACCAAGTTTTCAATCCTAGAGTCACGAACGTTCAGCCACACAACAGTCAATGCGGCAGACTTACCGTTAAGCCGGTGCGCGGGTGGGGCTTTGTTAGCTCTCGATAACCATACACTGATGTGGGTGGTGGTTATTCATTTACATCCCACCCAAGAAAAACTACGTAATCTGGAAGCAGAAATCTTGCAGGATCACATCAAAAAAATGCTTGGCGATACCAATCAAGTCGTCATAATGGGCGATTTTAATTGTGAGGTAGATGAACAGATTCATACCGACCTAAAAAAACTAAAATTTACTAACGTCATGCAAGAAATTGGTGGAGGCTTGCAGTGGACAATGGATAGTGTTGGAATAAAAAAACACAAAATCGATCACATCTATGTCAGTCAAACGCTGACCTCTAGACTTGTTAAAGCACAAGTGGTTCGTGATGAAGGATTCCGACACAACGGGCCACAAGTTGAAGGATTATGGGTATACTCAGATCACTTACCGGTGATAGTAGAATTGGAATAAATCTACTAAGGAGAAATAAATGTTAGAAAAGCACAGAGTTTTCATCACACGTCCAATACCAGAAGAAATTTTATCCAAATTAGAAGGAATTTGTGACGTCGAAATGTGGCATACCAGCGAAACCCCAGCCCCAACCACAGAAAAAATTCCCGAACTCGATGGGTTGTTAACCTATGGTCACGAACCAATCACCGATGAAATGATGGCAAGCGCCCCCAATTTGAAAGTTATTTCTAATATGGGTGTCGGGTACGACCATATTGACACAGTAGCTGCCAAATCGCGAGGTATAAAGGTTGGAAACACGCCCGGTGTTCTAAGCGATACAACAGCTGATATGACATTTGCACTATTATTAAGTATCGCTCGCAACGTTGTTCCTTCTAACAGATTCGTCAGATCAGAAAAATGGACATTCTATGATCCTAACATTTTTTGGGGTCAAGAGATACACCATGCAACAATAGGAATCGTCGGTATGGGCAGAATCGGTTACGCTGTTGCCAAACGCGCATTGGGTTTTGATATGAAAGTACTATACTTCAAACGAAACCGTCGAGTGGACTGGGAAGAGTCACTGGGAATCGAATATGCAACGCTAGATCGGTTACTAGAATCGTCGGATTTCGTCACTCTTCATCCACCTATGTCAACAGAAACACACCACCTAATTGGTAGAAAAGAACTGAAGATGATGAAACCAAATGCTATATTAGTGAATATCGCTCGGGGAGGTGTGGTTGACCACGACGCACTATACGATGCACTGGTTAATGGTGAAATTGCCGGTGCGGCTCTCGACGTAACAGAACCGGAACCAATCAACACAAACCATCCTCTTTTGTCATTAGACAATATTCTCATTTGTCCTCATCTTGGAAGTGCAACGGTCCAAACTCGAATGAAGATGGCGCAGATGGCGCACGATAACCTGATTTCCGGTTTAAATGGGGACCCCCTCCCCTATTCTGTCTTTGAGCCATAATTAATTTACCTTAATGCCATTTCTGCATTCTTTCGAACCGTCTGATTGGAATCTTCCAATGCATTTTTCAAAGCTAGCTTAGCTTCCACAGAACTAATACCAACTTTTCCGAGCCCTATCACAGCTCGAGATCTTACAAACCACTCTGAATCCTGCGACGCAGCAATCAAACCTTGAATTACATCTTGATTTGATACACCAACCTGTTCAATGGCATATACTACCCAGACCCGGACAGATCCCACTGGATCTGACAAAGATTTCAGCAGTGCTGCTAACGCGCTTTGATGGCCAATTTCCCCTAGCGCTCTGGCAACACTAGACCTAACTTCCTGATAATCATCCCCTAATAATTCAATAAGATAAGGGATTGCACTAACATCTCCAATATGACCAAGTTCTTCAGCCGCATAACAACGCCCCCCTGGATTCTCATCCTTCAATTTTTCGACCAATATCATAAAGCGTCCGTTAATTTATCAAAAGAGAAACCCTTTTTTTCTTGCTCTCAAAATCTATCGCACGTATAATATCAGTGATTCGGACATAAATGTAAGGGTATATTCCACATGACGACGGTTTTTCTCGTAATTGCAGCCCTAGGCCTAGCAGGAGCTGGTTTCTTTCTGGTAATTACTTTTAGTCTGCTACGAGTTGTTGGTTCACAGAGACGGAAGATCAGGCAGGAATCAAAGGAAAGACACCAAGTTGTTGAGGCAATTAAGGAAGCCACCCGGATTGCATCAGCATATGATGCGACAATTGCCATTCGAAAATTCATCGAAACAGAACAAGTTAAGCTACCTCAATTTTTCGTTGAAACAGGCGATCCGGATGAACCATACGCTCCTTATGACCTGAATATAGCTCGAATGTGGATGAAGCCAATTCGAATCTTGCTCGAAACAGAATTCACCTTCGGGGCAGATGCGGAAACTCAGACTGATACCTCAAACAAAGACGTAGAGAAAAAAGAGGAAGACCAACCTTCCGCCTCTGAAGAATAGGTCAGTAGATGGGCACGGTCGCTCCGGTTGCTCCAGTCAAGCTTATCGTTGCCACGATTACAGCAAACGATTCGGTTTTCCAAGAGACGCGGGCCTGTTTATCACAACATTTTGATAACATCGATTTCGAAAGTAATCCATACGCTTTTGACCATACTGATTACTATCAGAAAGAGATGGGGGGAGGCCTAAGCCGCCGTTTCGTGAGTTTTACCAACCTGATAATGCCCGAAAAACTTGCTGATATTAAGCATTTCTGCAATTATCTCGAACAGCAATTTTGTATTAATAATAAACGGCGAGTTAACCTCGATCCTGGTTATGTCACTTTGGCTAAGCTCGTCTTGGCCACAACCAAGAACCAAGCCCACCGAATTTACTTACAGCAAAGTATATACGCGGAGATCACACTAAAGTTTTTCAATAAATCTTTCCAACCTCTTGAATGGACCTACCCTGACTATCAAAAAACCACGAGCATTAACGCCTTCAATCAAATTCGACAATCCTACCTAACCCAGCTTAGACAAGAGCAACCCGAGAAAAGGAAACACCCTTCTTATAACTTAGCCCCTTGAGCTCTTTATAGATGAAATCTTTCCATTCACTATCAAACAAAGACAGCAAGAAAATTATCGGGCTTATGTCGGGAACATCCGTAGATGGTGTTGACGCGTCATTAGTTGAAATAAGAGGTAAAGGGTTTGAAACAGAAGTAAACCTCATTGCGTTCGACACACTCCCATTCCCTACAGATATCCGACAACGCATTCTTGAACTTTTCAATCCAGAAGATTCTAGCGTAGACAAAATCTGTCAAATGAATTTTCTAATTGGAAAAATCTTCGCGGAAACAGCAATCCAAGTAATCAAATCCGCTAACCTTGAGCCTAGCGACGTCGATCTGATCGGATCACATGGTCAAACTCTCTACCATCTACCACCAAAGAAAGACGCTAAATACGTGCCCTCCACGTTGCAGATCGGAGAACCAGCTGTCATCGCCTACCACACCAAAACCCCAGTTATGGCTGACTTTCGTGTCTCAGACATGGCGGCTGGAGGCCAAGGAGCACCTCTGGTATCCTATGTCGATTTCCTCCTCTTCCGCAAACAAAATAAAACAATTGCTCTACAAAATATCGGAGGTATTGCCAACTTTACCCTGATACCAGCAAACGCAAGAGAAAACCAAGTTATCGCCTCTGATACAGGACCAGGAAATATGATCATAGACGCAGTAACTGAAATTGTTACCAATGGTCAACAGCAATTCGATCGTGGGGGTAAAATTGCCAGTGAAGGTCGCATCCATCCTCAGCTGATTCGCAAGTGGATGAACCATCCATTCATCAAAGAAGTTCCTCCAAAAACTACTGGAAGAGAAGATTTTGGACAACAGTTTGCTATGCAAACCATAAAAGACTCAAAAGACAGCAAACTATCAAACACAGACATAGTAGCAACAGTCACTGAGTTCACTGCACAAACCATATATTACCACTACAAAACCTTTCTACTGCCCCATTATACAATCGAAAAGATTCTGGTCAGTGGAGGAGGCATACATAATCACACACTTATAAAACGCATTTCTAAATTACTTGATCCGATCTCAATCGAGCCAGCACCATTCAATGACGCTAAAGAGGCAATTGCATTTGCCGTTCTCGCAAACGAGGCAATTCACGGACACAAGGGAAACCTGCCACAAGTTACAGGTGCGGAAACCTCAATGATTCTAGGAAAGTTTGTGCCTGCACCACCATAACCGGACGGTCTTAAAATGAAGCAAAGAGAACAGGATGATAACTTTAAAAAGATTCGAACCCAACATAATTTATTTAGGTTTCTATAACCCGGCCGTCTTCGATCCGAATCACCCTCTTACCAAGTTGTTGCACCAATGCCAAATCATGTGTAGCAACCAAGACAGTTGCTCCGCGAAAATTAAAAGTCTCAAACAAATGCATAATCTCCAAAGATAATTTGGGATCCAAGTTTCCTGTTGGTTCATCAGCCATCAGTAACAATGGATTGTTTACCGTTGCTCTGGCTATAGCAACGCGTTGCTGCTCACCACCAGAGAGTTCCTCTGGATACGCGTTTCGCCTATGAACCAATCCCATCTGGTGAATCAATTGATTAACGTTACTTTGAATCTCTGACCTTTTAGCACCTGTAACTTTCATTGTAAGAGCTATATTTTGTTGAACTGTCTTATTGGGAAGAAGTTTAAAATCTTGAAACACAACCCCCATCTGGCGACGCAATTTTGGGATCTCGGAACTGCGAATTCGGTTTAAATGCTTCCCAATCACTACCACATCGCCTGAGGTCGGTATCAATTCACGATATAATATTCGTAGAAGGGTCGTTTTGCCAGTCCCACTAGGACCTACCAAAAAGACGAAATCCCCAGAATCAACATTAAAACTGACGTTACGAAGGGTTTGGATATCCTTTTTATAACTCATGTCAACTTTATAAACTTCGATCATTTCTCTCAACCACTTCACGGAATAACTCTATGAGCATTCTAATTCTACGTTACTTCGATCTTCTGCGCCTTTTAGGCGGATTTTTCCTTTTTTTATCTAATAAATCTATGGCGGATTCCAGAGAAATGCTCTCTGGCTCCACATCTTTGGGAACAGATACGTTAGTTTTACCATCTGTAATATACGGACCATAACGCCCGTTTTTAACTAAGATTTGGCCTTGTGTCGTTGGATCCACCCCTAAGTCGGCTATCGGCTTTGCTTTTTCTGCATTGACTTTATCCGCTTGTTCAATAACGGCCTTACATTCCGCTAGGCTGATAGTCTTGGGATTATAATTCTCGGGCAAAGACACAGTTTTACTGCCAACTTTAAGGTAAGGACCATAACGACCAACATTGGCGATAACATCTTCATCATCCACATTTTTCCCCACCACACGAGGCAATATCAAAAGCTGCAATGCTTCTTCTAAACTTAGCGTGTCAATACTTTGACCTTTCTCCAAAGAAGACATTTTGGGCTTCGTATCATTTTTCCCACTACCATCTTCACTCCAATCACCTAACTGCACATAAGCACCGAACCGACCGATGCGCGCGATAACTGGCAACCCAGATCCCGGATCAACACCAATTTCCCTCTTCTTTATGATATCTTCTCTCTTAACAGTCTCAGACTTATTATCGAGATTCTCCTTAAATGGTCCATAGAATTTTTTGACAGCAGCCTGCCAATCATGCTTCCCTTCTGAAATAGTGTCAAAATCTGTTTCCAATCGGGCAGTAAATTCATAATCTATAATATTCGTGAAATGCTCGGTCAAAACCGCGTTAACCAGCCCTCCAATATCCGTTGGACCTAAGCGGTTCTGTTCCAATCTTTCAACATAACCGCGGTCAATAATGGTGCTGATAGTCGGCGCATACGTAGATGGCCGTCCAATCCCATACTCCTCCAATTCTTTAACAATGCTGGCATCCGAATATCGAGCTGGAGGTTCAGTAAAATGTTGTCTAGGTGTAACTTGCTCAAGCAACATATCGGTTCCTTCTTCCAACCGAGGTAATATCGTTTCTTCAAGCTGGTCCGAAACAACCCGCAGGAACCCATCAAATTTGATTATTCCGCCAGAAGCCCTCAAGGTATAGTAATCATCAGACGTATTAATATCAATAGTAGTCCTTTCAATGATTGCCGGATTCATCTGACTAGCAACAGCACGATCCCAGATTAATTTATAAAGTTTAAATGTCCTATCATCTAAATACGCCTTAACTGAGTGAGGCGTACGAGCAACTGAAGTTGGACGAATCGCTTCATGTGCTTCCTGAGCCCCTTTCGATTTACCTTTAAAGACTCTCGGTTTGCTTGGACAATAATCTGAACCAAACTCAGACGCAATATGCTCTCTCGCCTCGCTCAGAAAACTTGGAGACAAATTTAGAGAATCCGTTCTCATATAGGTAATTAAACCTTGTTCTCCTTCGCTACCAACATTAATGCCTTCATACATTTTCTGGGCAATAAACATTGTTTGCTTAGCTGAAAAACCCAGCTTACGATTTGCAGATTGCTGCATTGTAGAAGTAATATAAGGCGGCGCTGGATTCCTTGTTTGCTTTTTCTTTGTAATCTTGTAAACATAATATTCACTCGCCCTTAACCTTACCACCATTTCATCTGCCAATTCTTGGTGGGGTATATCAAATTTTTTTAGCCGTTTGCCTTCTTTAGCATAAATTTCGGTTGCTAACCTAACATCCCCATCATCCTGACATTTAAAATCTGCGTTAATAGACCAATATTCTTGCGGTTCAAAACTCTTTATTCGCTCTTCTCTTTCAACAATTAGACGTAACGCTACTGATTGTACCCGACCGGCTGACAAACCTTTAGCAACCTTTTTCCATAGAAATGGCGAAAGTTCATATCCCACCAACCGATCTAATACACGTCGTGCCTGCTGGGCATCTACCAAATTCAAATTGATACGCCTAGGATTTTGCATTGCATTTTGAATGGCAGTTTCCGTTATCTCATGAAAGACAATTCTTTCAGTCTGATCAAGGTCAATCCCCAACGCTTCTATCAAATGCCAAGCAATTGCTTCTCCCTCCCGATCAGCATCTGTTGCTAAATACACCCTATCAACGCTTCCAGCAATTTTTTTCAGTTTGGCGACAACACTTGCAGCCTTATCAGGGATTTCGTAATCCGGCTCAAAGTCATTTTCTATATTGACCCCCATCTTGCTTTCCGGTAGATCCCTTATATGCCCAAAAGATGATTCAACTAAATATTCGCTACCCAGAAATCTGGAAATAGTTCTCGCTTTGGTCGGCGATTCAACGATAACTAGCTTTTTACTCATACCTTAAATTATAAATAACCTAATACTAGGCAACAGGTTATATAAATTCTCCTTCTTTATTAATCTTCAACATCACATCCAAAAGCAAAAAAACAGACTTTAAATTTTAAAACTAAACGTTAATATTTTCAGATGTACTACAGAAATCGAGTAAATCTACGATGAGATCTCTCATGTCATGTCGGTGTACAATTTGATCGATCATCCCATGCTCCAACAGGAATTCAGCTCTTTGGAAATTCTCTGGGAGTTTTTCTCGGATACTAGCAACAGCTCTCGGCCCAGCAAACCCAACCCGGGCCCCTGGTTCAGCAAAAATAACATGACCGAGTGAAGCGAAACTAGCTGTTGTTCCGCCAAACGTCGGATCTGTAACAACAGATAGATGAAATAATCCAGCTTCAGAATGTCGCACACATGCAGCTGCAGTCTTCTCCATCTGCATCAGAGCAAGAGTTCCTTCTTGCATCCGCATTCCGCCACTAACAGAAATAGTAACCAACGGCAAATTTCGGCTTGTCGCACATTCAATAATACGAGTCAGCTTTTCGCCAATAACAGAACCCATACTCCCCCCCATGAACCGGACATCACCCACCGCAATTGCAACAGGGAAGCAACCAATTTCCGCTACACCAGTCATCATTTCGGATCGTCGGCCAGTTTTTTTAGCATCACGTGCGAGTTTCAATTCATAATCAGGGAACTCTAGAGGATTTACCGAAAACAATCCGGTATCCAACTCAATGAAGCTATCTAAATCAACTAAATGAGCAAGCCTCTCTTCAGGACCTATGGCAAAATGATAACCGCACAGAGTACAAACTTGCTTGGCTGAAACATACGAATCTGAAGGGATTTGTGTGCTACAATCTGGGCAGGTAACCGTAGTTAAGTCAGACATCTAGGGTATGGATTTCTGCGTAAAACAGTCTTAACAATAGACAAGTGTTCAGACCAAACCACTGCCAAGCAAAACAAAAATAAGTTACTTCAGCAGCAAGAATGGGTATTAGACGAATTCTTTGATCGCGCAAAGCCAAGTTACAATAAGAATCCCAAACATATATTGTGCTTAAGAACACGTTAAACTTACTTCAAGACAATATTCAACACCAATAAATCCGTATAATATCTTTCAAGACCATTGTTGTCAAGTAAAAAGGAAAGCCTAAACCAGCACTCGGACTACATTCCACCCATAAAATGTATGTTGCATGAAGTCCAAGGATTATGATATTATTTGTTGGATTTTTCTAAGAATATATCCCCTTGAAATGCGTCGATATGTTGGTCAGCTTTAATATACAAATCTCCTTAATGTATCCCCGAACTCAAAAGATGTTTTTGATCTTCATCGCTGGGATGTTGGCAACCTGTAACTTTGCTTGTGACAATGGGGAGAATTCTGAAGACAGAGAGCCTCCCGCTATCCCCCGTGGGGTTAAAAGTATTACAGGAAACAATGAAATAACTATCGAATGGTTCCCAAACGGGGAATACGACCTATCTGGTTACAGAATATGGAAAGGAAATGATGGACAAAACTTTGACTTGTTAGCAGAAGTGTCAATACCGCAGTCACAGTACACAGATCAAACTGCACAAAACGGAGTTACCTATCATTATGCAGTTTCAGCATTCGATATCAATGGCAACGAAAGTGATCTGAGCCCAGAAGAGGTGTATGATACCCCCCGGCCATCAGGGCAAAACGTCACTCTACACGCTTACGACTTATTTCCTTCACGGAGTGGATTCCACTTTGGAAAGCGAGAAAATGGAGCCATAGACTGGAAAGACTCTGACATCTACTTTGCCTTTGACGAGGAAATCAACGCCCCATATCTATATACAGATAATGGCACTCAGATTCAAGACATGGGATATCATGAATACTTTGAAGAAATTAATGTATCCCCTACAAAGGGGTTTACAACTTCCTTTATAGAATTGATTGAAGGACACATCTACGTTTTGCTTCTCCCTTCAGGAAATTATGCTAAATTATGGTTACTTTCTGTTTCGTCCGAGGCCATTACCCTCGATTGGGCATATCAAGCAGACCGGAAAAACCCTCAACTCGCACCAACATTCCGGCCAGAACCCAGAGTATATGACTAATAATTTAACTAGTATACTAGAGTTTTTTTTCTTTTTTTGTGCCTCAATAGTTATCGCGGAAACAACCTCGTTACTGGAAAACGAAAATTACACGTCGATACGTGTTGGTGAAGAACTCATTTATAAGGCAAAATTCGCCGGATTGGTGGCCGGCAAACAAATTATAGCAATTGACAAAAAAACAAAGTTTAACAACCAGAAAGTCTTCCAAGTTCGATCGGAATCCCAATCTGGCGGTTTGTTTGGTAAAATATACCACTTCCTTGACCACAAAAAGAGTTACATTACAACAGAAAAATTATTTCCTATTCGGCACACGAAATATATAGAAGACCAAGATTATAGAGCAAATGTGGAAGTGGATTTTGATCAAAGAAATGGACAAATCTATTATTTGAAAAACAAGAAATCATATGAATTTTCATCGCCTGTTGGTATTCAAGACGAGTTATCAATGATATTCTTTGTACGAACAAAGAAGTTAGAAATAGGTAAACACTATCAATTCCCACTATTTGTTAGAGGTAAACCACAATACGTCACTCTTAATGTTAATAAGCGTGAAACTTTAAAGACTAAAATTGGTCAGAAACGAACAATCGCTTTGGAAACTTCTCACGGTCATAGGATATGGTTGACAGACGACAATTTGCGGATACCTGTCCGAATTGAAGCCAAATTGCGATTTGGGAAACTGACTGGTACACTTGAAAAAATCAACCTTAGATAAGTGAAAGAACTTTTTCGTCAAACACAACCTTACCAATCAATTGTTTCATCGTTAGGTTCTCAGCGCATTAAACCTTGGATTAGGGGTTTACACGGTTCTTCCGTTGCTTTCCTTCTCTGTTCGCTAGCTGAAGACTTAGCTAATCAATCATTTATAGCTATTTTTCCATCACAAAGCGAAGCAGAAAAGCTAGCCCAAGACCTCAGCAATGATATAGAGGTATCCGTATTTCCAGAATATCAAAATTTTCTGTACCAAGGTATTTCACCACCCAAAAAATATATAGCGGACCGAATGGAATGTTTTAAGAACCTGATAAATGGTAAGCCTACCTTTATTTCTACCTCTATCAAGGCGCTACTCCAGAAAGTGCCACCAAATCCGGTTATCAATTCATATCTCCGCACCTTAAAGATTGGCCAAGAAATTGATTTGTCAGAACTCACCACATATCTGGTTAACAGCGGATATAGAAAAGTTGAACTTGTTGAAGCAAAAGGGGACTTCGCTAGACGTGGCAACATCCTAGATATTTACCCTTTAAATCATGACTGGCCAATACGAATTGACCTATTCGGTGATGAGGTCGAGGATATACGTTTATTCGACTTTAACACACAAAGATCTACCAAAAATATAAATCAAGTCACCCTTATTCCCGCTCGTGAAATCACTTTCACCGACGCAATCGTAAACCAATGGCGAAACCGGGCAGAGACCTTGATTGCATTAAAATCATCTCCCAAATATACATTTGAAATTGAACAAATCACATACCGATTGGAGGAAGGAATAGACCTAGAAGGACTTGAGTCGATTATACCAATGTTACACAACGATATGTCTACTCTACTGGACTACGTGCCACCTGACACAATTACTACTCTAATAGAACCAAGTTGGGTAAAACGCGAAGCACAACAACTAATTGAACAAGCAGAACAAATCTACCAGAAAAAATGGGATGCCAATCAGTTCATGGTTCCAACAGATGAGACATTTATACCTGTAGACCCTCTGATTTCAAAATTAGAGGCATTGCAGACTATATACATATCGCTGACACCTCCGCCAACACCAGTTACTAATAAGTTTGAAGAAATTCAATTTGGGATGCGTCCACTCGGTTTGCAACGTGGCAACTATCAAATGAATTTTGAAAAAATCAAAACATGGTCAGAAGATGGCTACTCTACTACCATATTTTGCGAAAACCAGAAACTCTCGCAAAGATTTGAGCATATTCTGAACGAACGAAACTTTCCTGATTCAAGAACGCATGTCCGCACAGGTAATCTCAGTGAAGGATTCATCAGTGAAGATGAGAGAATTGTTGTGATGTCCGATCACGAGGTGTTCGGTCGAACACAACGGCCAAGGAAAAAACCAAAATTTAAGGACGGCGCGTCAATTGCGAGCATTATTGACCTTCAGGTAAACGATTTTGTGGTACATGTTTCACATGGTATTGCTGTCTACCAAGGTATCAAGAAAATCGAAGTGGACGGTAAATTTCAGGATTTCATTAAGCTTGAGTACACGAATAATGACATTCTTTATGTACCAACGTATCAAATTAATCTAGTACAGAAATATATCGGTGGAAACGAAAAAGATTACAAACCGAAGATAGACCGGCTTGGTGGAACAACTTGGAAAAACACAAAGTCAAAAGCACAAGCGGCGATCGAAAAGATGGCTGAAGAACTGTTAAGTATATATGCCAAACGTAAAAGTACGGAAGGCTTTGCTTTTCCCTGTGACTCACCATGGCAACAGGAATTTGAAGCTTTATTTCCGTTTGAAGAAACCCCCGACCAAATTGAATCAATTACCAATGTAAAATCAGATATGGAAAAATCCCAACCCATGGATCGATTAATATGCGGAGATGTGGGTTATGGAAAAACGGAAGTTGCATTACGTGCTACTTTCAAAGCCGTAGCAGCCGGCAAACAAGTTGCCGTCCTCGTTCCAACAACAGTACTCGCCTTACAACATTTTAACACATTCCAAAACCGATTTAACCCATTCCCAATTTGTGTAGAAATGCTGAGCCGTCTAAAAACCCCCAAACAAATGCAATCAATAAAAGAAGGTATCGCAAAAGGCACTGTTGACATTGTCATTGGTACACATGCATTGATCTCCGAAAAAATTAAGTTCCACGACCTTGGTTTACTCATCATTGATGAAGAACACCGTTTCGGAGTGAAACACAAGGAAAAAATCAAGCAAATCCGATCAACAGTTGATGTGTTGACATTAACAGCTACTCCTATTCCCCGAACACTACACATGTCGATGGTTGGAATTCGAGATTTCAGTTTGATCAATACACCACCTGAAAACCGTTTGCCCATTGAAACCTATATCATGGAATACAACCCAGATATTGTAAAAGACAGCATTCTACGAGAAATTGAACGAGGAGGACAAGTCTTTTTTGTTCATAATCGCGTTCAAAGCATTGCTAGTATCGCAGCACACCTCGAGGAACTCTTACCACAGGCAAAAATTGCTATTAGTCATGGGCAAATGCCGGAACGGCAACTCGAAAAAATCATTACAGACTTCATGGATCATAAATATGACGTTCTTTTGTCTACAATGATCATCGAATCAGGAGTTGACATTCCCAATGTAAACACGATTATAATTAACCGCGCGGACGCGCTTGGTCTTGCCCAGCTTTATCAGCTTCGAGGACGCGTTGGCCGCGCAGACTTGCAAGCATATGGTTATCTTTTCTACCCACAAGGCCAAGCCATCACCGAAGGGGCCCAGAAACGCTTGCGAGTTATCGAAGAATTTACCGACCTAGGGTCTGGATTCAAAATCGCGTTGCGTGACCTCGAAATTCGGGGTGCTGGCAATATGCTCGGCTCGCAACAACATGGCCACATCGCAACAATTGGTTACGATCTGTATTGCCAATTGCTTGAAGAAACCATAAAAAAATTGAAAGGAGAGGAGATTAATGAAACGATTGATGTACGAATTGACCTTCCATTAGAAGCATATTTACCAGACAATTATGTTCCTGACAGCCGACAAAAGATTTCGTTCTACAAAAAGATCGCCAACCTGAAAACCACAACAGAACGTCGGGAATTGGAAGCCGAATTCCAAGACCGCTTCGGCACCATTCCAGAACCTGTGCACTTTTTATTAGACACAGCTGAATTGAAACATCATTGTCAAGAAATTGGGATCGAAAGAATATCCTTTGCTGAGAACAAAATCAACATCGCTGTCAACCCAGAAAAGGCTCAGATTAATCCACAACAAATAATCAAACTTATGCAACAAGATAAAAGAATTTCGCTCATACCTCCATCTCGGCTACAAATCGATTCAAGAGGTTTAAGTGGGAGGAACTTTATTTTAGTAATTAGGAGCATTTTAAAAAAACTTCAGAGTGATTAAACATCATACTAAGGAGGAAAAATTGTTAAAACATAGTTTCACTAACATAGTTTTCTTATTTTTTCTATTGGTCCACTTCAATACCTTTACGCATGCAACAGAAGTCGTAGCAAAATTTACTTGGAATGGAGAAACCCAAGAAATTACTGCTGAAGACCTAGAAGCAGAAATTGAAAAACTACCTGCTTATCGACAAGAGAATGTTAACAGAACAATATCTGACAAAATCGAGTTTCTTAACGAATTCCTCAATGAGAAACTGCAATTGCTCAGTGCCCAAAAAAATGGTTTTGATAATAATAAGAAGTTACTCGAGAAAGTCGAAGATTATCGTCATCAGTTAATGGTTGAACAACTCACCAAAATCGAAGTAGATGAAAAGATCTCCTACTCAGAAGAGGAGCTACGAAACTATTACCAAGAACATTCGGATGATTATATCGTGGCCGAAGAGGTTCGCACTACTTGCATATCTATAAAAGAAGACGAAGAACTTGCACAAAGCGCCCTTGATCAAATATTAGAAGGTACAGATATTATCGATATGGCGAAGAAACTTTCGGAAGAAAACAAGCTTGATGGACCAGGTTCAGGGCAAAACGATCCAGGTGATACAGGTTTCTTCGACAGAAATGTCTCGGAAAGTTGGAAACCCTTTATTGACGGTGCTTTCGAACTCAAAGTTGGAGAAATGACCGAAGAACTCGTAGAAGTCGAATATGGGGATGAATATTATTATATGATCTTTCGCAAGGAAGAACACCGTCCAGAACGACAGGAAACTTTCGAAGAAGTAAAGGATCAAGTTGAAAGAATTATTGAAAGGGAAAAGAAACGCGAACGCATTCTAGAATGGGTTGAGGAAGTCACAAAAAAAGGAAAGCTCCTAAAACATCCTGATCGTATTCCTGAATCTGCGGTAAAACCAAGCGAAGAAAGCTCCGAAGAAGAAACTAACGAAAAAACAGAAAAGGAGACCGAAAATGAATAGGATCATCGTATTTTTGTGTTTACTATTAACTGGCCCCTTTTTAATTGGTTGTGGCAGTAAGACCGAAAAAATAAAAGGAACAATAATTGCAGAATTCGATTGGGAGGGCAAAAAACATCATATTACACTTGAAGAAATGATGCAGGAAATATCTGAACTCCCTGAGTACAAACAGGAACAGTATCAAGAGACTAAAGAAGGTCTTGAAGAATATATGACACTTATGGCCGAAAGTCGTCTGATTCTAATGATTGCCCAAGATAATAACCTGCAAGATAACGAAGAAATTCAAGAAAAAATACAAGACTATCTTCACGAGCTGATGCTGGAAAAAATAACCGATCTTGAGGTCGAACAAAAAATAAAGCTTACTGAAGACAACCTGAGACTTTACTATGAAGAAAACAAAGAGGAATACATCGAACCAGAACAAGTTCGATTAACTTGTATCACCGTCAAAAACGAAGAACGGGCAACAGAAACTTTTCAGCAAATAGAAGACGGCGCTGATATCAAAGAATTGGCCCAGACACTATCGGACCGCGGAGAACTTGATGGACCTGGAGCAGACCCAGAGGACCCTGGTAATACCGGTTTTATTAGCTACAACAGTTTCTCCGATATCGTCAAACCTTTTGTTGATGCCGCCTTTGCCCTTGAAATCGGGAAAACTCATAACGAGATCATTCGTGCAGAAGTGCAAGGAGAACCCTATTTCATGATATTTCGGAAAGAAGAAGAGAAAGCAGAACGCCAACAACCCTTTGAAGAAGTTCGCGATAGTGTTGAGAGCAGTGCAGAACAGGATAAACGGGATAAACTCCTAGAAGATTGGCTTTCCAAGCTCCGAGAAAAAGCTGAAGTCAAAGTCTATGAGGACCTGATTCAAGTTCCAGTTGAACCAGAAACCGAACCTGATGAAGCAGAAACTTCAACAGGGACAGTAGGTACCGAAGAGCCAAACGAAACACCAGAAAGTTCACCTGGTTCAACGGAATAAATGCACGTCGAAAAAACATGCTAAATTCTATACTATACCAATCTCGCCTTAAAAAAACTGGCCTGCTGATTGTTATTTTTGCCTCTTTGATTCAGATAGCATATGGTCGAACATTCGATCGAATTATTGGCTTTGTGAACGACGAGGTAATTACTGCTTGGGAAATAGAAACGCTGGTAAAACAACGGGCAATGGAACTCCAGCGTTTCTATAATTTCAACGAACAAGAAGCACGTCAACAGGCTGATAAAGACCGACCTCAATTACTTGATCAATTCATCCGTCAGATGCTACTGGTCGAAACTGCGTTAACACTTAAAATTGAGGTCACGGACGAAGAAATAGACCTTGCAATACAAAACTTCAAAGATCAGACAAAAATTACAAACGAAGAAGAGTTTCTTAAGCAACTGAAACGCGAAGGGTTCACCATAATATCTTATCGTGAACAAACCAAACGGAATCTAATGGCAGAGAGACTTGTAATGCAACGAATACTACCCAAGTTACAAGTTCGAGATTCCGATGTCCAGAAATTCTTTGACGATAACCGAGACCAATTCGAT
The DNA here is from genome assembly GCA_002709695.1 of Candidatus Poribacteria bacterium. GTDB lineage: Bacteria > Poribacteria > WGA-4E > WGA-4E > UBA9662 > UBA9662. The sequence continues at coordinate 31,870 of PAQF01000032.1, forward strand.
GAAAAAAGTGACCTTATCAACTTAAGGCACATTTTCATTGCTTTTCAACCAACTGAAGTAAATCGTCAAAAAACAATTAAAACATTAAATGAATTTATAATTGCTGTTAAAGATGGTGGAAATTTTGAAGTTCTAGCTCAGCAAGTTATTAAAGATAAAATCGCTGATGAAAAGGTTGCTACTCTGGTAGAACTTCCCATTACCGAAGTTAAAAAGCTTTCTGAACCTTTTTCAACGACACTAACAACACTAGGAGCAAATACCGTCAGCAAACCGATTGAAAGCAGTGAAGGGTATTATGTTTTCAAAATCGAGCGTAAGGATAATGAAAACATTGCTTTTCGTCACCTCAACGTGCCTTTCGAAATCAATCAAGATTCAGTTAATACCGCCAACAATACCATACAAACTATCATTGAAAAATTGAATCAGGGTGAAGACTTTTCTATCTTAGCCCAAAACTTTTCTGAAGATGCTAAAACAAAAGAAAACGGTGGAGATCTCGGACCTCACTCATTGGACGATTTGACTCCAGATATCCGTCCTGTAATCGAGAAACTTGGAAAAGGAGAATACAGTAAACCTGTAAAAACTTCGTCAGGCATCCACATTTTCAAAGTTGACAGTCGCCTTCCTTCCGAACTCACACAAGCAGAAAAAGATCAAATCCGAACTCTCTTACGCGAAAAGAAGTTCCAAGAAGAGTGGAAAACCTACACAGATCTTCTTCGAAGTATCGCCTTCATCAAAATCAACGAATAAACTAGGCAAAAACATAATTGAATAGGCAAGTACACCAATCGATTCGCTTATTTCAGTTGCATAATAAATGGAAATTCAAAAAGCAAAAAAAACCTTACCAGTTTAAACCTATAGGTCATTCCTACATCCATTTCTATCACTCTCAACTCAATTATTCAGCAACTTTTTTAATCTTATTCCTCTGCTTATCAACTGGGGTTTGGTCCCAAGAGACTGTTCCTCCAGCTAGTTCGATCAACACCAAGACCAACGAATCAACTGAGAATATTACTCGTAAGGAAGAAACTCCCCAAGAGAAACGACCAGTTCGTCTGGACCCAGAAAACGCTTCTGGGGAAAAAGACCGCATTATTGGTAAAGGCCACAACCTTATTGTGAACAAAAACCTTGTAGAAATCCACGGGCAAGCATTGGTTAAAACAGAAGAAATTGTACTTCGATCAGACCAAATTTGGGCCGACTTCGACAAAGATATGGTAAAAGCATATGGAAACGTGAAACTGGTTGTTGGTAACGAAGAAACTTTTTCGAACGAATTAATTTACAATATGACAACTAAGGAAGGTGTTGTCCATGAAGGATTTACCTACAGCGAACCGTGGTACTATCGAGGCAAAGAAATTTTTAAAATCGGAGAGAATGAATCCTATATACGCGGAGGATCGATTACCAGTAGCCCATTGAAACACCCTCACTACGATTTTTTAGCTTCGAATATCATCGTCAAAACCAACAAAGAACTCATTGCCAAACACGTTATACTGAGAATTGGTGGTTTTCCACTTTTCTATTTTCCTGCCTATCGTCGAGACCTCCGAAAAGACAAACAAGCGAAACTTATCTTTAGACTAGGCACAGATAGCTACCAAGGACCGTTCATGAGTATTGAACTGCCCATTTCTCGACGACGTCGATTTAATGGATCAATTATGTTCGATCAAAGTTCTCGTCGTGGTCGTGGAGGTGGTACTGACGGAGGATATCGCGTCAATGACGTTGGATTCGATGAGATATTCATTCCATTTCTGCCAGATGCAACACCAAGTGAAAAAGTAAAATTAAGAGACCTCGCTTCCGAGCTTGTCGATCGTTTAGACGGAGAGTTTGATCATTATAAACTCCGTCAGTTATTCTTCAAATATATGATTACAGAAGAAGATGTCAAACGCGCACATACAAAGATACAAGAAGTCAAAGTTAAATTACAAGCTGACAACGCTGACTTCGGAAAAATCGCCGAGGCTAACTCCGATGATGACCAAACTCGTTACCAAGGAGGCGCTCTAGGGTTTCTAGTTCAAGGAGAAAGAGACCAAGACGGCAAGTTAAGGCTTGACCCAATTCTAGAAGAAGTAGCCTTCGCGCTCAAAGCAGGCGAAACCAGTAAAATATTGCAAACAAAACACGGATTTCATATCTTGAAGGTTGACCAAATTCTCGATATTTATGGTGAGCACGAGATTTCTCTACGTCGTATCGATATCAATATTAGCCCTAGCGAAAAAACAAGGGAAACAACAAGAGAAACAGCTGAAAAAATACAAGAACGTGCTGCTGAGGGCGAAAGTCTCTCACTACTTGCGAGCGAATTTGAGGAAGCAGTAGTTTCTGACGTAATGATGCCACTCAACAAAATGGACAGCCAATGGAAGTATTCAGTTCGTCGTCTCGAAAAACCAGATGAAGTAACACCAACTGTAATGACAGACCAAGGCATCTATATTTTCCAACTTATTGAAAAAGAAGACACTCCACTCTTCGATACAATCGCACGTGAATTCGAGGAAAAGGTTGGCCAATCTATGGTCGAAGAGTTTGAAAAGCGTCTAGCTGAAAAAGCTGAAGCTGAAAAAAAAGTGTCCGATCCAAAAGAAATAGAACAGAATGGAGAATTGGAAGAAGAAGAAAAAATTAAAACCTATACAAAACACGGATTTAAAGGTCGATGGGAACACGAACGTGCGGTTACACGAGAAGCACAACAACTCGACCGAGGAGAATCAAGCAACGTTATTGAAAGTAAAAGAGGATATCATCTAATTAATGTTAAGAAAAAACGAACTTACCGTGGGGATTTATTTTTCTATACCAACGACCAGTACTCATTTTCACGGGAAGAAGCCACCCGAATCGGGCAGCGAACGGCCTTGCGATGGGGACATTATCATAGCATCTACACACCATGGGACAACCGAGGAGAAGGCCGAAAGCCATTAAATTTTATGGGCCGCATCGAATTACAATCTGAAAGTTATAAGGAAGGATTCGGAGATTCTGAATCAGCAATTGATTCGTTCGGTATGTTTACTTGGGGATCCGCATTCTCAGCAATCGACGAACTTGACACCGATGATGACGGGAATCTAACTTTCTCAACACAAACAATAGGTGAGTTTCTTGGTCGACTTCAAGTAAACCACAGCCTAGACTTAACCGGCGAAGGCACAAGTACTCTGCAGAAGCTTCCAGAAGCAAACGTTTCCTTATCCCGAATGCGACTTAGTAATTTACCCATATTCAAAAATATAAATGACCGAATGGTTCAAATAGCAGAGAAAGTAAATACCAACATGCCTATTCTGTCCCTCATAAGCTTCCCAACCTTAGAAAACGCCAGCTTTGATCTGGACCTGAACTTTGGAAATTTTTTCCGCGATCGATACCAAGAAGAGGAAAACGTATACTTGTTGGCAGGAGTCGTTGGCTTCGACGTACGAAAACAATCAACACTAAAAGTCTCATCAACCCGCGAAGCGAAACTGGATCTAAATCTAAATACTAACTTTGTTTGGCATGATAAAGATCGCGAAGGAAATCGACACATATTTCGTCGGGTTTACGATATACAAGCTGATGTCAGCAATATCCTGTTTCGAATTTATGACATCAGTTTTATTCCCGGTGCAAGGAGAATGAGGCACCAAATGAATTCTACTGTCTCTGCCAGTTATGCTCCAGCTGTCGACCGTGAAGACAATTTATATCCATTTGGGCCAAGTACCTATTTCTATGAAGCAAAAGATCTGACCTACCGCTTCGATACCAGTATTGAGATCAAAACAAAAAAAAATAAAACGCCGTTACGAATCCTTCAATTCCGAACGCGGTTACGAGCAGACTATACTGATTACGCCGCTGAATGGAATCGAAAGTATGATTTCATTGAAAGTGACATAACAATGACGCCATTAGCCAAACAAAATATGAATATCATGATCCGTACGACACACAACCCAAATGAATCCGAACTCGACAAAAAACGATTCAAGCAAGTTGGATTTAGATCAAACATTAACTATCGACAAGAAAAATGGGATTTTTCGATTGGCAACTCATTTAGTAAAAGGACATCTCGTGCATCCCGTCGAATTAACTTCAGTTTTCAGTTCCGGCCTAATTCGTTGATTGAAATCGATTTAGGAGCGGATTATGATTGGATTGAAAAACAGTTCTATTCACAACGAATGACACTCCGTCGCAACTTAAACGTCTGGGATCTTCGAATTTCGTGGCACCGAGTTGGAATCAAACGTAGGCCACCCTATAATAATGTACGCCAAGACTTCACATTCCAACTTAATTTACTAGCTGATCCAGCCGTCGCAGTTGGTCTTGGCTATGATGCGACAACCGAGACGTGGGGATTCCGTAGCTTGCCAGTGGGTGTACCTTATAATGCCTTTGGGGTTGGCAACGGACTAAGTAGATCTTATTTCTAACATGATTAAATATTGGTTTGAGGAATCTGTTTCCAACATTCGACACGGTGGAATAGTCAGTTTGCTCAGCATCATTATCATCACACTTACCGTAATCATTTTGAGTAACCTAACCATTATTCGGAACTACCTACACAAAGAAATAAAAACTCTTAAAGCAGATGCTCCAATCATAGCCTTTTTAGAAGACAATTTAGATACAGAAACGCTCAACAAACTGCGAATAGACCTCCAAAGAGCAAACGAAATCAGTAATATCACTTATGTCTCAAAAGAAACAGCACTTAAAAAAAGCCAAGAGACATTTGGAAAATACAGCCAAGCTATCATGGACGGCTTCGCAGACATAAACCCACTTCCTGCCTCATTTGAAATCCATTTGAACGAGCCTATTCTCGCCCCAAATGCCCTCCCAGATATTGCCAACTGGGTGGGCAGTCTTACTGGTATTGAAGACGTAACCTATGAACAATATAGCTCCAATTTTATCAATAAGACAGAAACCGTGGTCCTAATATTTAGTATATTAATGGGAGGATCTTCAATCGTAATTGTTTCCTTCTCAATTATGCTAACCGTCTATTTTAGGAGGGAAGAAATAAAAATCTTGCGAATGGTCGGTGCAGGACACCTATATATTATTCTACCATTGGTCAGTCAAGGAATATTTCTGGGCTTCATCGGAAGCATCTTGGGATTATTGGGAATATACTTGATATTCTATCTACTCTCACAACAAATAGGCGACATCGAATTTATGACATCTACTCAATTTCTCGCTATCATCCTCATTGGCACTTTGCTTGGTTTTATTGGCAGTTTGTTACCTATAAAACGTTATATGGAAGTTTAGATCGCCAAAAACCAAATTTACATTTAATAATACACTGTCCATAGGATTTTCATCAGACCGACTCACCAAAATCATCAGTGATTGCGTGTAGAAACTGATCGTTTTCCTCAGCCGTACCAATTGTCACACGAAGACAATTTTCGAGTAACCCAGGACGACTGAGGTTTCGGATTAGCACACCGTGACTCAATACTTTATTAAAAACTTGATCTGCAGGTTTGCTGGTCTGGAAAAGGATAAAATTAGAATCTGTAGGTATTGGTCGGCACCAATCTATTGCAACCAGTCGATCATAAACTCGCTTTCGTTCCTCCAATATCGAGTTTACGTAGGGTTTAAGAATCTCCCTATACTTAATTATAAGCATGGCTACGGCCTGTGAAAATCTATTCAAATTATAAGGCATCCGAACCTTGTTTACCTCAGATACAACATCCGGGTGTGCTACCATATAGCCACAACGAATCCCCGCTAACCCATAAGCTTTAGAGAATGTGCGAGTTACGATTAAATTCGGATGTTGATGGACTAAACTGAGAAATGATTTTCCTGAAAATTCGAAGTAAGCCTCATCTAGAATTAAAATGGTATCTGAACGCGACAGGATTTGGTGAAGGATATTCTCCGAAAACAAATTTCCAGTTGGATTATTTGGATAAGCCAAAAAGACCAAATTTTTGGGGTACTTATCAAGGTATGATTGCCATGTTTCGCCTACCAGTTCAAAATTTGAGCCAAGTTTTATCTCAGTAAATGGTACGCCAAAAACCTGAGCAAAAATCCGGTACATCGAAAAGGTTGGGCTTGGAAAAAAAGCCCGTACATCAGACTTGGCAAATATCTGAAAAATGTAGCTGATCAGTTCATCTGACCCATTACCAACGACAACCAGATCTTTATCAACATTAATCATTCCAGATATTGCAGTCCTCAACCGGTTTGAACTCGGGTCAGGGTAACGATGAAATCTTAATTTGCCAATTTCCTTTAAAACTTCCTTTAAAATCTCGTTTGGAAGGTCAAAAGGCGACTCATTAGCATCCAATTTCACACAATGATCAGGCTGCTCTACATGATAAGGGCTGAGTTCCGAAAGATCTGCCCGAAAAAATTGTTTTAGCTCCATTGCCTATCTGTCATTTCCTAAATAAAGGATATACCAACATACCTGTCGCACAAATTAACAACCCAGACACCCTCGGATTATATCATTCCTAATAAATCAGTTCAACACAGACCGAGTCAATCAAATCAATATGAATATTCGTTTGCTTGCATGAGACCAATCAAAACAGTATAATATTGCGATTATTTCAGCTGAATTTAAATGCAGGAAAAAGAATCTGAAATTTCGTTTGGCAGTGTGTCCGCAATCGAAAACATAAGTGAAAAAAGTGGCCTTATCTTTTCATGAAGAGGTTGGATCATCTCTATCCATCTTTAATGATTCAAACCTAATTCTAACTTATAATTACCATAGAGATCTAAGCAAACCGTACTTCCATCCGGTTAATGCTCCCAATACACAAAGTGTTACAAGCAATACCCCTGAAGATAATACCAACCATCACGGACTTTGGTTCGGATGGAGCAACGTAAACGGTATCAATTTTTGGGCTGGGGAAGAAGGTAAAATAGAGCACAATAAATTCCAAACACAAGAGATTTCAGACCATTCCGCGAAGATTATTAGCACCAGCAATTGGTCTGTAGCAGACAAAAAAACGCTAATTGAACAAACCAGTGAGATAATTGTTCACGAACCTCTGGCCGACCAGCATATTATCGATCTTAATTTTTCGTTTCATCCCCTATCAGAAGATATCCTTTTGCCAGCAAGCGATAGTAATTATGGCTTATGTTATCGATCACCTTATCGAGAAAAACAAAAAGTAATCAATTCTGACAGCCGCATAGGAGAATGGGAAGTAAACAAAAAACCAGCTACATGGTGTGATCTCCTCGCTCTAGAAGGTAATATGACGGTAGGAACAGCAATTTTCGACCATCCATCCAACCCTCGATATCCAACAAAATTCACTGCAACAGATGAGGATTTTGGCTTTATTTCCCCTTCGCTTACCATGGATGAACCATATACGATTAAAGCTGATGAATCGCTACACCTAAGATATCGAGTTCTAATCCACCTTGAAGATCTTTTCACATTTGATTTATGGAAATGCTACAAGGAATACATAAAATGAAAAAACTGTTGCCTGTGTACAAGAATGAATCAATTCCCAAACTCCAATCAGAATCAGGCCCGCAACACCCAAAAAAGTCTTTCTATATTGAAACTTACGGCTGCCAAATGAATGTCAGTGATAGCGAGTTAATGACAGGAGTCTTAACAAAGGCCGGATACGAAATAACAAATGACATCAACTCAGCTAACGTCGTTTTAATAAACACTTGCGCGATTCGAGAAAACGCCGAGGAAAAAGTCCTGAATCGACTTGAGCACTTAAATGCCATTAAACGCCGAAACACAGAGATGGTTCTAGGAATCTGCGGGTGCATGGCACAGCATATGCGAACGATGGTCCTTGAAGCTGCACCGTATATCGATTTGATTCTTGGACCAGACGCTTATCGAAGTCTACCACAAGCTCTCGATTCTATCAACTCAAAAGATACATTCGTGAATCTTAAACTTGATAAATCAGAAGATTATGCTGACATATCTCCAATTCGAAAAGATGGGATTCGAGCGTGGCTAACTATCCAGCGAGGTTGTGACAAAATGTGTAGTTTTTGTGTGGTTCCATTCACACGAGGACGAGAACGAAGCCTACCTATTCCCATGTTAGTAAAAGAAGTAGAATCCCTTGTAGATGAAGGTTTTAAAGAAGTCGTTTTGCTCGGACAAACAGTAAATTCATACTACGATGGCACCCACAATTTCGGGGACTTACTGTTCGCTATCAACCAAGTGGAGGGAATTGAACGAATTCGATTTACATCCCCACACCCTAGCGACGCCACAAAAACAATGATCGACGCAATAGCAAGTTGCGAAAAAGTCTGCAAACAAATCCACTTACCTTTACAATCTGGATCGACAAAAATCTTGTCTGACATGCACAGAACCTATACTGCCGATGAATATCGAGAACTTGTATTTGATCTGCGAAACCAAATTCCGAATTTGGCCATTTCCACAGATATTATCGTCGGATTTTGCGGCGAAACTGAAGAGGATTTCCAAAAGACACACGACTTAATAAACGAGATCCGCTATGACTCAGCATTTATGTTCAAATACTCAGATCGAAACGGAACTCTTGCCAACCGAACGCTAAAAGATAACGTGCCAGAAGAAGAAAAAATACGCCGTTTACAAACTATCATAGACCTACAATACCGTATTTCACACGAAATCAACCAAAAACGGGTTGGTGAAACTATCCAAGTTCTAGTTGAAGGCGAATCGCGGAAATCCAAGGCAGATTACTTTGGAAAAGATGATACTTTTAAAACCACTGTTTTTCCGCGAAAAAACGCCCAAATTGGCGAGACTGTAAATGTCAAGGTTCACACAGCTTCTGCAAATACTTTAATCGGAAACGTAACTTCTTGAAGAAAAATTTATGCAACTTATCATAGCCATTCAAAAAACCTGTTTGCATGCGTTACTAGCAATTTCAAATCAAGGTAAAACGTTCAGTATGACAAGGGTCGCCGGATTTTTGGAAAGATGCTGATTGAATACACAGAATTAGTTGGCCCCCAACTGACCTTCTCGCCTGTTTGTTTCATTACGAATAGACTCAGCACCTGTGGGCAAAACAATCAGAAAAAGGAGCGAGAACCTGCTCATGAGAAAAATTAAGCTCAAATCAAAAGTTCATGTTGAAACCATGAGAAAAAGTGGGAAGGCAGCCTCGATTATGCTTCAACGCATCGGAGAAGCAATAGAGCCAAACATTTCTACTTACCAATTAGACCAAATATGCCGAGAAACAATTAAAGAGTTCGGTGGTAAATCTTCGTTTCTAGGCTATCAACTACCAAATCACCCTCCATACCCAGCAACAATATGTGCTTCAATAAATGAAGAAATTGTACATGGCGTACCACACAAAGATAGGATCTTAAAAAAAGGTGACATTGTTAGCATAGATACCGCTATTTTCTTAGATGGATTCCATGGTGACAACGCTTTTACATTTGCCGTAGGTAAAATCTCTGATCAAGCACAACAACTTCGTGAGGTTACAAAAGCATCATTATATGAAGCAATTGGTCAAGCTAAATCTGGGAATCGCCTTGGTGACGTGTGCCACGCTGTTCAGTCTTATGTTGAAAACCGAGGGTATTCAGTCGCACGTGACTTCGTTGGGCATGGTATTGGCCGAAAAATGCACGAAGCTCCACAGGTTCCGAATTACGGAGAACCGGGGACAGGCATCCGTTTAAAGCCAGGCATGGTACTAGCAATTGAGCCAATGATTAACATCGGAACTAGTCAATCAGTTGTATTAGAGGACGGTTGGACTGCAGTGACAGCTGATTTAAGTTTATCTGCACATTTTGAACACACAGTCGCAATTCTTTCAGACGGTCCTGATATTCTGACCGATAATTTTGAACTTTGGAATAATTTTTGATTTTTAGGAGACTCAAATGCCAAATATTGTGAAAATTCATGGGAGAGAGATACTCGACTCGCGTGGTAACCCAACGGTAGAAGTAGATACTACTTTAGAATCAGGGGCAATCGGACGAGCCGCAGTTCCATCAGGAGCATCAACAGGCGAACATGAAGCGGTCGAACTTCGGGACGCAGATTCAAATAGGTATCTCGGAAAAGGAGTTAGAAAAGCAATACAAAATATTAATTCAGTTATCTCGGACGCATTAGTTGGAACGAACGCTCTTGATCAAGGTCATATAGACCAAACAATGATTGACCTTGATGGTACTCCAAACAAAGAAAATTTAGGGGCTAACGCAATATTAGGAGTTTCTCTAGCAGTAGCAAAAGCTGCAGCATGTAGCCTTAATCTACCACTTTATAAATACATTGGTGGAACCAATGCTAAGGAACTACCGTTACCAATGATGAACATCCTAAACGGCGGTTCACACGCTGACAATAACGTTGACCTACAAGAATTTATGATCATGCCAGTTGGATCTGAAACATTTAGCCAAGCATTACAGGTTGGAACTGAGATCTTCCACAGCCTCAAATCAGTATTGAAATCTAAAAATTACAATACTGCTGTTGGCGATGAAGGCGGATTTGCACCCAACCTAGCTTCTAACGAAGAAGCTTTACAAGTAATTATTGAAGCTATTGAACTAGCAAAGTATCAACCTGGTGAGGATGTCCTAATTGCTTTAGACCCAGCATCTAGCGAATTCTACAAAGACGGTACCTACATACTTGAAGCAGAATCAAAACCCGAAAAATCTCCCGAAGAAATGGTAGCGTTTTATGATATGCTTTCCGATAAATACCCAATTATTTCAATTGAAGACGGTATGGCTGAAGACGACTGGGATGGATGGAAAATGTTAACAAATGCCATTGGTAATAGAGTACAACTTGTAGGAGACGATCTTTTTGTAACCAACACCAGTCGACTAAAACAAGGAATTGACCGTGAAATTGGGAATTCAATTTTGGTCAAAGTTAACCAAATTGGTTCTCTGACTGAAACACTTGAGGCCATTGAATTAGCAAAACGTTTCAACTACACGGCCGTAATATCACACAGATCAGGTGAAACCGAGGACACAACGATTTCTGACATTGCAGTGGCAACTAACGCGGGCCAAATTAAGACCGGTTCGCTTTGTCGAACCGACCGTGTTTGTAAATACAATCAACTCCTCCGAATCGAGGAACAACTTGGCAACCAAGTTGTTTTTAAAGGAAAAGACGTGTTTTACAATCTACAACAACGAAAATAGTGGGCGAGTAAACTTTATGCGAATTATCCAATCATTTTTCGTTATCATTACCACGTTGTTGTTTTTAATAAACTTACGTTGTTTTTTCAATGAATTCAGTAACTGGCGTAAAGCAATTCATGCCCAAAACTCCTACTCACAAGAAATTGCCGGCCTGAAAGCAAAATTGGATCAATTGAAAATAGAAAATACCAAATTGCAGACGGATCCATTAACACGAGAACGTCTTGTTCGAAAATATGGATACAGTTATCCTGATGAACAGATATATCGCATCCTACATTCCGAAACCCAATTCTTTAACTAAAAAAAAGTTGACAAATCTAAGCGATATAATTTACTATTTACAAGCTGTTTACCAGCCTAGCATAAAGGGCGAGTGGTGAAATTGGTAAACACAACGGACTTAAAATCCGTCGCTCCTAATACGAGCTTAAGGGTTCAAGTCCCTTCTCGCCCACCACTTTCGCAGCGTGGACTTGTCGCAGGGTAGAGCAGTCTGGTAGCTCGTCGGGCTCATAACCCGGAGGTCGCAGGTTCGAATCCTGCCCCTGCAATTTGGAAAATGGGAAATGTGATTCATTGAAGAGCGTTTCCCATTTCTTTTGCCTGCCGGTGTAGCTCAACTGGTTAGAGCGTACGACTCATAATCGTGAGGTTGGGAGTTCGAGTCTCCCTGCCGGCAATCCTTCCATAAAATGAGAAATATTCCCGAGCAGTTTTCTCATCGTATATGTCAATTCATATACAAGTATAATATGATTTCTTCTAAGGAAACTGTCCTTGTTGCTGTTTCGGGGGGGCCAGACTCACTGGCACTACTCCACTTGCTCAACAACCTCAAAAACCAACTTGGCTGTCATCTCCACATAGCACACTTAAATCACGGCCTAAGACCAAATGCAATTGAAGACACAAACTACGTTTGCCAACAAGCCAAAATCCTGAATCTTTCAGTGACAGTTAGAACGATTTCTTTGTCTAGCACTTCCGAAGCGAGCGCAAGACAAGCCAGATATCAATTCCTTGAGCAGGTTTCCAATCGAATAAAGGCGTCAAAAATCGCGCTCGGCCACCATGTTGAAGATCAAGCAGAAACAGTTCTCATGCGCCTTCTCCGTGGTTCAGGAACAACTGGACTCCAAGGAATTCTTAAGGTACGAGAAGATAAATTCATCCGACCACTCCTTACTTCTTCACGCACCGAGATTGAAGAATTTATCGATGCGTTGGGTTTAACACCACGTCTTGATGAATCAAACATGGATCGAAGTTACTTGAGAAACCAAATTCGGATTGACTTAATACCACATCTCAAAAAGCACTACAATCCGAATATCCAAGAATCTCTAAACCGTACGGCCGAGATTCTTCAATTAGAATCAGATTTTATGGACACGATTGCTAATACAGCTTTTAATGCGTGCAAAACCGAAGTAAACATACTAAAACGAAATGAATTCCTTATGCATCATCCCGCTATTCAACGTCGAATTCTTCGATTGGCTATAACAAAACAAATAGGTCTCAGCACCAATTTTTATTACAAACATATAGAAGCTATGATTGACTTAATTAACGGTCATTTACCAAACGGTAGAGTTCACCTGCCAAATAACCTGGTTTTCTCTCGTGCTTATAACAAACTAACACTAGAACAATCTCCTTCTCCTTTAAAAACTATCGCATTCCAATACGAGGTGACTGCCTCAAAAAACATTACTGATCTTCCTGCAATAGATGGCAGAATTTCAGCTTCAGTAAAAAGCAACTTACCTATAAAGTATCCTGATGGCAAATTTGCCGCAGTCTTTGACTGGAATATTAGCCGATTCCCACTCTCTGTTCGCAACCGCCGTAATGGGGATTCCTTCCACCCTTTTGGGATGAAAGGAAGAAAAAAAATAAAAGACTTTCTTATTGACGCTAAAGTACCAGAAGTGGAACGCGATCGCATACCATTGCTGGTCTGCGGCACTCAAATCATGTGGGTCATCGGTTACCGAACGAGCAACCTGTTTCGGGTCAATAAAAACACCAAAAGAGTATTATATGTCACCTATGAGAACGTTAATCAGTGAACCTGAGATTAAAGATCGTGTTCGTCAAATTGGAGCGGAGATCTCTGAGGATTATAATGCACGAACGCCAACACTTGTTTGTGTATTGAAAGGAGCTCTTATCTTCTTCGCTGACCTTATAAGAGTTATCACATTGGATGTTAACTGTGAGTTTGTCCAGACTTCAAGTTACCATGACAAAACATTGTCTTCTGGCGAAGCTAAGTTAGTTTTCAATTCCAAACTCAACTTTAAAAACATTGATGTCATTATTATTGAAGACATTATTGACACAGGGATTAGCCTCACTTCGTTAATTGCTGAAATTCAACGTACAATTCCAGCAAGTCTCAAAGTCTGCAGTTTGCTAAACAAACCATCTCGTAGAATAAAACCTGTACAAATCGATTACTTAGGCTTCGAAATCGAAAATCATTTTGTTGTTGGTTATGGTCTAGACCACGCTCAAAAGTACAGAAACCTACCATACATTGCAATTTTGGATCCAAACGAAATTAGGGAACAAATCATATGATATACTATAAAGAGAATAAGCTTATAAAAACCAAGAGCTAAGATGAACTTCAAGAGAATCCCTATTCAAAATGCCAATAACGCAGAACTGTTGCGCATCAGCCAGGAAGGTTTACTATCACTAAACTTAGCAGAAATGCAAGCAATTCAATCACACTTTTCAGGAATCGGCAGAGATCCAACTGATGTGGAAATCGAGACTTTGGCACAAACATGGTCAGAGCATTGTGTTCACAAAACTTTCCGTGGTTTAATCGAATATATCGAAGACGATAAACAGCCTATTATAATAAATGGACTGCTCAAAACAACAATTATCCAGGTAACAGAAGAACTGAATAAAAGCTGGTGTGTATCCGTTTTTGAAGACAATGCAGGCATTATCGAATTTGATGATACACACAATATTGTTTTCAAAGTCGAAACCCACAACCATCCATCTGCGATTGAACCCTATGGTGGTGCAGGTACAGGAATTGGAGGTGTAATTCGCGACTCACTAGGAACAGGTTTAGGTGCAAAGCCAATCCTAAACACAAATGTTTTCTGCTTTGGATTACCCAATTTAAACTACAACCAACTACCTAAAGGCGTACTTCACCCTAAACGTGTTTTCAAAGGTGTTGTCTCCGGCGTCAGAGACTATGGCAACCGGATGGGAATTCCAACAGCAAACGGAGCAATTCTTTTTGACTATCGGTATACTGGAAATCCACTCGTTTACTGTGGAAATGTTGGGATTATTCCCGCAAACCGATGTCAGAAGAAAGTTGTACATGGCGACGCAATTGTTGTTATTGGAGGAAAAACGGGCCGAGATGGAATCCACGGTGCAACATTTTCATCGCTCGAACTCGATGATTCATCCGAAAACCTTGGAAGTATCGTCCAAATTGGCAATCCAATTGTAGAGAAAAAAGTTACAGACGTATTAATTCAAGCACGAGATCTAAATCTATACAATTGTATCACTGATTGTGGGGCTGGAGGGCTATCGTCAGCCATAGGCGAAATGGGTGCTGACTTTGGAGCCGAAGTTTATTTGGATGATGTCTCATTGAAATACGAAGGATTGGCCCCCTGGGAAATCTGGCTATCAGAAGCACAAGAGCGCATGGTAGTTTCTGTTTCACAACATAACATTGATCCGTTTTTAGAAATCTGCCGATCCGAATCTGTGGAGGCTACTATTCTGGGAAAGTTCACTGACACCCAAAAATTACAAATACATTATCAGAACCAAATTGTAGCTGATTTGAGCATGGACTTTCTTCACCACGGAATTCCGAGAATTACCAAACAAGCAGTTTGGAAAAAGCCCATACACCCCACACCCAATTTTAAGAGATCTAAGGACTTAACTGGGACCCTCCACAAGATCCTCGCGTGTCCAAATGTCGCCAGTAAAGAATGGGTCATACGTCAATACGACCACGAAGTACAAGGAGGTATGGTGGTTAAACCTCTGGTCGGAATAGAAAATGACGGTCCGAGTGATGCTTGCATAACATTACCAATTCTCGGTTCAAAAAAAGGAATCGTGGTGGCCAACGGTATAAATCCTCTTTTCGGAGACATTGACCCATACCATATGGCAGCCTCCGCCATTGATGAAGCAATCCGTAATGTCATTGCTGTCGGTGGACGTTTTGACCGTATAGCATTATTGGATAATTTCAGCTGGGGTAACCCCGACAAACCAGATCGGCTAGGAGGGCTCGTTCGTGCGGCACAGGCATGTTACGATATAGCATTGACTTACGGCACCCCATTTATTTCCGGCAAGGACAGCCTATATAATGAATACCGTGATACTTCAACCGGGGAGCAATTAGCAATTCCCGGTACCCTACTTATCTCAGCAATTAGTGTGATTGACGATGTGGACAAAGCAATCACTATGGACACAAAACTAGCAGGGAATCTAATTTACGTTATAGGCCAAACTTACGACGAAATTGGAGGGAGTCACTATACTGCCATCCATAATTTCGTCGGAAACAGTGTCCCAGTAGTTCGCCCCAAAACGGGAAAACAGATAATCCAATCTTTGAACCATGCTATCGACCATCGACTTATTAGATCGTGCCACGATTGCTCCGAAGGAGGAATTGGCGTAGCGTGTGCGGAGATGGCATTCGCCGGAGGGTTTGGAATGGACCTAGATTTATCCAATGTCCCCAGAAGCAATCAAACAAATGCTGATGACGTAATTATGTTCTCGGAATCAAACAGCCGGTTCATCGTTGAAATATCCCCAGAAAACCAGACAGAGTTCGAAAACGAGCTAAACGGTGTAGTGTTCAACAAAATAGGTCAGGTAACCGAAGGAAACACATTCCTTGTAAAAGGAGTTGCTGGAGATAAAATCGTCGACACAACCATTGATCAACTCAAAGCAAGCTGGCAAGGAACTTTCAACTGGTAACCCAATAAAACAGAGAAAGACAACAGCATATGGCAAAACCCAAAGTCCTAATTCTTCGCACAGCTGGGACAAACTGTGATTATGAAACAGATTACGCCTTTCAATTAGCAGGCGCCCAAACGAGTCTCATCCATATAAACCAATTAATTAATAACCAAGTGGCCCTTAGTGATCACAGCATCATGGCAATCCCAGGTGGTTTTTCGTACGGCGACGACATCGCTGCAGGAATTTTGCTCGCTAACGAATTGAAGTTCAAACTGATCGAAAAAATCATAGAATTCGTCGATAAAGGAGGATTGATACTTGGCATATGTAATGGATTTCAAGTATTAGTTCGATCTGGCCTTCTCCCTAGGATAACTCCCCACCAAACCAATCAACAAGCAACATTAGCAATGAATACATCAACAAAATTTGAGTGTCGTTGGGTAAATCTGCAAATGGATAAAAACTTATCTGTCTTCACCAACGGGTTGAAAAACAATCTATACTTGCCCATTGCACACGCAGAAGGAAGGTTTATTGCCTCGGATAAAATCCTAGACCAACTCGAAGCAAACGGCCAAATAGTATTCCGTTATACTACTCCAGATTATCCACAAAACCCAAATGGATCTCATAGAAACATCGCTGGTGTTTGTGACTCTACCGGAAGGATCCTGGGAATGATGCCTCATCCAGAGCGTTACCTTGTCCGATATAATCATCCCCGCTGGACACGAGAACACTTGCCAGAAGAAGGAGATGGGCTGGCGATTTTTCGAAATGCTGTTGACTATGTTACCTAGTTCATTCGACTAACTTCTTGGCTTGGTTAAGGCGCTTACGAAGTTTCTTGTGATAACGATTGTTTTTCAGAAAACTCTCCCACACAGCAATTGCCCCATTGGTATCACCAACCGACATATAATAATCCCCAAGTACAATTGGTGCCGCATCAGACCTCGGATCTTTTTCAATTGACGAATTTAAAAAACCAGTTGCAGTTTCCACATCTCCCTTCAACAAAGCAATCTGACCTCGACCATAATCAATTAAAGCATGATCGGGATAGTCTTCATTAAGACCTTCGATAATTTTAACAGCTTCTTCCTTTTTCCCAAATTTATAGTCTGACATACCAACATGAACTAATGATTCAAGATACTGACCAATTAGAGCACGCTTTTCAGCTTCGCCCTTTGCTTTCTCAAGCTCTCGCATCACACTACGGCCAGCAATACGATACTTATTTTTCGCACGCGAATAACTAGCATATTTATAACATAAATCCCCGAGTTCTCTCTGAACTTCATAAGTATTACCTTTACCATCCACTAAATCTTGATACAAACCAGCCCTTTCGGTATTATTCATTCGGTAATGTAACACTTCTGCTAAACTCTGGATCGCGTCCACATACTCCATGTTCCCAACGATTGCCCGTTCAAGATATTCCATTTCTTTTGCAGGCTCTTTTGTCTTCTTGTAAATTAAGCTCAATTTCCAGTAGATCTCAGGGTCCTTTTTACGATTAAATCCTAAGACTGACTTATAAGTTTCAGATGCTTTTTCATATTCTTCATTTATGTATTGATTTTGTCCCGAGCGAATAATGACATCTAAAACTTCCTTATCTCTCCTTAAAGCTTGCCGTAGCACTTCATCTGCACGCGAATGCATACCAAGTTTCCGATAGCAAATCGAAAGTCTTACGTGAGAATAAGGATCAATTTTGGCCTCATCGGCTTTAGCAAGATTTATAGCACGAAAATAGAGAGCGCCTGCATCACGATAGTTCTCCTCTTGGTAGGTCATGTTAGCAATCATCAACATAGCATCATAAAAAGTTCCCTGCTCATCAGTCTGAATTGTCCCAAAAGTGGACATAACCTCCTCTGGACTCACACCAAAACCAGAGTTTTGAAGCAACTCTTTCACATTACCCATAGCAGCACTTCGTCCAGATGAATTTCGTGGCTTATCCCTTTCCAACCGGTCACGCTGTTTCTGTAAGGCACGCCCAGCCCTAGTTGCCAGCGGATTATCAGGTTCAGGTACCACAGCACCAAGCGATTCCAATTCTCTTTTTGCCTCGCTTGATTGATCACTTGCCTCTTCCAATAACCCATATTTCCTTACTACTCGCTGATAGGTATTCTTTGCTTCCTCAGTGTTCTTCAGGTAGTTTCTTTCAATCTGAGCTTTATTAATAAGTGCTGTTGCAGCACGCTCGTTTTTAGGATTACGATTAGCGAAATTATCATAAACTTCGGCAGCCTTTTTGAAATTCTGAGCTTTCTCGTAGCTTTTGGCTAACATCAATTGAGCTTTGTTAGCCCACTCCAAATTTGAAAATTTGTTGATGACGATATTAAAGGATTTCTCAGCTTCCTCATATTTCTCAGCTTTAAAATGGCAAATACCAGATTTATAATTAGCTTCTGCTGCTTCTTGACTTTCAGGTGCAGTTGCGACTAAATTTTGATAGATTTCAAGGCCTTGTTTAGGCAGGTCCATCTTTTCTATATAGAGCTTAGCCAATCCAAGTTGGGCTTTTCGTCCATGTTCACTACCAGATTTAGTTTGGATGATCTCGTTGTAGGTGTCTACAGCACCTTGATAATCCTTTTCCGCAACAAATTTTTCAGCTTGTCCCAGTCCACCGGATGTTGATAAACACCCATACATAACGGCAAAAGATACCACTATTACCATAACCAATACTAGTTTTCGTATTTTCATAATCTGTTCCATCTCACGTCCTATCCTAATACATGTTCTTATTCTCAAATTCCTCAATAAGATTATGGACATATCTCCGATCATAACCTTCTCGTTCAACCAGCAAGTCGCAATCTACCATATTCCATTCATCCTCTCCTTTACCAGCTTCAATTATTGAGTTAGTCAACCAAGCAGTACGAATACCATTAATCCCCGAAGTGTAGTTTGTCTTGTAGTCACCTTTAACCAATCCAACAATTTGATCAACCTTACTTTCCGGATAACCTTCTGGGCGATCATATAGAAGCTCTTGGGTTTCTCCATCATTCGGAGTGTAATGAACGCCGCTTTTAATTTCGAGTTTTCCTCCATCACCTTCTAGAATAACCCACTCTTCAAATCCAATATGAGTGTTACCAACAATTTTTATACGACCAACCGCCCCACTATCCATAGTGACTTCAGACTCAGAATTAATCTCAACAGATTTCTGAACCAAATTTCCCTCGTCATCTTCAAACATCATGTTTGTGGTTCCATACAATTTCTCAGGAAGAAAACCTGTCATCCACAGAAAAATATCTTGTAGGTGGCTCCCTGAATCATTGGGTTGTCCACCACCAGAAAACCTAGGGTCGCCACGCCACCCACCGCCACCCCATCTTTGCGCTAAATAGACATCAAACTTCTTGATATCACCAATCAATCCGTCCGAAATTGCTTTCCTACCAGTCAGATACGTATTAGAATAATGACGCTGATATCCTATAACCAAGTGCAGATCTCGCCCCATGGCCATCCTTGTAACAGCGATTGCATCTCCCACATGATTTGCCATTGGCTTTTCGACCATCACACTGCAACCTGCTCGCAAAGCATAACGGATATTCAAATCATGCAGAGAGTGTGGAGAGAAAATTCCAACAATATCAAGATCTTCTTTGTTCAACATTTCAATGAACTCATAATCGCCAAGATAACGCTTGAAACTGTCTTCTTTATACCCTTCGACTTGTTCTCGCATTGAATTTTCCAATGCATTGAGACTATCCTCACTTGTATCAGCAGCCGCAACCAAATCAACATCATCACGAGTTGCAAATGCGAGTGTGTTTCCACGCCCAGCCCCTCCTGGGCCAATCACGCCAACTCGAATCCTATCGTTCTTACTCATTATTTATCAAATCTCCTGACAAATTTGACTCACATTTTATATTAAACGGCATTTATAAAAATAGCGATATAAGCCACATTATACCTACTGACTTAAAATCGAAGCAAGCTAATTTATTTACTTCCAATCTTAAGAATTCTAGAAATTTCAAAAAAACTGTGGTAGTGTATATTATATAAATAACAAACGCCTGTGTCCTACATTAGGCAACACAGTAAAGACTGAAAAATTGGCATTGTTTATCGAGGTGAAATTCTCACATCTCCCCCAAGACAGAGTTACTATCAGGAGAAACTCATGAATCAATTTAAATTTGGTTTGAACACGAGTACTATTCGGCCTGCAGGGCTAATGGATAAGATAAAAATTGCTGCCTCAGCCGGTTATGAAGCAATAGAATTATGGAACGATGACCTAACAGAATACGAAGAAAACGGTGGCTCACTTACTGATATTAAATCAGCACTAGAGGATCACGGCCTAATTGTACCAACAGTTATTGCCTTACACGGATGGTTAAATACAACTGGAGATGCACACATGCAGGCAATTGAAGAAGCCAAACGTCGCATGAATCAGGCAATTTCTATCGGCTCCCAACGAATCGTTGCCAGCCCCCCAATGGAGCAAACAGACCTGGAACTTGGGGGAAAAAATTACCATGAACTACTTGAAATTGGGCGAGAACTGGGCATATCACCATCCATGGAATTCCTTGGATTTGTCCAAGGTGTAAATCAAGTTAAAGATGCTTGGAAAATTATCGAAAATGCAAATCACCCTGATAGTACGATCGTCCTCGATCCATTCCACATCTTTCGAGGTGGCGGAGAGGCTGAAGACATGCAGGAAATACCTGCCGAAAAAATATCAGTTTTCCATTTTAACGACGCTCCATCCTCGCCGGCACAAAACATGCAAACTGATGCAGACCGCGTGTATCCAGGCGATGGCATCCTTGACCTTGGAAAAATGATTTCAATTTTAGGTTCTTCTGGTTACACTGGTGTCATCTCATTAGAACTATTCAATCCAAATTACTGGGAAAAAGACCCACTCGAAGTAGCAAAAATTGGTTTGGAAAAAATGAAATCAGTCGTAGCAAACCAGTAGTGTACCATCTGACGAATGAGATGGAAATCGTTTCTACACGATAAGCTAAGACAGATACGAAAATCCGGTATTCAACCGTACCATGCCTTAGTCGTTGTTTCAGCATTTTCATTCGCCACTGCCCTTGGCTTCTGGATTCATAAGTTCTTTATTTTTCAACCAAAAACATCAGAAATCATAGGTTGGATCAGTGCTAATAACTACCCGAAACATCAAGAATTTTTCTATTACATTTTAGCACTGACCGGTATCCCAGTAACGATATTTATCTATACGATCTTCTGGGTTACCTTTTCTCAGTTTACCGCCAAATGGGTACGCCAACCAACAGTTCTATTGCTGAAACAAAACGCTCTCGCCTCCTCATTCATGCTGTTGACATGTTATCGGATTTGGGACTTAAATAGAAGCCCGTTTTTGGGATTGCTCCTGCCGATGGTATTAGTACTTGTAACTAAAATCGGGATCATCGTAAAACAACTAAGAAAACGAGATAGTGCAATACCAACTCCACCTGTTACAATAACCAATCAAAATCAAGCCTACAAATCCATTACTGATAAACTATCGACCCATCCAATTTCTCAGCTTTTTAAATACCTGATCCTACCCATTCTAATCTACTCACTACTTTATACTGGACAGAGTTCTTCAACTATTGATTTATTTCATGAAGGGGAGCAATTGGCACCCCTAAACGAAATGGTATATGGCCATATACCATTTCGAGATATATACCTACAACATGGATTATTTCAGAATGCAGGACTAGCTTGGTTGGGTGGAAAAATATTTGGTGTCTCCCTCGAAGGTGTCCGAAAAATGTCGCGCTTTTTAGGGCCATTTGGTTACGTTGCAATTTACTTGCTTGGCACACAGCTTTTTCGTTTCGGTGCCATACCATCTATCCTTCTAACTGTAATCATTTCATCCGAAGGAAATTGGGTGACAACCAGACATAGCCTCGCTTTAATCAGTTTTGCTTGGGTTGCCAATTATCTGAAAACCCATCATCATGACGGACTATATGCTGGTTGGAACTCCCTAAAAACAACAGAACTATCCCTTTCACCTTATTCAGCTCAAAACATAGAAAGTCATGTTCGGCAAAAGCTAAAATACACTTTTAAATATAGCATCACCTTCGGTTGGAAACTAATCACGGCGGGTTTCTTTGCTAATCTAGCTTTCTGGTACAGTACTGAAATCGGGCTATATACACTTTCATCAATCAGCATATTCCTTCTAATCTATGGAATTCGACACCCTCTTCCAAAAGCCAAGCAGTTATTACCACTAGGATGCTACAATATGGGCGCTTTAATTGGAAGCGTACCAATTTTAACCTATTTTACTTTCCATGGTGCATTGGACGATTTAATTACCAATACCTGGATTCAATGCAGATATCAAGTTTCGACTTGGGGACTACGCTTTCCATCGCTAGCAAGCATACTGGAACCACTAAATAACCCTGAAGTTCAAAATCAATGGCTAGTTTTCCTGAAAAGTGAAGGATTTCGGTGGTATCTTCCAATAGCTGTCTTTGTAGTAGTTGCCAGTTATTTGGTATATAGATCAACCTACAGAGAGATGTGGGACAGTGAAGGTTGCACCCTACTTTTTCTCACCCTTCTAGGCGGAGCAACTTTTTTCCGAACTGCTCTTGGTCGATCTGATGGAGGACACTTGATTTTCGGATCGACATTTTTATGGGTAATTGGTATCCTGATTATAGAACGTGGAATTGATCGGATCATCCGTCAAAAAACGAATCGAGTTTGGGTAACCCTCTTTATTAGTATTCTAAGTGTGGGCGCGTCTTACTATTTACAAGAGGTACACCATCCACTACGTGCGTTCAACTCACGAGTGAATCAACTTATGAACCGAAACGTGAAACCAGCAGAAAAACCCCAAATACTAAATAGAACAGGGCGGGAAAACATACAAACCAACCAAGCAGAGCACGTTGCCCGTGTCGTTAACTATATTCAAAATCACACACGACCTAACGAGAAGATCTTTGACTTTACTAGCCAAGGCGCTTACTATTTCTTTGCTAACCGTCCAAGTGTCACACGATACCACCAAATCGCTTATGCCTCAACATCTAATATGCAAATGGAAGTCATTTATAGTTTGGAGAATAACAAAACAAACCTAGTAATATTTAAAACTGGTGGTTGGTTTGATAAAATCGATGGTATACCCAGTGAACAAAGACATCCAATTATCTCCCAATATATAAAAGAACATTATAAACTGGCAATCGACATCAACGGCACGCAAATTTTAAATCGCATGTAAATACGGAGTAGCATCATGTTCTTACTAAATCAAGTTGGTAACACATTACGCCTAACATGGCAAGATGAAATCATTATGGATTATAATTTTCCACCGGATGGATATCGACCATACTGGCATCCGCTCCGATTACCAGACTCACCGATTGTAACGATGAACCAACCTGAAGATCACATACATCATCAAGGTATGTGGATGGCTTGGAAAATGGTAAATAACGTGAATTTCTGGGAACAGCCAGCCCCCGATGCAAATCCAGCTGGATACGGTCGAATTGTTCATCAAAAGATACAAGACCAATCAGTTAATCAGAATGGGGCTTCTTTCACTACCGAAAATTCCTGGATTGATTGGTTAGGAACCAAACATCTTTCTGAAAATCGGACGACTTTTGTACACCCACCAACCACGAACAATTTAGTTATTGATATCTCGTTTGATTTTAAGTCGAACGACCAGGACGTAATCTTTGACTTGAAACGGGGAAAACCCGGTGGTGGAGGGCTTTTCTATAGTGGTCTAACCATCCGGTTTGATAACATATTAACTCCAGGGAAAGTCTTGGATGCTAACGGTCAAACTAATACTGAAAAAATATTTGGTAATCAGAGTGAATGGTGTAGTTTAGCAGGAGTTCATCCAGAAGATAATCACGCTTATGGCGCTATAATAATTGATTCTCCATCAAATCCTCACCATCCAACAACGTGGTGGGTCCGCAACACCAAAAATTACGGTTTATTACACCCATCACCAACTTATTACGAGCCTATCACTCTAAAGAAAAATGAAGTTTTAACGTTTAAATATCGCGTGATTTTGCATCGTGGCGATATAAACAACAAACTAGTAAATACAATCTCACAAGATTACAAAAAATAAAAAGGAAGATTATATGTCCAAAATGAAAGCGGGGATTATTGGGTGCGGTGGTCGAGGACGCGCACATGCCCAAGGTTACCAGGCATCAGATGACGTCGATATTATTGCCTGTGCTGACCCTATTGAAGATAGTGGGAACAATTTTGCCGAGCATTTCAGTGTACCAAAAGTTTATCAGGACTA
>PAQF01000033.1 GCA_002709695.1 Candidatus Poribacteria bacterium
TATGTTAATTCGTTACCGAGCAGGTCGACTGGGCGTTCGTCTGCGTAAACTAAGCCTGTTTTGCCGGGTAAGTTAGGTAATCCCGTAATCGAGGTTCCGTCGGCTCGGATCAATCCGAAACGATCAGTAATTTTAACTGTACTATGGATAGGTGAGACTTCAAATCGTACCCATTGGGCTTGTTAGGTGAGTATAGGGAATGGACGCTCTTTGGTTCCGTCGTCGTCGATGTCAGTAGAATCAGTATTTGGCCCGCGGTCGGGGTGCGTAATAAACTGGAGATTCCCATTTTTGGGATTTATGCTTTCAAAGTGCAAGCCGGAGAAGCCTCCTAAGCTGATGTTTTGCCCAGCGGCAGTAGTTCCCAGCAGAGGTAGGTTGTCGAAAGTGAATTGACGTACGAGAGAAATTGGTTTGCTATGATCTTTGGTGCCGAGTGGTAGCAAATCGGTGATGGTAGCGTTCGGTACATCTAATGCCGCAAAAGCGTTATTTTCTTGTCATGCAACCCAAGCTGTTTGAGAATCGGCGGAAACGGCAATATATTCGGGGGCTAGGTCTTGGGCGATGGTGGCACCAAGACCCAAAATTCGGATACTTGGGTCAATATTTTCTTGGTTGAATTGCTTGAAGTCGGCGGTGCGTACATCAGACTGTTTCACTTTACTTGCACCAAACCGTAAATCTATAACGCTGATACTACCCTCTGGGTTACCAGCGCCATCTGGACAGTATTCTGCTGGTGACTCTTCATTGTCTACCAACAAATACCGACCGTTAGGTGTGAAGGTTAACATGTCTGGTAAAGCTCCAACGGTCCCTTTGTTGATAAATACACCATATGCATCATAGAAAACTATGGTACCAGGGTCCTGTTTCGGGGCTGTTTGCAATGCGATAGCGAAAATGCCATTGCTGAAGGCAACACCATTAGCCCCTTTACCATGCGCTGGTGGCGTCTATTGTAAAAAGTTTAGTGGGTGTCGATGGACTGCTAATATTTAAAACATCGATGTTATCGGAGGAAGCGTTATTTACAAAAAGTCTTTGAGTTTCTGGGTCATGGGTTATAACTTCAGCTGCACTTGTGTCGAACACTCCACTCTGATAATTGCCTATTGGTTTCCAGCTCTATTTTTGAGCGCTCGCGAAAAAATAATTCTGACACGGTTAATAGAAAGAAAACCGTTATCAGGTATTTGAATCGATCGGTCATTATTTTCTCCTAAAGATTATAAAATTGTTTAAACAGTGTCCAACAGGCCGTTTTAGAGGTTATGGTCGTTAACAACGCACTTGTTTTGAGATTATGTCCCTCATATGATTGTCATAAAATAGAGGAGTTGATTCACAAACTTATTACATTTCATTGACTTTTTCTTGTTCAGATATGACCGGAGAGAGCTCTTCAGGTTAGAAAACTCTAGCCTTGTTTGTTAGTTTCCTTTTAATTTACAAGATCTTTTATTATCCTCTAACACCTTTAATGGAATAGATTAATTAAAGTCCAATAGGAAGAACAGTAATTTAAGGGTGTATAGTATTGAGGGGTTGGAGAATTTGGAATAGTGGGAAATAGTGATCCAGACTTGTCAGTTAACTCTATGATTCTTTAGGTGTGATGCATTTTTCCGGATTAGGAGGGAGACGCAAGAAAGTTTTCTTCTTAATTCTCAGTGAAGGTGAAGATGTACACACTTGACAACACACTAATGCTTTGATAAGTTAGGTCTGCATATTACAAGCATGTAATTCTGTCAAGGGTTTCAAGAAGGTTGAGATATTGAGAGAATTTGCTATTTCTGTTTACCAGTAAGGGAAATGGAAGGACTCTCATTTATTAATATAATTGTTTTGGGTGGTGAAACGAGGCTAATTTGGCCAATGAAAAGCAATTTAGGTTGAAGACCAAGTTTGTCGGCACGCGTGGTGTCAAGGAGTATCGAGAATCCATTTCTACGTGGGTCAACGAGAACGATGTAGTTTTGGAGATTGGATGCGAGTGGGGCACGACCACCGTGCAGATAGCACAACATTGTGGAGAAGTGATTGGAACTGACGTTAGTCGGGACTGTATAGAACGCGCCCGTCAGCGGCATCCTGACATTCGATTTGAGATTTTAGATGCGTTTGATGTACGTGCGGCACTTAGTATTGGCAAGCAGTTTACAAAGATCTATGTCGATATGTCAGGGCTGTCTGGATATCGGTCCCTCCTTGATATGATTTCTCTACTGACGATGTATGCGACGGTTTTTCGTCCTGAAGCGATTATTGTCAAGAGTGGTGCTCTCAAGCATTTTGCGTCAAATTGCATTCCTTGGCGATCTGGGAAGAGTTATACGAAACCAAAGGATACTGAGCTAGTAGATTGAGGGGGGCATTCACGGGAAAATCGCCTTGGACTGGTCTTGTCCGAGCAGTTATTTTAGATTTTCTTTGAAAATTATAATCTGTGAAGGTAATTGATTTAGTCTTGTCTTTTTAAAGAAGATCATACTTTATATGACTGTTATGTTTGTTCATAGTGGGTTCTTCCTCCCGTCAACTTATTGTCGAAACTTGGCCGAAAAAGTTCTGTTAAGACGGCAGGTAGTTCGCCTCGAAGTGCTTTCATCGCCCATATTGGTGGGACAGAATGTGGTGGTTGGACATAGCCGCTTACATCGTCTGCTTTCTTGTAGCAGTAAAGTGAGCACCAGCGTGGCTTTTTGAGTGAGGCCTTTGGCTCTACTGCGTGTGCCGCGTGCGAAAGGCAACAGACGATCGAGCCTGGTGGGAGTGAGAGATGTTCGATTTTC
Organism: Candidatus Poribacteria bacterium; assembly: GCA_002709695.1. Classification (GTDB taxonomy): domain Bacteria; phylum Poribacteria; class WGA-4E; order WGA-4E; family UBA9662; genus UBA9662. The sequence goes on from PAQF01000033.1 coordinate 2,802, forward strand.
ATTGGTTGGTTGGTAACTGGATGCAGTCGTTTTGCTAACCAGCCCTTTTGCATTTCTTCATCGTTGGTTGCGTGACATCCCGTTGGATCGCGAAAGAGGTGACTACCTCGAATAAGTTTTAATCCCCCGTCTTTTGCTTCGAAGCCTTGCGGGTAACAGAGGGTGAGGTTGAAATTCGGTTGTGTTTGGTATTCCAGTGGGCTGGTGATACCACCGTTGTCTGTTCCTCCTCCTATTTTGTGGCTGTGCCAAGTACCACCAGCGTAGCCAGCTGATCGCGTTAACAATTGGTTGTGGTCGAAGTAGATGTCATGGCATCCTAGGCACATCCTCTGCAATTGGAGCATCTGTGGATGCGTTAGTACGTCCATCAAAAAAGGGACATGCCCGGCTGGAAAATACTCAGCAAGTACACTGTGTTGCCTTAACGTTTTGACTCCCGCTTCATCGTCGGTCTGCGGCACCATTTGGCTCCCTCCTAGAGCGTTCTTAATCTCATTTGCTGTAAGGAATGTTTTGGGTTGTGTTCGGCCGAGCGCCTGCCAGTTGATTTGGGACCAATCCGATTTGAGCAACCGGTCGTTAAGTTGTTGCCCGTATTTTAGTGATTCTGTCCATTTTTTAATAACTTCTGGTGTCATGATTTCTTTCAAAATAGCGTATCCATCGGTCAAAAAACTTGCCTGATCGAATTGTTCCATAATTGCCGACATGTCGAATATATCTTGGCGATTTACTTCTAAGTGTTTCCAATCGTTTTCAGACCATTGCACTGGAGATTCGCGATTGTCTAAAAAAACTGGGCGAGTTGCTATGGCCAGTTCGCTAGTTGGTCCTAATAGAGGCTTGGCTAAAATCGGATCTAGGGTTTCAGTAACTAGAAGAGGGTTCTGTGGCATTGTCTCGATATATTCTGGGTCTCCGTTCATGCTGGGTTCTCCTTTCAGGAACTGGTTAACGGTATTTAGATCAACTTGCTTTTGTGTTATTCAATTTGGATAATTTGTCTTGATAATGATGATGTTATAGGAGAAGTTTAGCATGCAGTATATAGTAATAGTTGATAAATTAGAGCACTTGGCATAATGAGTATCGTTTGATTATTTCTTTGGGTTTGGTGTTTTTAGTAACTGGTAATGCTTTGGTGCGCAATCTGGATGCGATAATTCACTATAGATAGTAGAATTAGGGTAATTCTAATAACTTGCTAGTTAGTTGTAAGTTTTGTGTACGTTGTGTTGGTTGTTCGCAAGCAGGTTTTTGATCATTATATTTTGGGAGTCCACGTGATTTAGACTTTACCTCAATGGGCTATATAGCAGAGCAGAGCCTTAAATAATTTTCTCGCATGGTAGTTCGACGAATACAACCTTTATTTTGGCCTAGTATTGAATGATTGAGGCCTATGGGCTGATCCCGATTGTGATTTTTAAATGTTTTTGTATGTTGTATAGGTTTGGCCATGTATGTCTGCTGGTGACCTTCAATTGCAATTGTGTCAAATGTTTCGATTAGTTGGGTTAGTTTGAGTATAAGTGTTCCTAGAGGGTTATTCCATTTTGCATAATCTCAATTTTACAAAAGTCTGTTATAGTTTATTAGGTTACCTCACTCGTAATGATATTGGAGGATCCTCTTTATGATATCCGGATTCCTAATATACTGATATGTATTCCAAGTTTATATGTGCCAAATAATGGATTTATGACTATAGGAACTGTCCATTTGCTGATAGTAGGTTGGTTGTGTTAGGTAAATATGGTTTTGTCAAATAGGAAGTGGACCCAAAATATGGTTGATGAACGGGATAGGCAGTACTACAACTCGAGATTGATTCCTGAAAGAGTGAAACGAGAGGAGGGGCTTGTGAATACCCAAAAAAAATTAAGACTTGCAACTATAGTGTTTAAAGTTTGTTTTGTTTTTTGTCGTTATCTGGGTTAATTGATGTGAAACCTAAGAATAGAGGAAGATTAAAAGACTAGTAAAAATGGATTATTGGCGTTAGGTGGCTAATGGTGAAATTAGTTGTTTGGTTGATGTGCTTAGGGGTGTTCATTCTCGTTCATTTGGGAAACTCTCAAGAGACGATTGTTAGAAATGCAAAAGATGTAGAAGATCTCGATGTGAAGCAAATAATTTGGGAAAAAGACGGAGCCAAGATGGTCTTAATTCCAGCCCAAAGTTCTTATAATGAACTTTATGATCAAATTAGGAGGTTGATACCAAGTAAGATGTTTGAAACATCTAATACTTTTTATATAGATTGTACTGAAGTGACAGTAGGCCAGTTCAAGAAATTTCTGCAGTCGACTGACTATGAGTTTGAAGTAGATTTGTGGGTTAAAATCTCAAAATATTCGCCTACTGATAGGCATCCGATGATTTACGTTAATTGGAATGATGCTGTTGCTTATGCTAAGTGGGCAGGGAAGAGATTACCAACAGAAGTCGAATGGGAATATGCGGCACGTGGAGGGTTATTAGGTCAAAAATATTCTTGGGGAAATAATAAAAAACTTGCTAGAGACCATGCTAATTATAGAGGAACGAATGGGAAAGATAAGTGGGAGTATACTAGTCCGGTAGGTAGTTTTCAAGCTAATGGGTATGGTTTATATGATGTAATAGGCAATGTTTCTGAATGGTGTGACGATTGGTATAATGCTGCGCGTACCAGTCGTGTGTTGCGTGGGGGATTTTGGGACTTTAGTGTATTCGGTCTTAGTTTGGCTAATCGTTACTATAAGGATCCAGATGATTCTGTCTATCATTGCGGTTTTCGGTGTGTTTTGGATGTGCAGTAACTCTTTGGTTTAAGATGTTCTGTAATACTGGGCGTTGAAAAACTTGAACTTCGTGATGAAGCGGTTTTTTTTGTTCTGCATGTTATAGAGATTTTGTAGAGCTTAATTTTGTAACTTCCTGCGTTGATGATTGGGTCTTAATTTTACTTAAGGCTTATTCTGATAAATGGGGAATGCGACAGTCGAAGATATTATCTTTTACATGTTTAGTAATTCTTGCCACTGTTCTTCGTCTACTAAGACTCCCTTCTCTAGGCTTTCTTTTCGGGTTCGAAGCATTCTTTCTCCTGGATACCTTACACTTTCGTTCTTATCTAGGGGGGTGGTAGCTTGAAAATCTTGAATAATGGTATTTATGGTTTCGTGCAAAATACTTTGTTCCTCCAATTTAGTTGTATCGAAAGCAATAAAAACTTGGGATACTGAATGTTCAGTTTCTTGGTTTCCGATTTGGTGTGTAGATTGCCCTCCTGATAACACTGTAGCGATCATATCTAGCATGAGTGCTAAGCCTGAGCCTTTCCAGTAGCCAATTGGTAATGCCCTCCGAGATTCTAGTATATCGCTTGGGTCTCGCGTTAGCTTTCCTTGGTTATTGTATCCACCTGGTAGTGGCAATTGTTGCTTTTGTCTTCGCATCACCTCTAGTTTCCCGTTCGAATATTGGCTTATTGCCATATCTAGTAGGATGTGTCCTTCCTTTCTTGGTACAGCGAAAGCTATTGGATTATTTCCAATCTTTTTTTCTGCTGATCCCCAAGGTGGCATTAATGGCATGGTGTTAGTCCAACAGATTCCAACACAGTTGTTTTGTGCTGCTTGTAGTGCGTAGGCACCCGCCCTCATCCAGTGGTTGGTATTCTTCAACCCAATGCCTCCCATACCGTGTTCTTGCGCGAGCTCAGTTGCCCGTTGCATACATGCATGCGCGTTGACTAAGCCTACTCCTCTTTTCCCATCCCATTGCTCTAGGGCTCCAAGACTTTTTATTTTTTCTGGAGATGCGCGAAAATCCACTTTTTTTTGCTTCATACTTTCCACAAATCCTGGGAAGCGGTTTAAGCCATGTGAATAGACCCCGTCTCGTTGGTTTTCGGCAAACAGTTTTGCACATAATGCTGCTCGCTGATCTGGGAATCCTACTTCTGTTAGTACGTTATAAAACTCATCGTATAGAGCTTGAAAAGCTACACGTTGCATCCTGATTTCTCCTAATCATTTTTCAATACGTTAGCTATTATTTTTTAATCGGATTTTTTGCGTAATTTTTTCTTTTTTTGTAAGGGTAATAGGAATAATATTAGTAGGTCTGAACGAAACAATTAGTTTTTATGAGTTCATAGCCTGTAGGTTTGTTGTTCGGCAAGAATACTGAAAGCTAAGATTTTTAGTCTTTAGGGACTTTAGTTAGTCTCCGTTCTATTTGTTGACAGTTTAGGATTCATGTTAGTGTTATTGTTTTGACCATCTTGGTTCTTTGTGCAAAAGATGACGAACAAAAAAATCTTTTTGGCGTCGTTTACCATAAGATGTACCAGCTGATCCGTGTCCTGCGCCGGGAATTATTAATAAATCGAAATCTTTGTCGGCTTCGATCAAGGCATTAACTACCTGCATAGTACTGGCTGGGTCCACGTTTCGGTCCAATTCGCCCACGATTAGAAGCAGTTTGCCTAGTAGCTTTTTTGCATGGGTGACATTACTATTGTCTTCATAGTGTGAACTAATTGGCCAACCCATCCAAGCTTCGTTCCACCAGATTTTATCCATTCGATTATCATGGCAACCACAATCAGCGACCCCAACTTTGTAGAATTCGTTATGGTGCAACAGCCCGCTCAACGCATTTTGCCCACCTGCAGATCCACCATAAATACCAACTTGGTTGAGGTTCATCTCATGATGTTCAATTGCTGCTGCGCGCAACCAAGCAATCCGGTCAGGAAACCCCGCATCCTTGAGGTTTTTCCAGCAGAAGTTGTGGTATTTTTTTGAACGCCAGTTGGTACCCATACCATCGATTTGCACAACGATAAAACCGAGTTCGGCTATTTCTTGCTGATCATAGTATTCATTGAACGATTTGGGTACGAATGCTCCGTGGGGGCCTGCGTAAATGTTTTCGATGACTGGGTATTTTTGCGCTTGATCAAAATTGGTTGGACGCCATATAATGCCATAAATGTTAGTTTCTCCATCCCTTCCTTTTGCATGAAAACGTTGAGGGATTTGCCATCCAGATTGAATCAATTCGTTCCAGTTTGCTGTTGCTAGTTTGCACACAAGTTCTCCGTCTCTAGCGCGACGTAGTTCATGAATTGGTGCTTGGTCTACGCGTGACCAGGTATCTACGAAAAATTTTCTGTCAGGTGCCCACTGAATGGTGTGTGTGCCATTGCCTTCGGTGAGAAAAACAAGGTTGGATCCATCCAAATTAACTCGGCAAGAGTGGAGGTAGTAAGGATCCTGTTTGGGATAGATCCCACTGGCTTGAAAAAAAATTTGTCGTTTTTTTTCATCAACATACTCTACTTTTCTGACTACCCATCTACCGTCAGTGATTTGGTTTTTCAGTTGTTTTTTACGTACATCGTAGAGGTACAGATGGTTCCAACCATTGCTTTCACTCATCCAAATTAATTCGTGTCCTCCATTAATCCAGTTTAGGTAAGTCTTTTGGGAGTAATCAATGAAAGTGTTGCTTTTTTCTTCCACAACTGATTTGGACTTGCCACTATTAGCATTGATTGCTATGATCCTTTGGGTTTGATGACCTCGTTGATTATACAAAAAAAAGAATTCTGATGAATCTTCAGCCCATCGGAGATGAGTAATAGACCAAGGGTTTGGAAATAGCTCTGAGGCAATTGGAATATTTTTGGTTGATCTTATATCAAATAGTCGAGGTTGTTGGTATTCGATATGGTCGCCAGGTTTGAGATAATTGAAGGTATGAAGTTTTGGTTGAATTTGATCATTGGGTGATGATTCGATGGTATGTACGAGATGTTCTTCGGCGTTCCTCTTTCGGATCGCGACTAGTTTCTTTGAGTCTGGTGACCAGTGGATGGAATCTTGTGAGTAGCTGTGGTCTTGGTTGCCATCATAACTGAGTTGGAAAGCTTTGCCATTTTCGTCTCGGATCCAAATGTTTTTCTGTCTAATCCAAGCAAGCCAATTTCCATTTGGAGATAGGATCGTTTCTGTTTGTGTAGCTTGGTTATTAGTGCTTATGGGATTAGTTTCGAGCGGTTCGCCTGATACAACCACTAATGTATTGTGAGATTGTGCTTCATAAATACCAAAGTGGCGTTTTTTACTATCCATTAATAGCCAAATGTGGCCAACGAAAGTGTGTTGCTGATGTTCCTGATTGATGGGGATTGAGGCATAGCATCGCTGATGTCCATTGTGGTCAACCCAGAGTAACTGTACCATAGCTTCTGTTTCGTTATGGAAGGTGATATATGTTTCTTTACCGGTATGTTGAGTCGATCGCAACGTGTTTTCAAGTTGTTCTGATCTGCGAACGTTCGTTTCCGAGGTTATCTGATGGAGATTTCCGTTGTTTATATCTACTGCCCAAGTTTGTTGTTCGATGTAGAATTGGATTATATTTTCTTGATCTGTGAAATCAAGCCTTTCGATAGGCAGTTTCTTGGCATCTACTTTGTTTCCAGTCGCTTGAGATAATTTTTCTGCTAGGTCGTTATGATCGAAAGCAGGATAGGGTTGCGGTTTGTTAACATTGACCAGCATAAACTTCCATTTTTTACCTGGTAGGCTGTGGCGATACCAAAAACGCTGGTTGTTCGGTTCCCAATTTGGTTCGATCTCAGCCATAACTACCTTGTTACGGAAACGTCCTCTCAAATTTTTAGATCGTTCGTAGTCTTCGAGAGAGCCTTGCGCCCATAGTTGGACTGTTGTTGATGAAAGTACGAATAGAGCAACTCCAAGCATAAGCAACACTTCCTTAATCCAGTGTTCAGAATCATCAATATAGACAGATATAACTTTATTAAATTAGACGGTCTAGTTATCAAGGCAGTTTATATCAGTTTCTGTGTTGGGTTCTGAGTTCGTGAATTGAAGTATCATCAACGTATCATAGCTTTAAATCGGATTAAAATATACTTGACTCCGAGCTTATTTAGTGAAATGCTCTAGTTTAGTTGCTACTTTCAGTCTCAATAGACATTTTCAGGTATGGATTCTTGTTGTTGTATAGAAAACTGTGAACATATAATTGAGAAGCTTGGTGAAATTGATCAGGGTAGATTTGTTAGAAAGCTAGTATGATGCCAAGCTTTAGGAATGAAAGCAAAATTGTTTTGTATAATTTTAGATTCTTTTAGTGCTAATTGTCATGTATTGGATGACGCATTAAGACTACCGTCAGCCATTTCAAAATCAGATTCTGCTGGGGGAACTGGTAAGAATGGAATATAATTCTGCAAGTGGAAGCCGTTTATTACTTAATGGAGAGTGGGAATTTGTTGAAGGGCCGGATGGAAAGCCCCCAGATGGTGGCTGGAAGCGAATTCGTGTTCCCCATCGATCACGTGAGTTTGAAACTAATCCGCCTGACTCGGGTTGGTTTCGTACAATGTTGAAAGTGCCTGCCAATTGGCGATCGAAGAATTCTCGCATTGTTCTTGACTTAGGACGCGTTCGTCATTTTGGTCGAGCTTACTTGGATAGAACAGTTGTTGGTGAACATTATCATATGCGATACCCTTGGATGTTAGATCTAAGCAATAGGATTCGTTTTGGGGTGGTGTATGAACTCCTGATTTATACTCACAGTTGTAGTGGCGTTTATGCACATCCAGAGGTTGACTCACTCAGTGAAGAGGCTGAAAAGGCTCTTGACACTCGGTTTTGGTACAGTAGTGCAGCTACCATTGGCATGGAAGGTGATGTGTGGCTTTGTCTGAAACCGCATGTGTGTGTCGAGGATCTGTACATTATCACATCTGTACGAGAGCAGAAGATCAGTGTTGAGGCAACCATATGTAATGAGTTTCACGAGAGATTTTTTGGGCGATTGAGTTGGAGGATAAAACGCGCTGAACAGACAGTATTGGAGTTGCCTGATTTTGAGATAGATCTTAAAGGTGGTGAAGAGCAGGTTATATGTGCTTCTGCTTTGTGGGTCGATCCAGTATTATGGGGGCGTCCACCATATGGTGAACCGATACTCTACTTTCTCCAAGCTGACGTTAGTATGGGGACTGATCTCGTTGACCAGATTATGGTACGCTTTGGTTTTCGTGAGATATGGGCTGAAGAAGATCGATTGCTGCTTAACGGTGAGCAATTGGTGCCTTGGGGGGATCATACTATACCTTATGTATATGAGCGACAGTGGTTAACACGTAAATTTGTTGATCTTGCGAATGCCAATATAAGCATCGTGGAACACCATCGCTATGATCCTCCTTCTGTTTTTTACGATGTGGCTGACGAACTGGGGATTTTTGTGGTCGGAGCTAACTTTTGTGTTGGTACTGGACAGGTGCCAGGGAAACTGGATCAAGATGAGATTAGACTAGTGATGGAACACCATCTACTGGTAGCTGATACTTGGATTCGACGTGTACGGAATCATCCTTCTATCTTGTTTTGGGATATTACTGACGCGCGTGATCCGGATTTCTGTGTTCCTTTGTTACGCAGAGTGAAAGCGTTAGATCAAACTCGGATTGCTGAGGTTACTTTTGATCATACTGTGGCTAATGCTGAGCTGGTAGAACTGATTGATTGTTACCGGCTGTTTAGTAGTTTGGAACATATTGAGGCAACTATTTGTGAAATTAGTTCAAATCCAAATTTGCCTGTTAAACCGGTGCGTGTGGGCGAAGCTGGTATTTTCGATGGTGCTGATTGGGGATCGGATAAAGATCCTCCGTTGATGGACGGATGGTGGGATTTTTTGCTGAGTATACGGAAACGGAATCTCCATGGTTTACAAACTTTTCACTTGGTTGATATGGATTATCGCGACTTTGTGAGACAAGTGCCTGGCAATTTGTCTTCGCTAGTTCATCCTCAGATTCACTGGCCTTCACATTCTGGTCAGGATGCACGTATTGATCCATTTGGAGAGGGGAGTCAAAAAGCTTGGGGAAAATCAGCTATCTATCTTAATTGGTGTGATCCATCCGAGCCCGTTTCCCGTCCTACGTCCACCCATCGATGGTCGCGTGATTTGTTTCAAAGGCTAGCTGGCAGAGATATTGGTTCACTTAATAGTGAACGAATTCCAGAAGTGATTGTCTGTGTGAAACGAGCTGGGGAGCCAGAGACAGAAGCTTATGTATTTGTTGAACCAATGGATGGACAAAATCTAAAAAAGTTTGGTGTTCGAGCTGATAAGCAAGGTGCTAGTTGGTTTGTCTTACCTGAACCAGGGATGTACCGTTTCCTCTGTCAATCTGTTAATATTGAGATAGAAACAAAATGCCAACAGATTCAAACACCAGCTGGGTATGACCATATCCAGTATGTTGAACTAGATTTGGTGTTTGGGGAAAATTAATCTTGTTTTTGTTTTTATAGTTTTGCATGGACGGCGTATGCCGGAATTGCAATGGTGTTTTTTGTCGTATTAAATTTAAGTGTTTGTTCGGACGTTTGTTGGTTCATCTGATAAGGTTTTTTCAGCTAATATTGATGAAATTTGTTTTTAGGTTTGAGGTTTTATGTACAACTAATGTCTATAGGAGAGCAGAATGGTGTCGACATTTTTTGCTTATGGTTCATGGGACATTGCAATGAAAAATCTAGTTTTTTTGTTAATGGGTTGCTTTTGGAGGTACTGAAACCAGAGCTTCCTGCAGTGTCTGTGTGTTCTCGATTTAGTTTAAGTTTTATTTCTCTATGTCCCAAAGGTTTACGTTGAAAGCTACCGACCTGCGTTCACCTTCCCCTTCGAATGGGTAGACCATGTGTTCAAGCCAAAAGGTAAATATCTCCAACTGCGGGTCTTCTGATGCTAGATTGGGAAAACATGAATATCAACGACCCTGTTGCTGGGGTGTGCCCGAAGACGAATTCTAAACAACCATCCAGAGTTGTGCTTGTCTGAATGGTTGGAGGGATTTTTGTGTATAGAATGCCCGATAGGCCCTGTAATGTATCACATAGGTGATTGTGTAACGGATTATAATCGCCAGCATAACAATGAACTGACCAGATATCTTGTACGTCAACGATTTTTTCCAAAGGGGCAGAGGTGCCATTGATTAATAATTAAGACTTATTTCCTGAATGGTCTTGATAAAGAGTTTGACTCGTTTTTCTTGTGGGGATATGGTTAATTGTTTGCCTTCTTTGATCCGGCCAACCAGTCTATTTGCATGGCTTGTGGATTTTGTGTCGTCAATGAAGTTGATCAAGATACTGTTTTATAGGTTCTAAGATGTGATTGGGAACGGTTGATTTTAAAATGAAACTTTGTTGCATCGAGATAAGTTCAGTTTGCATAATTCTATCTTCAGTTATTACCTAAGTATTATTTAGATTGGTAATTTTTCTCTTTAGCAGATTTTAATCAGTATTTTTTGATTTTAGTCTTTGCTCCATTTGTCAAGACCAAGCAGTTTGCGGCCGAGTGAATCTAATTCGGAAACTTGGCCATGGTGGTGTTCTTCCCCTTTAGCACTGCCCCATGCTAACCGTTCTTTCCACCAATTAACTCGGTTCTTCCTGGCGTCTTCATTCTGGTCATTGGCGGGATTCATAGTTATATATTGTACGACACGAGGTTTATCAGATGTGTTTAAGCTGGCACCATGTGGTAAAGAGGTTCGCCAGATGATGAGATCTCCTGCGTTTGCAGGAATCTTCTCGGAGCCTAGAGCGTGAAGATCCTGTTGTTGTGGTGTAGAATCCTCAGGTAATTTGTCCAACCATCCTTCAATTTTATGATGGAAACCTGGAACACAGGCGAACGCTCCCTGATTTTCAGCTGTATCTGTTAGATACAGCACCCCTTGAACTCCGAATNCNNNTCCCCCACCAGCAGAGAATTCCGGACTCAATAGGGCGATTGTCCAGGTTAGTATCCCAGTGTAATCCTGGTTCTTTAGCTTCTGGATCCAGTGAAGGTGGATTCATACTGGCTCGGTCAAAACTAACCCATAATTTTTCTGTTTGCCAGATTTGACTGAAAGCTTGATGGATTTTTGGGTATTGGCGATTATCCCATAGCGCTTGGTGTTGGTATATTTCGACCATGATGCTGCGACGTGGAGGATCAGGATACCAAGTATCTGGGTTAACAGGATCCATTTTAAGAAACTCCCATACGGCTTTTTCTGTGCGTTCGACATTTTCTCTAGGAACCGCGTTACGCACAATGACATATCCGTTTTCCTCCCAAAAGTCAAGATCAGGTTGGTTGAGTGGTGACATACTACATTTTCTCCTAATTATAGTCCTTTTTTAAAATGAGTTGTTGTTTTCGGGTAGAACCTATTAGTGTATAGATTTCTTTCGTTGGTGGCTTAGATGACAAACTGTATCATTTTTACAAGATGTCTAAATTAAGTTTTTAAGCTCTTATGGTATAATTCTATAGTACCATTTTCGTACTTAATCTAGGATAAATCAGATGGTAGCTAAAGTCAATTCCCGCGATAAATTGGTAAAATCATTGTTGGTGATTTTATAGTTTTCGTGGTGATGTTTTTGACTCGATCAAGTTTTTTGTCCATAGGATTGGTTTAAAGGAGTTTTTTGATTATGATCTGTAAGATTCCAAAAATCACTCTTGGTCGAACAGGATTAAGAGTGACCCGACTCGGCATTGGAGGTGGATATTGTGAATCAGCTGACGGATACCGTACAGCTCTGGACTATGGGGTCAATTATGTGGATACGGCGCGGAATTATAGGGGTGGGGAAGACGAAAAAGTAATAGGACAAGCCATCCAGGGTCGTCGCGATCAACTAGTATTAGCTACTAAGACTGCTGCTCGTTGTGCCGAAGGGGCTCGTAGGGATTTAGAAATATCCTTGAGGTCGCTTAAAACCGAATATATTGATGTTTACCAGTTGCATCACCTTAATACTTCAGTTGAACGGGAACAGGCGTTGTTATCTGGTGGTGCATTGGAAACTGCCCAAAGAGCGCAAGAAGAAGGCTTGATTCGCTTTATCGGTGTGACTGGGCATGATTGGCAACAGGTCGGCCAAGCTGTGGACTCTGGGGTGTTTGATACTGTTCTGTGTTGGTATAACTGTGCTATGAAGGAGCCAGAGGGAGCTGTTTTCCCCAAGTCGTTAGATCTAAATGTAGGTGTGATCATTATGAATGCTTCGCGCAATGATCGGCTATTCAGTCGAACTGGCATACCTCCAGAAGAACATTTTTATCGTTATGTTCTTGGGCACCCGGCTGTTCATATCACAATCATGGGACTCAGAAGTGCGGAGCGTTTCGGCCGGATAGCATTATGCCTTTCCGATAATATTGGGTTGACAGATCAAGAAGAGATGGTATTGGAAAACTATGGTTATCAGATGCGTGAACAAGGACAGTTAGATTAAGCAAATATGTACAGGGAATGTGGTAGTTGTACCATGTGCTGTAAACTTCTTGGTATCCCGGAAATTCGGAAACCTGCCAATCAATGGTGTGAAGATTGTAATGTGGGGAAAGGTTGCCAGATCTATCAGGATAGGCCGCTCAGTTGCCGTCAGTTCGATTGTCTCTGGCTCCAATTGGACGGAATTCCAGAGGAATTTAGACCGGATAAAACACAGGTTGTTCTGTCCTTGACGGATCACTACGATGAGGATATTGTGGCTTATTGTGATCCAGAATATCCTGATAATTGGAGGAATGGAGCTTTCGGCCAATGGTTATTGAATACTGCTAATAAGCTATCTGAACGGCTTTTCGTTGTTTGTGGTGATGATCGTAAGGTAGTTCATTTGAGGAGTGGTGCTAACAAGAATTAGGCTTGACGTGTTGAAAATTCTTAGTTGCTTCATTTAAGTATTAGCTTTATTCCTGTTAGGAAGACAATAGTCAAAATAATCCTTGTAAAGGCTTTAGCAGATGTTCTGTGATTTAAATAAAAACCTAGTGTCGCTCCTATAGCTATTAGCGGGAAAAATGGGAGAATGCGCAGAAGAATCTGTGCGTTCATAACATTTAACTTTATGTATACAGGGATCTTCAGCAGATTGACAGAAAAGTAAATTAGTGTCGCCGTGGCCACAAAAACTTGGTTTTTCAGATTTTGTGATAGCAGGAACATCATTGTTAGCACACCGCCAAGGTGTGCGATTGTTGAAAAAAAACCTGTGGCGGCACCAACCAGAATACCTAGCCCTGGTTGTGTTTTAAACTGTTCTTTTCCTTTTAGCCGCTGATGCTGAAGAATTTGCAGCAGAGCGAAACCAATAGCAGTTATGCCAATCATTTTGGCTAAAATTCGGTCGTCAAATCGTCCCAGAAAAATTGATCCTATTCCAATGCCAACAACTGCTCCCGGTACAATAAAAGCTATGTTAAGTTTGTCCCATTTTCGCCAGTAGAAGAACAAGGATACTATATCGCAGATGAAAAGGAGTGGAAGCATCATACCTAGGCTTTCCTTGGTTGGGTATATTAACATTAGCATTGGTCCTACGATTAGACCTGCACCACCACCGAAGCCTGCTTTGGTTATTCCGATTAACAGCGTGCCAATCAAGAGAACAGAAAATTTAATCAATATCTTTATTATCCTAAAATAGTCTTGAGTTCTAATATCATTAGCAGATTCAGCAGTCTAGAGGAGAAACTTCAAAATATCAAGAGCGAAAAACTATTTTAGGGTAAAAATCTTAATTCTAGGTTGTACATGCTTGGATTGTTCTCTTTTCCTTATTTTGATATAATGTAAATATTACATAAGGTAGAATTATGTTTGGAAATCAGTAGTTAAGGAGAAGCAATAGATGTCAAAAGTTCGTCTAGCGATAGTAGGTTGTGGTGGCAACTCATCTGGTCATGCCCGAAGGATGGACCAAATGGATGAAGTTCAGATTGTAGCCACTTGTGATGTTAACACCGATATTGCCAATAACTATATTGATAGAAATGTACCAGATCTTATCCCTCGTCCAGAAGCTTTTGATAATGTGGACTTAATGTTGAATGATATGCAACCTGATGCTGTGCTAATTTCTACTCCACATACTTTGCATTTTGAGCATGGGATGAAAGCCTTGGAAGCAGGTTGCCATGTGTTGATGGAAAAACCGATGGTTACATCAGCAGAAGATGCTTACACCATTGCTAAGAAGGTGGAGGAAACGGGAAAAGTTTTCGTTATTGGTTATAATACGCCGTGCTCAGCAAATTTCTATTATCTTCGTGAGCAAATTCGAAATCAAACATTTGGCAAATTGGAATTAATAGTTGGTTACATTACCCAAGGATGGAAGAATGCAACAATTGGTGCATGGCGGCAGAAACCGGAATTGTCTGGTGGTGGACAAGCATATGATAGTGGAGCTCACTTATTGAATAGTCTTTGTTGGGCTGTTGAAGAAAACATTGGAGAAGTCTACGCTTTCACTGATAATTGTGATACTGCAGTTGACATCAATTCATCAATCAATGTTAAGTTCGAGAATGGTGTCCTTGCCAGTATTGCTATTAGCGGTAATTGCCCCAGCCCCGGTGGTACGCATATGGCTTTTATTTTTGATAATGGTCGAGTGGAAATTGATGGTTGGGGTGGTGGTTGGATACGGGTCTATGAAGGCTCGAATCATGTAGAAGAGCCTCCGATTACCGAAGAAATGTCAGCTGGATCACCAGATGATAATTTTATTGATGCGATTCTAGGACGTGCAGAATCGCGTACTAGTCCCCTAAACGGAATTATTCAGTCCGAGTTGATGGATGCTATCTACAAATCGGCTGAAACCGGTATGCCGGCTCGGCCTAGTCGTAGGTCTAGCTGATGTTATTTTACCAGCCGCCTCTTCGGGATGCTTTTTAGCCTTCAATTTTTCGTAATTATTTGAATATGGAAATTGTTCTCAATTCCAAATTTTTTGCCCATCTTTCAATTGAGCAGCTAGGTGAAAAAGCTACTGAACTTGGTTATGATGGAATTGATATCTGTATTCGTCCCGGACATCCAATTCAGATAGATAATGCTGCCAAACTCTTGCCACAAGCGATGAGGGTATGGGAAAAACAGGGGCTTACTTGTCCATTAGCTACTGCAGCTGTTGATCTTAATCAGCCTACTCAAGAAGCGGAGAGGTTATATGCTGCTTGTGCTGAGGCTGCGATTCCTCGCCTGAAAATTGGTTTTTGGCAGTATAAAGCAGATGATGACTACTGGCGAGTTGTAGAGTCTGCTCGGACTGATCTCGCAGGTTTTGCTAGATTCAGTAAACAGTATCAAATACAAACCTGTTATCAGATCCATAGTGGTTCATGTCTAGGATCAAACTGTGCTGGGTTAATGCATCTTATTAAAGGGTTTGACCCGAAATACATTGGTGCGTATCCTGATCTTGGTCATTTGGCATTAGATGGTGAAGATTGGGATATGGGCTTTTCAATGATCAAAGACTATATCTCTGTTGTTGGAATTAAGGATGCGCTGTATCTTCGTCAGTCTGAGGGACAGATGCCTTCTTATATTCCGTGTTTCGTGAAAGTTGGGGAAGGTTGTGTCAACTGGCATCATAGTTTAAGGAAGTTATATAGTCATGATTTTGATGGTCCTTTAGCTGTTCACACGGAATACAAATTTGACGAATCAATTATTCGGCAAGTTGGATATGAAGATATTGCACCTCCAAATTTAGACCAGTGGGCTAAAGACGATGTTGCTTTTTTGCGACAAGTGTTGTTAGATGTGATGGCCTAGGTTGCGATTCTGAGGTTTAGGTGTGGTGTTTATTTACTGGTTTCGTTTTAACGTGTTGGTAATTGATCTCCGTTGGGTTTGGGGATTGGTTGCCAGTATCCCTTGGGATCGGAACCACGGCATATAACACCTTCTGCTTGGTGATCATCTCGGCCTCGAACGTCCGGTGGATTATAACGTATAGTTAAGCCACAGCGGCGACGGTTAGACGTATTGGGGTCAGATCCGTGTAGTAACAAGTCCGAATGTATTGAAATCTGACCTGCCTTCATAGTTACAGAAATTGGTTCTCCATACTTATCTGAGTTTCGTACTGATTGTCCCAAAACGTTATTGTCTTCTGGTTTGCTGTGCTCAAATGGAATTTGGCCATGCAAGTGTGAGCCTGGAATGAACTGCATAGGGGCGTTATCCTCGTCCACGTCATCAATAGCTAACCAGACAGTGATGACCTTGCTTGGTGTTAATGGCCAATATGATGCGTCTTGATGCCAGTTGACCCTTTTTCCATCAGTTGGTTCTTTGCTGAAATAATGGGTCATAGTGCAGATGAGGTTTTCTCCTAACAAATCAGTCATATAATCTAATATCCGATCTTCGTAACACAGATCATAAATACCACGGCAATACCGATGCCAACCGTTAATTGAATAGCTATTGTAACCTTTTTGGGTTGCTTCTCCCATTAGTTTTTCAAAATAAATCCGGTTCTTCTGTGCTTCTTCCGGAGAGAAAACATCGAGCGGAAAAAGATAGCCTTTTTCGTTGAAGTGCCGAATTTGTTCTGTCGTTAATTTTTTAGGATTCTGTCTTCCTACAGGAGAAAAACTGAGTTCCCTTTGCATGTCGGGCAAGGCGTTTGTAATTGACATTATAGATCCTTTCTATTCATAATAATCTTAATCTATAGTGAGTTCAAGAATATCTGGTTTTGAGTTTTATTCTGCGTCAAAGTGATTTACACCTCTCAACAGGAGGTTGTCGGATAAAATTTCCCCTTTTGAATTCTGTGTTCCTACCGGCATGTAATGAATGACCATAGCCCGGCGATCACGGCTAGAATTATTGGGATTAGTTTGGTGTAGAGTTAAACAATGGTGAACCATTCCGTGGCCAGCTAACAACGGAACTGGCACTGCTTGGTTGTTGTCGATGTTGGTCGTTAATAGTGCTGGTAGTTCTTTTCCTTCTGATTTGGCTCGACTGTGGTCAAGCCTGCCTTCAACGTGGCTTTTTGGGATAACATTCATGCAGCCGTTGTCTTCATCCGCATTGTCTAGAGCAATCCAGATACTGACTAAGTTTGGAGGTGAACAGCGCCAGTAACCGTTGTCTTGGTGCCATGGAACTTCTCCACCAATGTGTGCGGGTTTATATAAGGATTGATCATGAAAGAGTTGAATGTTTTCTCCAATTAGACTTTCAGCAATGTCCAACAACGGTTGGTGGAACAGCAGTTTATAAAATTGTTCATTCCTTGACCACATCTCCATGATTTGTAGCATCTTAATTGGGTTTTGTGGCTGTTTACCTTCTGTGGTTGCTAGATTGCGTAGTCCTTGGCTATCAGTATTCATTTGTTCGGCGAAAACCTTATCATACTGTTCTCGTAAAGTCATCAAATGATCATTTTCAATTAGCTGGTGATCAATCTTCAAGTAGCCTTGATATTGAAAATCTTCAATTGCTTCCTTTGGCAAATACATAGTGGTTTACTCTTCCTTGTATTAATGGGTTCCAAAATAGCACGAATTATCAAACCGAGCAAGAGTTTTCAAAGTGCGTGTACATGAGAACAGAAATGGGATGCCAAATACTATTTCTGTTCGCTTAGTTAGATCGCGGATTGTTTTGCATAATTGTTTTTTTATTTGGATAGATATTATCATTGTTGATCCATTAAATTAGTGTTATAATCCTTCCCGTCCGTGTTCGACAGTTTTTTGGTCTATGGATGCTGTATAGAGCTTTTTGCTATTTTATCATTTTTCCTATCCTGATAGTTTCTGAAGAATATTCCGCAATCATTTTCTGCTATTATAAGCACACGTTTGGATCGCTGTTTTATGTTTATTTTAAGAATATAGTTTGATTAAAAGATCTTAATTATATGAAGTCCTTTCGAAATCACTTTATACTTTGTTTCGTGTGTTTTTTTGTTTTTTTTGCTACTTTTGATGTTAGTAGTCAAAAGCAACGACAGTTGAATGTCATGCATTATAGAAAAGGGGTTAGTCGAAACACTGGTGCTAGAGTTCCTCCGCCGTTCTATTTTGGGAATAGGCAACTTGATTTGGGCAATGCAAAAATTATTGTTACTTACGATAAAGGGTTTGATCAAAACCCAAGAGCCAAGGCTGCTTTCCAATATGCTATAGATCTTTTAAAGCAGGAAATTGATTCAGGTGTTGAGATTAGAATTGATGCTCTTTTGCAACCTCTTGAAGGTGACATATTGGGTGGGGCAGGCGCAATGAAGGCCCACAAAAATTTCGGTCATGGGAAGCCGGGGGTTTGGTATTCTGATGCTATAGCTGATAAGTTATCGGGTATAGATCAAAATCCAGATCAGCCTGACATCCTTGCTGAGTTCAATAGTAATATAGATTTCTATTTTGGTATGGATGGAAAAACTCCTGCCAGCAGATTTGACTTCGTTACTCTTGTACTTCATGAACTGATTCACGGTATTGGTTTTGTTGGACAGGATAGTTACGATGTTTCTACTGGGGAAGGTTCGATTAGAAGCGAAGGGGTTCCCAGCATTTATGATTTGTTTGTGGTCAATGGTTCTGGCCGTGAGATCATCAGTTTTAACGACCCATCAGTTGCTTTGGGCAGACTTATGACTGGCGGTGAACTCTTTTGGAATGGTGTATCAGGCAAAGTCCGTAATGCAGGGAGCCTACCTAAACTCTATGTGCCTACGCAATGGGAGGAAGGAGCAAGCTATTCTCACTTGGATGAAACTACCTATCCTCCAGGAGATATCAATACGTTAATGACGCCAGATCAGGATATGCAGGAATCAACTCATGATATAGGACCTATTGTTCGAGGTATGCTGGAAGATATTGGTTGGACCGTCAATTCACTCGTTGAAGTTAACGAAGCGACAGTCCAAAGTATCACAGGTAATGGTGCTGGAGAGTTTGTTGCTCCTATTGGGATTGGTGCTGGAATACCTATCAAAATCGTTTTCGATACCATTGACATAACCACCGTTGTATCTATTGATGAAAGTGATGTGAGTGAATCCTTTCAGTCTAATAATGGGAAGATTCAGGGAGGTCCTTTTACTTTTAATCTTCCAATGGGCGAATACGTTGTGAAGGAAACTTATATTGGAAAAGTAAAGAGTTCTACTCAGTTAATTGGTGCGCCGACTATCCTTTTAGATCCAATTATAATTAAGCGGAACCTGATTGTGGAAACGCCAACGTCCTACACGTTATCAGTTGATAGCAGGGTCGAAAACCTCGAAGGGAAAGTCGTCGGCGATTTTGCCGGGAAAGTTCGTGTCCAGGGAGTCCTAGGTGCTAGAACTAGCATCACCATAATTAGTACCAGGGCAATTCGTCCCAGAGAAATAATTCGGTATCGAGCTGAAGTCTCTGCGTTGCTCAGTTCCGAGACCATGATTTCTAAATGGGTGGGTGCGATCTTGGTTGGGGATATCGATGGTAATGGGAAGGTAGATATCCTTGATTTGGTAAAGGTTGCTAGTCAATTTGGTCAAGTTGGAGAAAACCTGCTGGGAGACGTTAATAACGATAATGAGGTAGATATTCGTGATTTGGTGAGAGTCGCTAGTAACTTTGGTAAAAATAATGCAGGTGCAGCACCCGAACAATTAGTTAGCCAAATGGTTTTCACTAACGAGCAGAAGCACAGCATTCAATCAGCTATAGTGGAGTTGGAAGGTATGCTATTTAGATCTAAAATAGAAGAATTGGTGTTTGACTTGTTAGTATCAATTCTACCTGAAGACCTACCAGCGCAAACCCGACTTCTGCCTAATTATCCTAATCCTTTTAATCCTGAAACGTGGGTGCCATTTGTACTAAGTTATGGTTCTGAAGTCAAGTTAGCTATCTACAATGTGGAAGGAAATTCTGTTAGAAATATAAGCATGGGTTATGTTGAGGCTGGGAGTTATGTCAGTCAGTCAGAAGCTATCTATTGGGATGGTAAGGCGGAAACTGGTGAAAAAGTCGCTAGCGGAACATATTTCTATACTTTGAAAACGGATAGGTCTGTATTTACAAAAAAAATGATTGTTCTAAAGTAGTCTTATCATGCAGGAATTGAGATTTTTATACGATTGGTGTGCCAATTTCCCTTTATTCTTCTGCGAGTATATCCTTTGCTTCCTTGAATTCTATCTCTGCTTCTGCGATTTTACCTTGTTCTTTATAAACTAAACCCAGGTTGTGATGGGCTATTGCATTATTGGGGTCGAGCTTTATCACCTTTTCAAACTCAACTTCTGCTTGTTGGTACTTACCTTGATTATAATATACTAACCCCAAATTGCCATATATTTCTGCGTTGTTGGGATTAATTTCTACCATTTTTTTAAACTGTTCAATCGCTGATGGATATTCTCCAAGGTTGTAATGTACCAGTCCTAAGTGATTGTGTGCTATTGCATTATTGGGGTCGAGTTTTATCACCTTTTCAAACTCAACTTCTGCTTGCTGATATTTGCCTTGGCTATAGCAGACTAGGCCTAGGCCATTATGTGCCTCTATATTATTTGGATTGATTCTTATTACCTTTTCGAATTCGGTAACTGCCTGCGAATACTTGCCTTGATTATGGTAGGCTAAGCCTAGATTGTTTTGTGCTTCGATGTTGGTTGGATTGATTCTTATTACCTTTTCGAATTCGGTAACTGCCTGCGAATACTTGCCTTGATTGTGGTAGGCTAAGCCTAGATTATTATGTACTTCTATGTTATTTGGATTAATTTCAATTACTTTCTCGAACTGTTGAATTGCTTGTTGATACTCACTTTGGTTATAGTGTACCAGCCCCAAGTTATAATGTGACCATTCCGATTTTGGATTAATTTCAATTACTTTCTCGAACTGTTGAATTGCTTGTTGATACTCACCTTGGTTATAGTGCACCAGCCCCAAGTTATAATGTGACCATTCCGATTTTGGATTAATTTCTATCACTTTTTCGAACTGTTGAATTGTTTGTTGTTCAATTGATGTATTGTTGATTAGTTTCATGTTGTTAGTAGTCTCTGAAACATTAGTACTACACCCGGTGAACCATAGGGCATAGAGTGAGGAAAACTGAATTCCCAGAATGGCCATCTGCCCCAGTTGCCTTGTAGTTGCAAAAAACTGCAAGCTCAACCTATTATTTCGTAGCATTATTAATGTCCTAGTCCATAGTTAAGTAGAAGTTCTTTTAGAATTGTAGTTGTTTTGTTGATGATCTAATAGTAACGCCAATTTTGGTCCTCGTAGTAGAACATAAGGGTCGGTTTAAGAAGCGTATTAATTTTAGTTTCAAGTTCGTTTACATCTTTACCAAATTGGAACATCGCTTGAATCAAATTGTTGGTCAAGAAGTTAGTTTCAACTGCCAGGCGGATGTTTTTAATTTCATTTG
Source organism: Candidatus Poribacteria bacterium (assembly GCA_002709695.1). GTDB lineage: Bacteria > Poribacteria > WGA-4E > WGA-4E > UBA9662 > UBA9662. Next base: position 24,136 of record PAQF01000033.1, read on the forward strand.
TGGTTTTTGATGCCAGATTAAATCCCCAATCGCCCATTGAGGGTATTTCTAAATGGTACGCATAGGTGTGTAGGCCAGCTTTTTCTATTGTATGATGTATGCACCAGAAAGCCTCGCGTGAGAAGAATGGCGATGTGCTTTGGGTGACAATCACGCCTTTGGTATTTAGTATGTTCTCAATTAATTTATAGAATGTGACGCTGTAGAGTTTTGATAATGATTCGTGATTTGGATCAGGTAGATCTATTATAACAACATCAAAATTATGGTCGTGATGTCCCCACTCAACAAATTTGTATGCATCTTGATTAATTATGGCAACCTTTTTGTTTAGTAGAGATCCTTGGTTAAGTTGGACAATTTCGGGATTGTTGCTGCAGACTTTGGTAATTTCAGGATCTATATCAATTAACACAATTCTTTCTACCTCTGGATATCTGAGAACCTCTCGAGCTGCTAAACCATCACCACCGCCGAGAATTAGTACATTAGTGTGTTTATCAGCTAAGTTCATCGCAGGATGAACTAGCGCTTCGTGATAACGATATTCGTCAACTGAACTGAATTGAAGATTCCCGTTGATAAACAGCCTCAGGTCTGTTCTATTGTTAATTATCTCAAGGTTGGGTGGTTTCTTAATGGTATTATTGGCAGGTGATGTCTTCCTCATTTCTCGCTTTGTCAAAACGATTTTTTGATATCTCGATTGATTTGACAGTTGAATGTGGTCTCGGTATAGTTTGCGTTCAAGCCAGTGGTCGATATCAGTGGAATATATAGCTGCGATAGTGAGGCTTCCACTTGTTATTACGGTTGCAAAAGTCAGAAGATGTTTGTCTTCAATACTCTTCCAGTATTGGCATAGCAACAGTCCTGCTACAAAAATATTCAGCAAGCCAATAATGTATGCGCTTTGAACCAAACCTGTATGTTTTAATAAGATCAGGGGGAAAACAACAGACCCTATTAACGCGCCTATATAGTCAAAGGCAAGAACGTTAGATAGTGTTATGTGGAGTGAATCGTACTGCCCTATAATTTGTGTGAGAATTGGTATCTCTAGCCCGACGAGCGTACCTATGCTCGTAATCAGAACGAACATAACTACAAGATAGACCGTAACCGATTCATTAAAGATATATGTGTTGAAGAGAACTGTGGAAGATATACCTCCTATCAAAGCAATAGCGATTTCAATCAGTATGAATCGGGCCACTAGGCAACGTGAAAAGTACCTTGATAGATAAGATCCTAAACCCATTGAACTCATAAACAGCCCAATGGTGATCGAAAACTGGTATACGCTGTTTCCGAGGAGGTAAGATGAGACAGCAGCTATAATGAGTTCATATATAATTGCGCATGTTGCTATTAGGCAAACTGAGAAAAGCAGGGCAAATACGGCCCATTTGCTAGTTTGGTGTAAATTAACAGGTCCTTGGTGGGAATTTTCGTTGTTTTCTGGTTTTACTGTCATGAATGTTCGGAGTTCACTTTGATTTTTGAATGGGTAACAACGGCAGTAAGTTCTTCGACAAAGGAATGAAAAGTTTCTATCTCCAATTGGTTATCATTGGCTTTGAGGACATTGATTATAGTTACTGGTTCAGTAGTGGAAGTTTCTGTACTAGGGAAACTATGCTTTAAATGAAACAGCGCCTTGTTATGGTCTGGTTCGGAATTCTTGGAAAAAGACTTTTCATTTGGATACTGTATCATTTTGAGACTTGTTCGGTACATAAACTTTTCGCCAACATGGAACTCGCAATGGTGATTCTCCAAGCTACGGATCAATTCGATCTGTCCTGTTGACGGTAGTACTTTTGCGTCAGCAGTAATTACTTCTGCTAACTCTGTTTGTTCGTTTTTAATGTTAACAACATGACTGCTGCCGATAATCCAGAAGTTTGCTCTATACCTGTTTCGTACAATGGTGAGCTTTTTAAAGATGTGGAACAGATTTGGTTCTAAGCAACGTTTATAAAGACCAAACTGAAGGTTCTTGATGTCTTGTTTAATGTAGATGTGCTTCAATGTCTTTTATGTCCTAATTTGTATTGAAGTATGAAAGGTTTTGGATAGTTAGGGTGGAAAGGATTTATCGTTATATAAATGGGGATGATAAAGATAAGAAAAGGAGAAGATACTCCTTACTTGGCGATCCTTTGCGTAGAATGTTTGGGTAAAACTTATGGCATAGGTTTAAAAAAGGGGGGTGGTGTATTCAAATCAAATTAGTTCCTTTGATTTGAACCAAGTATGTTTTTCTTAATCTGTTCAACTTGGTGGATGAATTGTGTTAAGATTACAATTAAAGTATTGCTGCTGCTACAATCAGTCCTAAAGCGATCATAATACCAGCAACGATAACCCCCGCAGCAGTGTTGTTCTTGTCCTCTATTTCTGCATTGAGGTTGAAGGGGGTAATCAAATCAAAAATTTTGAATCCGATCATAAGTACTATAATGCCTAAGATGCTGTAGATTGCAGATGCAACTAATCCTTCTGATAAATTCGCCCAGATGCCATTGTCTATTGATTGTGTTTGAAGGGTATTTTCTTGGGCTATTGCAATAATGCTTAACATGCACGACATCACGACAAAACTGTACTTTGCTGTTTTGGTTTTCATATTACTTCTCCTATGTAAAGATTGCCCAGTTTTCTGAGATTACGAGTTGTCAGACGTACTATAAATCTCGATGTCTGATTCCCGAATATATCTACCAATAGATGCTTCATAAGTGTTTTCATTCCAGTATTGGATATTAATCGTGTGTTCTTGCTCCTCGTCTGCAAAATCCCAGTAGTAAAATGACTTGCCATTTGGTCGACAATTCTCATGTAATTGGTTTTCTCCTGAGTCAATTACGTGATATACAACATTGTCAAAATCAAACTCCCCTGTGTGCTGGGTATCAAAAATTTCTAGATCTGTAGATGTCAATTTCAATTTCTCAAAACTAATTTCCTTTGTGATGGTTGCGATTAGGCCTCCATTTTGTTGCCAGTTTAGCCAGAATGTTATTCCCCCATCACCAGTTAGTTTTAGCTCAAACGATTCTTCTTTTCCTCCGGTATATCTGTTTTTTTGCTCAACTAGATATTCGTCTCCCTTTACTAGGATAACTCCACTGGGTTGTACATTGTTTAAATATGATGTTGACAAATCGGGTTTATCCTTTTTTCTTAAGAGAAGCCAAGCCCATCCTGCTATGGCGGAGATAACAATGAGCAAGACAAAGATCTTCACGGTTCCATTCCCTTTCTTTGGTTAGGACGAGTCAAACATGATTAAAACGAGGAGTAGTTAAATATTATTTCCCAAATCCTCGGCTCCCTCCCCGAAAAGAACTGGCGGATCGGCTTCGATTCAGACCTTTTGATGAAGAAGATCTACTACTTCGTGACGAAGTGGTATTTCTGCCAAACCCACCGCTGCGTGATGTAGATGTTACCTGCCGAGATGCCATAACACGCTTGGACTTCATGTTTTGAATGGATTTTGGAGCCTGCTGAGTACGGTTTTTGGCTTTGCTACTTCTGCTTATATTATTTCCTGCTGTTTTAGAAGGCATTGCTCTTCTATAGCGAGTTGTGGTGCGTGTTACTGTGCGTGTTCTCACAGGAGCATGCCATCCACCATAATAACTCCCATACCAACCTCCGTACCATCCAGGACCATACCAACCATAGGGTCTGAAAAGTATGTCTCGTATGATCATATATCGAAAATACGATGTCATCCAGCTATGTTCATTAGCGTAATACGAACTTTTGTGGTGGAGAGCTCTGCCTTCATATACGTGTTGGTTGGATTCGGCATTAATCGTCATTGAGGAGCTATTTTGCTCATAAGTTAATGATACTGCTACCAGTTCTATCCCATCTTTTGCTATTTGGTGCCAATTGGCATTTTGATCTGGGTCTATGGTGTGTTGGCTTGGATCTGGTACGCGAAGTGAGTATATGGCTGACTGTTGTTGCACCGATTCGGGGACAACGAGTAAGGGATCTCGGTTTCCGTCTTCGTTGAGATCAACTTGATAATTAACCTCTGGGTCGTCCATTATCTTTTGGCTCAGGCTCTGCACAATTTTTTGCTGGAATTTTTTTGATTCAGGTTTTTCCTGAGGCGCTGCTTCTCTCAGAACCTCTTTCATGACATCCGGAAGGATGGCTGGATTTAGTTTGTTGGTCAGATCAATCTTAGTAGAAACTGTTGCTCTGGCAACACCAACTGGATAATCTTGGGAACCCTTGTCACATCCGAAAAAGAACACCCCAGTAGCGGCTACTGAACAGATTGTTAATACTATTAGGAAAAGCCTTTTCATTTTGTCTATGTCCTAGTTTCCTAAAATGCCAGCCAAACAGCGCCTATGAACGCTGTTGTTAAAAATCCACCACCGATAACTGCATATGGGTCGTAGTAGAACGGATCGTATCCCCATCCGTTCCAGGTTATTTCTTCCTCATATTCTTCAATTACATCTTGTTGGGTTTTCAATGAATCTGGAGGTGACAAGTATCCGTTGTTATCGCCATTGATATCATCAGTCCATCGTTTTTGGGTTTCTTCGATTCCCTGCTCAATAATGTCGAGTATCACAGTCTCGCCTAATATCTTTTCACCAGTTTCGTTGTTAATATAGCTTAGATCTTCGGGCCAGAGATTTGTATTGCTGATTTCATTAACTTCTTCCCAAAAATCGCTGGAAACGAGGTCGAACTGCCAACATTTTTCCATCCCAATTCGGTTTTCAGATAAGAGTGACATAAAAGCGATAGTGAAAGGGTTGAGGTCTGTCTTACGACCTTCCTTTTCTGCTAATCTTTGTTTGTAGATACAAACTGCTATTCTCAAGTCTTCCCATATGGGTTGTCCTTCTTCATCTACTTCATCCCAGTCAGCTTCGTCTTCAGCAAAAGTGCCTTCAAGCAAGTCGACGCCGGCGAATATGTCGTATGTTATTATAAAGTCCCACCAGCGGGAAATGAAATTATGATAAATCAATTCTCCTTTGCGCGTTGGTGAATAATATTCAGCACCTTCCTTTATTGTCCAGTATTCGTCGTAGTATTCACTGATGAGATCTTCTAGAAAGACATAGTCACCTTCCATTAAGGCAGGTATTTGTTCATTTCTTTCTATCATTCGATATAGTACGAAACGAGAGGACAATTTTTTCTGTAATTCTACTCCCATTTCCAAAGCTTTTTTGGGCACCATGTATTCCTTAACAAGTACACTTCAACGTGATAACCGACGAGATTTTGAGTGTCAACCTGATTCCACACGTGGTTCCATTATATCCAAGTATAGGTAACTGCTGTCAAGCAAAAAAGTGTATACTTTATCTGAGGTTACAGTGACAGTTAAGCGGCTCAAATTAATCTTGTTCATTCTTTTACTCGTACAGAATATATGTTTGAATTTTCTAGAAGTTGAGGCAAATGTTCGATTAATGTGTATTTTGTAAAGGGTCGTCGTTTATTTATGCGAGATTACTGTTTGTTTTTAATAAAAAAATATTTGAATATAATATCTATGAGGGGGGTGGTTATAAAATGTTCCTCCGGTTTAGCCTCATAAATTTGGTTATGATGTAGTCATCCCAAGCAGGATAGAGGATTTTGTGTGAATGAAAGAAGGGTCATATGGTTTCTTTCATCGGAAGGTATTTTGGACCAAAGTCGCAACCTAATTCCAGATACTCCATTTGGAAACTCGGCTATAATTGCTGGAGTGGTTGGGCAAGATTGTTTGGCTGTTATTGTCGATAGTTATGATGTATGGAGGTTTGCTTCAGAGGTGTGGAAAAAATTGCTCTGCTAATGTTGTCTTGAATTGTCTTTGTTGGACGACTGGCAATCGTTTACTTGTAGGCACTGCAGGTGTTCGTTTGCGCGTAGGTCGTCGATGGAAACCTGCACTTTATTGCTAGTTTTGACTCAGTTGCGGAACGTGAATTTTGAAAGACTCCATGAGGGGTTCCTGATGTGCGTTCATTAGTGGTTGCTACGGATGGGACGATATACGCTAATATTCATGTTGGTTGGCTTGCTCGTTTCAGAGATGCAGAGGGGGAACTTGGCGAGTCTTGCAAGAAGGTTTGGAAATGAATGTTCATCAAGTGGTTACTTACTTATCTAATCCAAGTGCAGTTATTGCTGCTACCGCTAGTGGTTTTTATCTGAGTGATGACCATGGGTGTACATTTACTTGCCAAAGTAATGGTATTGTTTGCCGTTATCAAAGGGCTTGTGCTTGTTTTTTTGATGCCGATATTTATCTTGTTTCTACTTCTAAGGGGCCCCATGGTTGTGTAGAAGCACAACTGTACCGAGGCGAAAATGCTGGAAGGGATTGGGAATTGGTTGGGGGCTTACCCAAAAAAATAGATGGGAACATTTTATTGGAGGAGCCTGTGCACTCGTGATCATTGAGGATACTTTTCTATATGAAACTAGTGATTGGAGTATGACATGGAATAAAATAGGAGGAGGTTACCCCAAGTTTTCTGGTGCCCTCGTGTTATAGATGTATTATGATGATGGTTGGCTCAGTCGAGAATTTTCAGCAAAAGCAAGTATTGGGGTAACCCAGATCTTGGCATCCCGGTAGCAAGATCCATTCGAAGATGGTCTAGATAGCGGAGTCCTATTCCAAAGGTGGCTGATTTTCAGTGGAATACTAGTTTGGAATTTAGAGTAGTTCTTTAAGGGATTGGATACGTGATGCATGGCGGAGTTTACGAAGTGCTTCGTCTTCAATTTGTCGAACTCGTTCTCGACTAATATCAAGTCTGCGCCCTATTTCTGCCAATGTGTATTCGGTTCCGTCCCTTAGCCCATAACGCCATTTAATGACGTCTTTCTCTCGTTCGGATAGTGTACTGAGAACACGTTCAAGCGATTCCTTTTCTGAACTTACGAGTAGTTCTTGTTCTGGAAGAGTTTGGTCTTCATCTGGTAAAAGGTCTGAGATCGTAGCATCCGATGAAGAGTCGCTAATGGGGGAGTCCAGTGATACGGTACTGCGGGTGCTCTGCAAAATCTCTATGACACGTGACTCACTTAGGTCTACTGCTTGTGCTATTTCCTTTAAGTTTGGGTCTCTCTCCAATTCTCGTGATAGTTTTGATTGCGCTTGCCGAATTGATCTGCGAGTTTCGCCAACGTAGCAGGGAATTCGAATAATTTGACTTTGTTGGTCCAGTGCTCGTTTGATTGCTTGCATAATCCACCAAGTGGCGTATGTGCTGAAACGAAACCCCCGCTTTAGATCAAATTTTTCAACTGCTTTCATCAATCCAATGCTTCCTTCCTGCATCAAATCTAGAAACGACAGGGAAGATCTGTTAAAGTTATGTTTTTTTGCAATACTGGCAACAAGCAACAGGTTTGCTTCAACAATACACATTTTTGCGTATTGTACTTGTGCAGTGGCAACCTTGATCTTTTTCCAAAGGGAATCGAAATCAAAATTGAATAGATCCGTATCATTGTTTGTTTGGTCAATTATGTCATCAGAGTTTTTCAATTCCTCAACGAGTGTATCTGCTTCAATAGTATTTACATTGCTATTTTTGAGGTTATTAGAAGAACTCCCGCCATTTTTTGATTCTTCGTTAGCTACGATTCTTGCTGGAGGTAGAGTAGTAACAATTTCTAGTGAATGAATAGTATCAACTCTGACTTGATACTTTTTAATTTCTGTTTCGATACGTTTCAGGATAAGGTCCAAATCCATAGGACTCCACCAGTCTAAGTCTTTTTCTGTTTGGGTTTTTGTTCCACGACGACGTTTAGTTGAGGCTCGCACGCGTTCGATGATAATTGGAGGTAGTTGTTGGAAAAGTTGAGAGACCTTTTCCTTTCCTCTGTTAAAATCCTGAAAAAGTTCCACTTCTTTCTTTGGGTTTAGCAGTGGGGTACGAGCAATTTCTTGAAGATAAGAAAAGGCTTCATCCCTGGTACCACCCTCCATTCCGTCTCCTGTTCTTGGCTTATACTTGGAGATCAGATCATCCTCATCATCAAGTTCATCTTCTCTATTATATGTATTACTCAGTGATTCATCTGCTGGTTGACTTAGGATTGGATTTTCATCTTCATATTGTGTCGCAGAATCTGATTGACTGTAAGTTACAGAACCTACGTCGAAATCTTGATCATCCGAATTGTCTCGTGTTCTTATGTTTGTTCCTTCAGACATTTGTGTAACTACCTCTAATTTAGGTTTTCTTTTGTCTCAATATTGTATTTTTAGTAGATATTCCACTTGCTTTATTGTAGAATTTGCTTAGTGTCTAAGGTGCATTTGCAATTTTGGAAATGCATTTTAGGTTTTTGATATAGTTTGTGAAAAAACAAAACGGTTGTGTGCCAAATGAACAAATCCGATGTCCTCAAACGCTACGAAGCAGGTGATTTTTTCAAAAATGAAAACTTAGAAGGAATCGACCTCAGCCGTGTTAATCTGGCAAAAGCTGATTTCTCAGAAGCTAACTTGCAGTTTTCGGAATTCAAAGATACCAATTTGAATGAATCTAATTTCAACTATGCGGACCTATCTAATGCTGATTTATCAGGAGCTATTTTGAAGAACGCTTTCCTTGTTGGTGCTAATTTAACTAATGCTAATTTGGAACGAACTGATCTTCGTGGTGCGTTTTTAAGTGGCTCAACACTTTGCAGCACGAATTTCCGTGATGCTGACTTAAAAGGTGCCATTATTGGATCCCCAAATTGGATTGCCCCAGATGCCTTCAGCCCTTACACTGACTTTAAGGGGGCAAACCTCGAAGGTACAATCTTTGGTGAAACAACACCTAGAGGCGCTTCCATCCTAGGTGCTAAGCTTACAAGTGCATATCTCTACGAAGTTAATTTTTCCGAATCGGTGTATCATCCCCAACAACTTGAAGAAGCTATCACAAACAAAATCGTACGATAGTTTGCCCTTAAAATATGCACAACCCAATTAAATACGTTCCTTTTGCTAAAATGGTTTACAGCTTTTTTGTTTTTTCGCATTTGTTCTTAAGATTCAGAGCTAACGGAACTGGATTTCAGTTAGTTTTTGATAAATACCATTTTTTTTAATTAGTTCTTGGTGTGTACCCCTTTCAGTAATTTTCCCTTCGTTCAGCACAAAAATTTCATCTGCGTTGATGATTGTTGAAAGCCTATGAGCAATGACAAATGTTGTTTGTCCTTTCATTAGGTATGATAATGATTGTTGAATAAGTGATTCGGATTTACTGTCTAGTGAAGAAGTTGCTTCATCAAGTAGTAGAATCCGTGGGTTCTTGGCAATTGCGCGTGCGATTGAAATTCGTTGCCTCTCACCTCCTGATAACATGAGACCTGATTCTCCAACTTCTGTTTCATAGCCATTTGGCAGTCCAACAATGAAGTCATGTGCATTAGCTAATTTTGTCGCTTTGAGAATTTCAGACTCTTTGATGTCTGCTTTACCATAGGCGATGTTAGCGCTGATGGTTCCAGAAAAGAGTATTGTTTCCTGTGGTACTATCGCAATTTGTTGCCGTAAGGATTCCAAACTGAAGCGGTTTATTTGGTGGCCATCAATCAAAATTTCTCCTAAAGTTGTCTCGTAAAACCTAGGTATTAAATTGAGCAATGTTGTTTTTCCCTGTCCGCTTGGTCCTACTAGGGCAATTATTTTCCCTGACTCGATGCGGAAACTGACACTGTCGACAACTGTTTCTTGGTTGTTGTACGTGAATGACACATTGCGGAACTCAATTTCACCGCTTATCGGAGGGAGATTCGGGCCTTTGTTATGTTCTAGATTTTCATTTTTAAAATCAAGTACGTGAAACACTCGATCAGCTGATGCTAGACTTTGTTGTAGAATTGTATTGAATTGGCTAATGGTACGTATTGGTTTAAACATTAAGCTGATCATGGCGACGTAACCAATAAATTCACCTGTGCCTAGATTACCGAGAATTACTTGCCTACATCCAAGACCGAAAACTACTACCACTCCGATTGCGCTAATTAATTCAACTAGAGGGTTGAGCAACGAAGTCAGGCGGATTCGCTTAATTGTAGTACGATATTGTTGCTTTGTTGTGTCTAAAAAATTGTCACGTTCAAAAACTTCAGCAGTGAAGCTCTTGATTATTTGAGTTCCATGGATTGTTTCCTTGAGTTGGGAAGATAGGTCTGCCGTATTTTGTTGGATTTTTCCAGAAGTAGCACGAATCCTTTTGCCAAATTGATTGATCAAGTGTACAAGTGGAGGGAAAATTAACAGTATTAGAATTGTGAGCTTAAAACTGCTGATTAACATTGCAATTATAAAAACTGGGAGGTAGATAATTGCACGTATTACGTTTGAGGTAGAGCCGATAGTTCTGTGTAGAGACCTGACATCATCGGTCATTCGAGTAATTAAATCTCCAGACCGATGATCTTTTAAGGTTCCTATGGGAGCAAAGACGATCTTTTCATACATTTCGTTTCTCAGTTGGGTAATCAATTTTAGTCCGACTAGGTCCATGAGAAAACTGTTGAAGTAGGAAAAAATTCCTTTTATCAATACTAGACATAATCCGCCTCCTAACACATATCCGATTAAATATATTGCTGCCTGTTGGTTTGCAATTGCAAATGGTATCCCGTCAAAAAAATTTGGAATGGTAAAGAATCTGATGATCAGCGGTTTTTCAAATGTGTGTGTTTCTATTGATTTTAAGGCGTCAATTGTACTCGCTAGCACTTGTATATAGCCAAGGTCTCCGATTGCGATTATAAAGGAACAGAACATTGATAAAAGAATCAGGCCAATATAGGTTGCCATGTATTTGGCAAGACGGTCGAATGTTTTCATAATTGGGGCTATTCTCTGAGGGTCAAACGAAAAGCTCGTATATGTTCAGTAACACCTGATTTATATTGCTAGATTTCTTTGCGAATTGGGAGGTGTTATGGTTGTACGAGAACTAGATGGGACTATAGTCATTGCGTTGAGAAATTTAATTCATAACGAAATGAAGTAGATGGTAGGATTCTTTGATTCATATTGTTTGTAAGATTCAGTAGTTTTTCAAGAAGTGTTGGTTTCTGTTTTATACGTGTTGTTTTGGGCTCGCCTTTGATTCCAACAGTTTGGGCTGCGTAATTGATTGTGTCTTGTAAATTGCCTAGTTGATCGATTAGCATCTTCTCGGATGCTTGTTTCCCAGTGAAAATTCGTCCATCAGCACAAGCTTCGATCTCATCTGGTGTGAGCCGGTCGCTACGGCCTTCAATAATTGCCTGAATAAATTGGGACCTGACATCGTTGACAGTTTTTTGGATTAAGCTTTTTTCAGCTGGTGTCATGTTGCGTTGTGATGCTCCGATATCTTTATATTCCCCGCTTTTGATGGTTTGGTATTCAATTCCTATTTTATCATACAGTGTTTTCATTTTTATGAACTGCATAACAGCACCAATACTACCAGTAAGTGTTCCTGGGTTTGCAAAGATTTCTTGTGCTGCACAGGCAATATAATAACCACCAGATGCAGCGGTACTACCCATAGATGCGAAAATTGGTTTACTCTTCAGCTTTTTAAGTTCGCTGTAAATTTCTTGAACTGGGGCTACTCCACCTCCTGGTGAATCAATTCGAAGTACGATAGCCTTTACACTGGTGTTATTTCGATGAAGATGAATGTGTTTGATAATTTCTTCTGAATCATTGATTACACCATGGATTTCAATAATTGCTACTTTATCTCCGATTGCTTCAGGATTGATTAGTGCTTGGCCGAAAAATAGTATGAAAATTAGTATTGCACCTGTGATTAAAATGATATATTTGATTTTGCGAGACATAACAAATTTCTCCCTTATAATTCTAACATTTTTTTCGCATATTCCCGGAATTCTGCACCGAGTTCTGGGTCTGCTAGGGAAAATCTAAAAAACGCTTCAAAATAAGCACGATAGTTTCCTATATCAAATCGTTTCTCGCCATGATCGAGTTTCAAACCAAAGATTCTATCTCTGTTCTGTAATGCAAGATGAATAGAATCAGTTATTTGGATTTCGTTGTTTCTGCCGGGCTTTGTCTGGCGAATATAATCGAAAATTTCAGGCGAGAATACGTATCGTGCTGCAACTGCCAAGTTGCTTGGAGCTTCTTCTAAACTTGGCTTTTCAACAATATCCGCAATTGAAAAAGTCCGACCTTGCTCAAATTCAGGTGCGGCAATGCCATATTTGACAACCGACTCAAATTCGACTTCTTCAAATAATATGGATACATTCGCTTGGTTTATCATATATGTGTCTATTAAATTTTCCAATACGTTATTTGTAGGTTTGGATTGGATGATGGAATCACCTAGGCACACAACGAAAGGTTCATTATTGACAAAAGTTTCTGCTTTGCTAATTGCGTCAGCTAGTCCCTTTGGTTGACTTTGCCGTGTATAGAAAAATTCAATCTCGTCATTAATGTCTTGAAGTTGACTGAAATGTGTTAGATGTGGATCAAGATGGTCTTCTAGTGTACGTTTCTTCTGATTGGTGATAATTAGTATTTTATTGATCCCGGCTTCCTGTATTTCTTCGACTATATGCTGGATTACCGGTTTCCTGCCAACCAATAGCATTTCTTTTGCTTGGGATTTAGTAGCAGGTAGTAAGCGAGTGCCTGAACCTGCCGCGGGTATTACAGCTTTTTGTGGTCGTTTTGGTGGTCTATGAATGTTTGGTTCAAATGTCATTTTAATGTGATGATACTTAAAATAGTACGAACAATCCATAAGGTATCAGAATAAAAATTACGTTTTTTAATGTATTCTAGATCTATCTGTAGTTTTTCTTGCATAAGTATGCTGATATAAAACTGTTCTGGGTTAGATTGGTTTTTCAGCTTTTCGCTTTCGTTTCGGTTCGCGAATTGAGAAGGTCCCGTTATACCAGGGCGCACCTGCAGTATTTGGCGTTGGGCTTGTGTATAGTGCTGAACGTAATTTGGGGATTCAGGACGTGGACCAATAAGACTCATTTCGCCCTTGATGATGTTTATGAATTGTGGGATTTCATCTAGTTTCCAGCGTCTTAGGAAGGAGCCGATTGGTGTAATACGTGGGTCGTGGTAAGCAGTGAGTTGTTGCCCAAACGAATCGGCATTTGCGACCATTGTTCGGAACTTATACATTTCGAAAATGGCACCGTACTGTCCAACTCTCTTTGCCTTGTACAAGATGGGACCAGGTGATTGCAATTTTGCTAAGATGGCAACTGCTAAGAAAATTGGTAGTAAACCGATCGAGGATAGAATTGCAAATGCAAGATCAATAATCCTTCTCATGTTTATCTGACAGACGATAAATCGATTACTTCGGTTTCGGTTGTTTGATCATTAGTGTTGAGTGGTTCATTAGCAAGAAACCGATTTGGCACATAAGTTGGTACAATCTTCTGGAGTTCCTTGATAATTTCATCAGTTTTCAGGTGATTGGCAAGGTCTTCTAACTGTTGGATTTGGCCTAGCAATTTCTTCTCTTCGATTGCTTCAAGATGTGCGACGAAAATCCGTTGGTGTTTGGTTGCAGTTACGCCTTCTTCTGCTGTCAGTAGCTCTTCGTATAATTTTTCTCCTGGTTCTAACCCCGTGAATTCTATTCGGATGTCACGCTCCACTTCTAGTCCAGAAAGACGAATTAAATCACGGGCGAGGTCGAGGATTTTAATTGGGTCTCCCATATCTAGGATAAAGATCTCTCCGCCATTTCCCATTGCTCCAGCTTGAAGTAATAGTTGAACCGATTCAGGGATAGTCATGAAAAATCGTATAACGTCTCGGTGTGTAACCGTTACTGGACCACCTTTTTCTATTTGACGTTTGAATTTGGGCAAAACGCTTCCACGACTATCAATGACATTCCCAAAGCGAACTGCGACGAATTTCGTGCCGTTATGATATGCTTTGCTTTCGATTAATTTTTCTGTTACCCGCTTGGATGCTCCCATTACACTAGATGGATTGACTGCTTTGTCAGAAGAGACAAGAATAAATGATTCAACTCGATGATGTACAGCCGCATCGACTAAATTCTTGGTACCAAGAATATTATTTTTGACAGCTTCGTCAGGATTAAGCTCCATGAATGTTACGTGTTTGTGGGCAGCAGCATGGAAAATAATTTGTGGCTGGTGGCGATCGATAACTCTGAAGATCTTGGGTCGGTCACGGATATCACCAATAATAGTGGTACGATTTAGGTGTGAGTGGGTCTCGGCTAATTCGTGTTCAATGTGGTATAGGCTATTTTCACCTCGAGCGTAGAGGATTAATTGTTCTGGTTTAAACTGTGAGATCTGCCGGCATAACTCGGAGCCTATTGATCCTCCGGCACCGGTTACCATTACCCGTTTGCCAGCTAGTGATTGGGAAACTTCTGCAAGATCAATCTGAGCAGTCTGTCGATTCAGCAAGTCTTCAACTTGAACATTCCGAATTTGACTGAAGCTGACCTTCCCTGACAGGATTTCGTCAACACTAGGCACTATTTTAAATGCACACCCTTTTTGCTCGCAGAAGTGAATAATCTCTCGTATTTTTGTTCCTGCTGCGTTTGGCATCGCGATAACCACAGTATCAATTTGGCGCCGTCGGGCAATATAGGTCAAATCACGTGTAGTACCAAGGATATCAATTCCCTGAATTCGTTTCCCTGCGTTTTCCCGGTCATCATCAATAAAACCAATTGGGAAATACCCTTTTTCTGGGTTTTGATGCATACTTCGTAGGACGTTAACCCCTATGTCTCCAGCACCAATGATGAGGACACGTTTGCGGGGGTTTACAATTGGTTTTTTTTGCCATTCCTCCAAGAGCCGTGGTGAAAATTTTAACCCGTAGGTAAGAATACAGTTATAAAGACCATCAAGTAATTGAAATGTGGCGATGTCGATAATCGAGGTCTGTTTGGTCATACTGTTTGTGATTATAAGCAACGTAGGAATAAGGAGAGTTGTAGAGAGACCAATACTCGTAGTTAATAGGGTGAATTCATATATGCTGGCAAAGCGCCAGACTTGTTTGTGACATTGAAGTACAAAAGAAGTTGCAACCCTCACTACAGTTACGGTGACAATAATGGCAATGATTTTACTGCCGAGCATTCCTTGCATACCCATGTGCTGGGTAAAGTCCAAGTTTAGAAAATTACTAGTGCAGATGGTCAGTAAAAGAGCGGTATTAATCAGCAGAAGATCAATCAACACTGAACTAATTAACTTAGTTCGCAACTTTGACATGTTTTCCTTTCAGCTATTTGTTGGTAAACTTCATTTAATTGTGCCCCTAAAATGTTCCAATTATATTTTTCTTCAATTAGTTTTCTGCTTGAGTTACCAATCGATCTACGGAGTTCTTGGTCTTCGAGAAGCGTGTTGACATGGTTTGCAAAATCGTGTGGTTTGTCGGCTACTAACAGATCTTGTTTTTCGATTGCCTCGATGCCCATTGAACCAATTGTTGTTGTTACGACAGGAAGGCCCATAGCCATTGCTTCAAGGTGTTTAACTTGCAATCCCGACCCTGAGCGCATTGGTGATATAAAGATTGTTGCTTTGTCAAAATAAGGGCGTGTGTCGGGAACATAGCCAGTTATAGTTATATTGTTATCGGCTAGTCGCCTAACTGGGGCTATTGGATTATTGCCAACAATCGAGAGAGTAACATCAGGGTGCTTATCTATAATCAGAGGCCAAATTTCGTTATGAAAATAAATCGCTGCGTCGTAATTTGGGAAGTAATTCATTGTGCCTGTAAACAGTAGGTTCAACTCTTTATTTTCTATAGTGCATGGTTGGAAGTAATCGGGGTCAACACCAACTGGAATAATTGAAAGATTGAGCTCTGTATTTTGTTCAATCAAATAATCATAGTCAGGTTTTGCTACCACTGTGTTGTGATCAAAAAGCTGGGCGAGATCCACTTCATAATTGCGTGTTCTTTTTTGTTCAATCTTGAGTAGAGGGGAAACCGCACTGCGATCAATTTTGATCCGCCGGCTTAAATTCAGTGCTATTGAATCGCAAAGATCCAGCATTTTGGGAATTTCGCTATAATTGGAGATATACTGGCCCATACGAAAGAGATGCGCATGTACTAGCTCGAAATCCATCTTCTGTAGGAGATTATCAATTGTTTTTTGCATTTTTATTGATCTCCAATAGTGTGTTTGAAGAGGGGCCTTAGAGAAAAAGTTGAAAATACAGTTTTTCCTCGCTTCAAAGTGGCTAAAGGGAACAAACTCGGTTCGTTCACAAAACGAAGTAAGTGCCTCGATATTCTCAATTTCTTGTTTAGATTCAACAAAGGAAACAACTGTGACAGCGTGGTGCTTTGCAAGGTACTTAATAAAATTGTAGTTACGGATTCTATCTCCACGGTGAGGTGGAAATGGACACCTAAGGCTTAAGAATAAGATCCTCATCGTCGATAGAAATTCCTTCGCTTGGAATCATGTTCGGTATATCGGACGTTACTCGATAAATTGTCTTTGCATCTAATGTAATTAATGCTTCTTCAAGTAGTTCTTCAACAATTTTTCCTCCGACATTTTTTACTAAGCCTTTTTGGATTTTTTTATTCAATTTGGCTTGTATTTCGCTGTTCAGAACCTGTAGTCTGGCCTTGGTGACAGGACAGCATAAAATTTCTAACAAATCTTGCTTTACTGACATATTTTCTTCTTTATACTTTGGGAAATTTTGGTTTTTGTCCTATCTTTTTCGCCTTTTTGGGCGATTACTTCTGGCAGATCTTGAAGTTCTTCGTCTCGGTATTGCTTGTTTTCGGTTGTGTTGCTGAGTTGGTATTCTGCTCCGTTTCTCTTGTCTGGATTCTGTGTTAAGCTGAGTTTTAAAGATCCATTCACAGATTTCCTCTTCTATGCGTTGATGCATTACCTCAAAAATTTCGAGTGCTTCACTTTTGAAAACGACAATTGGATCTTTCCCGCCTTGACCACGATGATGAATCCCTTCTTCGAGATAGTCTATATTGTACAGGTGGTCCTTCCAGTGACTGTCGATTCGATCGAGAAGTATCATACGTTCCAATTCACGCATGATCTCAGCTCCCATTTCTTCTTCGCGGAGTTTGTATATACTGTGTAAAGATTCAATTATGTTACTCCGAATTTGATTTGGTTCTTGTTGTTCAATAGGTGGAGACCATTTGGATAAGTCAATTGGAAATGTTCGCGTTAGCCAGGTGGCAAAAACCTCAGCACCACTTTCTTCTTCAGGGTCAGGATTAATTAGATAAAAATCAAGATTATCGTCAACGAGATTTTCGATCATCTCCCATATTTTATTTTTTAATTCATCTCCATGGAGTACCTCATTACGGAGTGAGTAAATTGTTTGACGCTGTATTGTCATTACATCGTCGAATTTTAGTAGCTGTTTTCGGATTGCGAAATGTTTTTCCTCAACACGTTTCTGCGCTTTTTCGATAGCTTTAGTAATCCATTTGTGTTCTATTGGAGTTTCATCATCCATACCGACTTTATCCATCATCCCTTGCAGACGATCTTGCCCAAATTTACGCATCAAGTCATCTTCGAGGGATAAGTAAAATCGGGAAGAACCGGGATCACCTTGCCGGCCAGACCGGCCGCGAAGCTGGTTATCGATTCTACGTGATTCATGCCGTTCGGTGCCTATGATGTGTAATCCACCGGCTACTAGAATCTTTTCGCGATTTTCGGTACAAACAGAGCTTGCTTCCTGAAATGCTGATGCCCACTCCTCGGATTCTGGGTCTGTCGTATCAGGGTTCAACCGCTTTTTTTGCAGGAGTTGTTTGGTAATGATATCGGGATTGCCTCCGAGTAAGATATCAACGCCACGGCCTGCCATATTTGTTGCAATTGTTATTGCCCCAGGCATTCCTGCTTGAGCGATGATAGTTGCTTCTCGGGCATGCGCTTTAGCATTTAATACTTGGTGACCCAAATGCCGGTTTTTTACCTTCAGCATTTTGCTCAGTTTTTCAGAGTTCTCAATCGAAATCGTTCCGACCAAAACGGGGCGTTTTTGTTCGTGTTTTTCAAGGATGTCGTCAATTACTGCATTGAACTTCGCTTTTTCGCTTTTGTAAATTTGATCGGCAAGATCAAGGCGGGCTAGAGGGCGATTCGTTGGCACCACAACAACATCCAAACTATAAATTTGGGCGAATTCAAGTGCTTCGGTTGCGGCTGTACCAGTCATGCCCGATAGCTTATCGTACATTCGAAAATAGTTTTGATAGGAGATTCTTGCGCCTGTTTGGCTTTCCTGTGCAATCCGAACGTTTTCCTTGGCTTCAAGTGCCTGGTGTAGCCCTTCGCTATAGCGCCTTCCCTCCTGCATCCTTCCGGTAAATTCGTCGACAATGATCACCTCGCCATCTTTTACTACATAATCGATGTCGCGTTTGTAAAGAGCATGAGCAGTTAATGCTTGATTAATGTGATGTATGGTATCCATATTGTCAGAACTGTAAAGGTCGTCTATTCCCAATAATTTCTGAACTTCATCCACCCCAGGGTCAGTTAGCATGACTGTTCCTCGTTTACTACCTTTTTCGTCAATCTCGTAGTGGTCATTTAGTTTAAGCCTGGCAATGGCACGACGGATCTTTTGGTATAGTTCGACTGGTTCACCATGGGGTTCGGCAATAATTAGTGGTACACGGGCTTCATCAATTAGTACACTATCTACTTCGTCTATAATTGCAAAATTATGACCATGTTGCACTTTGCCTTCCAAATAGCGTGCCTTGTTGTCCCACAAGTAATCAAAGCCGAATTCGCTATGTACTCCATATGTAATATCAGATTTATAGCCGAGTCGTTTCTCTTCATGTGACATGCCGCTAAGTGTAAGACCAACGGATAGACCAAGGAAACTATATATTTGCCCCATCCATTCTGCATCACGCTCCGCCAGATAATCATTGACGGTGGCAAGGTGAACCCCTTTTCCTTTTAAGGCATTTAAGTAAACAGCTAAGGTGGATGTTAGGGTTTTTCCTTCACCAGTTTTCATTTCGGCGATGTTGCCTTGATGAAGAGCTATTCCTCCGATAAGTTGGACATCAAAATGTCTTTGGTTTAGAGTGCGAACTGCTGCTTCTCGGACAACAGCGAATGCTTCAGGTAGGAGATCATCTAATGATACACCATTGTCTAATTGTTGTCGGAAATTGGGAGTTTTCGATTTTAGCTGAGCGTCTGAAAGCTTTTGAATGGTGGGTTCAAATTGGTTGATTTGTTCGACCAATGGTTGAAAACTCTTAAAATCCCTATCTTCCTTACTGCCAAAAACTTTTGTTAGTACTTTTTGAAACACGAGATGTTTCCTTGGTTAATTCGTGAACTGGTTGATAAATCCTAGAAAGCAAGAATCAATCGTCGATTTTTCCTTTTTCGTTGTCTTGAGTTGTTTCCATGGTGATTTTGCCTTCAGGTGTTTGGGTGGCTTTTGGCTTTAGGTCTTCACGTTTCGTTTCAAGGGAATTTGTTTCTTCTTGACCTTGGTCTGGAAATGTTGGAGCTATTTCCTCACTTTCAAATAGATTTTCCCCGTCAGTCCGTTTCCTCAAAATTGAGTAAATGACTGTGTTTCCAGCTGAGGCAATCGATAGCATATAAGCTACAATCAAGGCTAGGATTGACAATGTTGATATTGCCATAATAAAGCCTGTAATTTTGAGCGCAGTTGGGTCGGTATTCTGTGGTGTCAAGAGGTTAAAAACTACAATTTGGTCGATGTATTTTGGTAGTTTTTCAATTAGGTTGCCGAGAAATACGTTGGCATGTGACATGAAAACCCCTGTTTCTTTAGGGATTAGGACCTGAATTGGGAGAAGGATTAGAACGAAACCAATTAAGCAAAAGAACGACCAAGCTAGAGAGCACACTATTTTTGTCAGCAGTAGGAGACCTTCGTAAATAATGATTCTCCAAGGTTGATTCCAAATGATTGAGAAATGTTGTTCAATGGTTTCGAATATATCTGCATCAGTGGTTGCAATTACTGCTGGAGCGAAAAGTAAACTTGCTCCTAAAACAACGATTAGGTATGCCATCAGCAGACCTATGAAAAATGCTATAGGCATCAGAATCGATGACAGCATCACAATCCAGTGCCCGACTTTTGGAATCAGTCCGAGTAAACCGATAGCAATTGGTATGATTAGAGCAAGGGCAAAGGTTAGTACGATCCCAACGAAGGTGCCGAAAATTACTTTCCAGCTTTTTTGGACAAAGCCAACTGATTCACTTATTGAAAAGAAGTGGTCACCTCGTAATTGTTGAATGGTAACTTTAGAGACCATTGTGTTGGTTAAAAAGAAGACTACGAAGTAGAAAAACATCCCCATCCACATCACAGATTTTGTAATTAGCTTGAAGTCACTGTAGTCGGTAATGAATGGGCATATTGGCAATAATGCGTAATTATTCCAGAATTCTCTAGCATCGTCTACGCCAACAATAAGTAGGCTTAAGTAAATAAGAATTTCGGTTATACTGTAGGCAAGTACAAGGCCTATAAAGTGAATGAAGATTTTCTTTGAGCTGAAACCTAACCGTCCAGCTCTAAACACATCTCGAAAATCGAAACGAAAGTCCATCGCTTATCCGTTTGTTTCTAGGCTTGTTCTTTGTTGGAGTATGCAAATTAAAACTATATAATACACTAGCTGTAATTTTCCTGTCAATTACATTGGTTTAAAATCATGTGGTCTTAGTTTTGCTTGACTTTGAACCTTAAGCCTACTAGAATCGAACCTTAAATTTGATCTGAATTCTAAGGGGATTTAGGTATGGTAAGTCCAAAATTGACTACATTGCAGATTGAGAATGAAATTCTAAACCTGTCGAATTGGACAGTTCAAAATGACAAGCTTCATAAACAGTACCATTTTGGTTCTTTTATTGAGGCGTTTGGTTTTATGGCAAGTGTTGCACTAGTTGCAGAATCAATGAACCACCATCCCGAGTGGACTAATGTCTATAATCGCGTTACTATAGATCTAACTACCCATGATTCTGGTGGGATTAGTGCGCTTGATTTTGAACTTGCTAAGAGAGCTGACGAAATTGCCGGTTAATCGTTGGCTTTCTTTGAAAAAAGATTTAATGGTAGTCACAGCTTTTCAATGTTTTTCACTAGTTTTCCAGTTGTTACCGAGGAGAATAGTTTTAATCCTTGGGAAGTGGATTGGTAATTTTTCGTATATTGTGTTTAGGCGGCGTCGGCAAATAGCGATGACAAATTTGAACATCGCTTTCGCTGGGAAAATCTCGGATCAAGAGATACAGCGAATATGTCGTAAGACCTTTCAGGGGCTTGGTAAAAATTTGGCTGAATTTTTGCAATTTCCTCGGTTAACAAATGAGAATATTTGGAATTTAGTTAATGTTGAGGGTAAGGAAAATTTAGATGCTGCTCTCAGTCAAGGGAAAGGAGCAATAATATTTGCTCCACATTTTGGTAACTGGGAACTTACTGGTCTCGTCACTGGTGTACTAATACCCAACCGGATAAAAGCTATCGTTTTTGAACTTAGGAATGAGCGTCTTAACCAATTAGTTTGGAAATATCGACAGCATCTTAGTGCTGAGCTTATTCCTAAACGGAAAGCTATTCGAAGGACTATACTTGCACTTAAACAGAATTGTGCAATCGGCTTTTTCGCTGATCAAGATGCGGGGGGGAGTGGTGTATTTGTTGACTTCTTTGGTAAGCCTGCATCTGCAGTTCGTAGTCCCATGATACTTGCTCTCAAGACTGGAGCACCTATATTATTCTCAGTTTGTATTCGTCAGCCTAACGACCAACACTTAGTTAAAATTTATGAACCGTTTGATATCAAAATTTCGGATAGTTTTGAATATGACGTACAGTACAATACTGAGCGTTTGTTGAAAATTCTTGAAAATGAAATTCGATGCTATCCGGACCAATGGCTGTGGTTGCATAATCGTTGGAAGACGCAACCTTCATAGAAATTGTCAAGTATCTGGTTCGGATGTTATAATGTGAGTAGAGTTTCGCAATTTTTGGAGTTATAAAGGGGCGTCATGGTCCGATGCAGTAGGAAATACACTTTTTCGATTGCTGCTTTGACTGTAATTGTTGTAGTTGTAGTTCTCCTCTTCAACACTATTGGCAAAAATGCACTAAGTGGTCGTGAAGAACGCATAACGACCATGATGCTAATTAACAAACTGAATGAGGCAATAGCAAAATCTGAAACTTTTTATTACAAAGATGTAGATCGCGAGAAAGTTTATGAGGGTGCTATCAAAGGAGCGCTTGCAGCACTTGGTGATCCTTACTCTTTCTATCAATCTCCAGAGTCCTTTCAACGTGAACGTGAAGATCTCATTGCGGCTAAGTTTGGTGGGTTAGGAATCCGGATTTATGTGGATAAGGGGTTGGTGAAAATTTTGTCTGTTTTGCCTTACACTCCGGCCATGAAAGCAGGTTTGCAAGCGGGTGATTATATCACCAAGATTGAGGGAGAGGCAATTAGTATTGGAATTACGAGTGGAAAAACACTGAATGATGTTGTTAGTGTTCTCAGGGGAAGAGTTGGTACCAAAGTCAAAATTGCGATCCGTCGTCGCGGAAGCTCTGAACCTTTCGAGGTTACTTTAACACGTGGGGAAATCAAGACTGATAGTGTTGAAAAGACTATGATTAACGATGCGATCGCCTATATACGTATTACCAACTTTACAGGGCGAACTAGTGAGGAATTCCACCAAGCTATGACAGATCTTTTTAATTCGGATGAGATGAGACCCAAAGCCCTAATTTTAGACCTGCGCAATAACCCTGGTGGTCTTCTTGATTCTGCTTATTATGTTTCAGATGCTCTTATTTCTGAGGGAATGATTGTTTCAACTCGAGGACGTCATCCGCAATCCAATAAAGAATATAAATCTAGTGCAAAAGTCTTGTGTCCGGAAGATATAGAGCTTGTGGTGTTGATAAACGAATACAGCGCTAGTGGGTCGGAAATAGTGGCAGGGGCAATTAGGGATCATGTACGTGGTGTTCTTCTAGGGAAAAAAACCTTTGGTAAGGGCGTTGTTCAACAGCGTATCCCTCTAAAACATGGAGGGGCAGTGTCATTAACTATTTCGACTTATTATACTCCGAATGGCACTTCGATTAATGAGAAAGGGGTTGAACCGCAAGTTGATGTTGACACGACAAAGCTTGAAATCGTTGATGCTGAGATGCGACAGAAAATGCGTAATGGTCGTTATGTGAATGATTTTGTGGAGAAGTGGATTGAAGAGGAAGAAAAGAGCACAGGAAAGATTCCTCAAGATTTTTCAAAACTTGAGACTAATCTCAGTCAGTTATTTGAAACACTAAAACAAAATAGCATATCGTTGAGTGAAGATTTAGTAAAGTTGGATGCTAAAAGAGTTTTTAATAATAATGTTGGAATATATCAATTAATTGATCTTTATCATGACAACCAACTTGTGAAAGCGATTAGTATTATTAAAAATGGCGAGGTTCAGAAAATAATCTCGTCAAAACACTCAGATTCCATAGCCGATCTGTAGGTTATAGTAGGGGCAGAACAGTAGATATTTTTTTTCTGTGGGGCTGTTGGTAAGCAGGGTGTTCAGTGTTATATTGGTTTTACCTTCCTAAGTTTTACGTTTAAGTCGTGCCTAGTCTATTTGGGCTACTATACTAAATTCCTTCTGCTTTTATTGTGAAAAATTATGTTCTAGATCCGACTAGATGTTATGAAATCAATAGGTATTAATCAGAACGGGGTTTTATGTTTTGATTAGAGATTATCAATGGATTTAGGGAAACATGCATTCTTTTTTCAGACAGTCATTGGTGTTTTTCACCAGTTTAGTAAGGTGCTAGTTAGTGCGTCTTTTTTTGAGAGGAATGCTGTTCGGGAAATGAGTCAATCCTTTGATGTCTATGTCAACCGGCAATGGGGAGGAATTTCGAAAGAGCTTATTTTCTTAATAATGATCTGTGTAATGGGGGGACTAGGGTATATTTTGAGAAGTTTTAGGGTGAAGAAAATGAAAAAGTGTCTATAATACTTTGTATTCAATTCGTTGTTACAAGGATATATTCAAAGAGATGAGATGAATTGTAAACGCACGAAAATTGTTTGTACCATTGGGCCTGCCAGTAGGTCCGTTGAGTTAATCAAATCACTGGTTGGTTCTGGGATGGATTTGGCCCGAATTTCGTTCTCGCATGATACCCATGTCGAGCATGCCGAGACCATTCAAAACATCAGAATGGCAGAAGCACAGTTAGGCATAAGGATTCCAATTTTACAGGACCTTTCTGGGCCGAAAGTACGGATTGGTGTGTTTGAGTCAGGAGAGGTTGAACTCGTTGAGGATTCCCGGTTTACTTTGATGGTAGAGCAGACAGTTGGTGATGAAACCAAAGTGTCTGTTAATACACCTGAATTCATCAATGCACTGTCTGTTGGAGATCGAATCTTATTGGCAGATGGTGAAATTCAGCTTCAGGTGATTTCTACTACGATAGCTAGTGCTGATTGTGTTGTGGTTGTTGGTGGGGAATTGAGCTCAAAAAAAGGAATTACTGTGCCTGGTGTTGGGATTAACGTATCAATTCCAACACCAAAGGATATTGAGGATCTGTTATTTGGAGCACAACTTGGGGTTGATTGGATCGCACAATCTTTTGTGCGAAATGTCGATGATGTGAAAAATCTTAAATTGATTCTTGAGCAGTACAAGTTTGATATTCCCGTGATTGTCAAGTTAGAAAAAAAAGAGGCTCTTGGGGATTTGGAAGGTATCATTTCAGAAGCTGATGGTGTTATGATTGCCAGAGGGGATTTAGGTTTGGAAGTGCCTTTGGCAGAAGTTCCTACTTGGCAAAAGAAGATAACAAGATTAACAAATGATCAAGGCAAACCTGTTATTATTGCAACTCAGATGCTTGAATCTATGGTTAATTGTCCACGTCCAACGCGAGCCGAAGTTACTGACGTTGCTAATGCAATTATCGATGGGGCTTCGGCGTTGATGCTTTCTGCTGAAACTGCGGTTGGCAAGTATCCGGCGGCATCAGTTCAGATGATGGCAGAAGTTGCTTTGGTAACGGAGTCGGAAATTGATTATCTGAGCTCCTTTAAACCGATTACTTTGGGTGGTGAGATCCCAGATGCTATCGTTCATTCCGCCTGCCATACAGCCTTAGAAATAGGAGCTAAGCTCATTATTTGTTGCACTCGGTATGGTGATACAGCAAGACAGATTTCCAAGTATAGGCCATTTGCTAAAATCGCTGTTGTAAGTCCATATGAGCAAACTTTACGAAAGTCCATGCTTTATTGGGGAACATCTGCTGTTACGACTAAATATGCTGAAGGGATTGATCAAATGATTAACGAATCCAAAGCAAGCATATTAAAAGCTGGCCTTGGTCACCCAGGAGACAGAGTTGTGATTGTTGGTGGAATGCCAGTTGGCCACTACAGCTCAACAAATATGCTTAAAGCTGATATACTTTAAAGCGTATGATTATCAGGTGCCAAAACCTTCCTGTTTAATATTTAGTTTTTTTTCATATCCAACCTTGATTTCCTTCGCAATTGTTTTTGCTGATTTGTGTTATGCTTTCAAGAATTTTCGTTTGTTCTGTTGAGTATTAGGGCAACAAATTCAACTTAAACTAATTGATTAATTCTATATGTTGACTTATTTAGTGTGTTAGGAGAAAAATCATGACATTAGGTGATTCGGAGTTGATATCGTCCAATATTAGGACAGCATCTCAACCTTCTAGTTTGAAAATTACCGATATGCGTCTTGTGAGGACAACTACTGGCGGGCCGATTCTCAAGATCGATACCAATCAGGGGATCTATGGCCTTGGTGAAGTTCGTGATGGTGCTAGTAAAACTTATGCTTTGCTGCTCAAAAACCGAATTTTGGGTGAGAATCCTTGTAATGTTGACAAAATTTTCCGCCGAATTAAGCAGTTTGGGTTTCATGCCCGTCAAGGTGGGGGAGTGTGCGGTATTGAAATGGCTTTGATGGATTTGGCCGGCAAAGCTTATGGGGTTCCATGTTATCAACTGGCAGGTGGTAAATTCCGTGATGAAGTTCGCTGCTATTCGGATACTCCAACACTAAGAGATCCTGAGGAGATGGGTAAAAAGCTTCAACATCGGATGGATTTGGGATTTACCTTTCTCAAAATGGATGTTGGAGTTTCGCTTTTGAGGGATATGCCTGGTACATTATGTGCGCCGGAGGGGAATCTGGAAACGAACAATTTGATGCATCCTTTTACTGGTATTCGTTTGACACAAAAAGGGATTGAAACTTTGTGTGAATACGTAGGAACGATACGTGAGATTATCGGATATGAAATTCCTCTTGCGGTAGATCATTTCGGTCATATTGCTGTTGAGGACTGTATCCGTTTAGCGAGAAGTTTAGAAAAGTATAATCTAGCTTGGTTAGAGGATATGATCCCTTGGCAGTATACTGATCAGTATGTTAGGCTCTCAAATTCATGTGCTACTCCCATTTGTACAGGCGAAGATATTTATTGCAAAGAAGAATTCGTGAAATTGTTTGAGGCTAAAGCGATTGCGATTTGCCATCCCGATCTTGCGACCTCCGGTGGTATACTGGAAACCAAGAAAATTGGGGATTTGGCGCAGGAATATGGTATTGCTATGGCTATGCATATGGCAGGGACACCAGTTTGTGCTATGGCTAGTGTGCACTGTGCTGCTGCAACCGAAAATTTTCTCGTTTTGGAGAATCATTCTGTTGATGATCCTTGGTGGGATGATCTCGTAGTGGGATTACCTAATCCAATTATTCAGGATGGCTATATCAAAGTTCCCGATACTCCGGGACTTGGCATTGATCTGAATCCAGAAGTCATTCAGCAGCATCTCCATCCTGATGATTCCGAATATTTTTCCCCAACATACGAATGGGATGGCGAAAGGTCGCACGACAGGTTGTGGAGTTAACTGGCGCAGACGATCTTTTTCTTCGTCGCATCAGTAATTTGCTTAGGCCAACATTAAGAATCCTATGGGAGGCTATCCTCTTCGTCATTGCATTAATTACTACCAAGCTATCTTTATCGCACAGGAGCTTAAAATAAGTTTAAATCTGTTTTTATTGTTTATTCTCAATATGTTACTGATGTGGTCGAATCTCTTGCTTTGATTTTTCAATCAAGTAATTTGGTAATATGTTAATTTATTGGTATCTCGGCTTTGGGTTTCTAAGGATATGGGGACTGATAGCCTTAGTGGTTTTGCTTCTTAGGTCTGTAGTTTGGAAAAAAAGGAATGCTATATTGGTTTATATATATGTTGTAGTTGGACTACTTTAGGCTGTTTTTTAAAATGTCGAGTTATGGAAGATGCTTAAGATAGGTTAACTAGTCGTGGAATCAAGGTTTCTATTTGGGGTGATGATTTTATATGTATTTATCATGTATGGTTGTCGGAAAGTCGTGGTATTACAAGCGCAAAATTTTCCTTTGGTTGATATTAGTTTAGATAGCTTAAGGGAGAACGATAATAGAATAATTTTTTCCCCTAGTAGTGGAGAATTTATTTTTGAAGTCCACAGTTCGAATGGCTTCGGGAAAGCTATTATATCTCTGATTCGAGGCCCATGGCCAGCCAAGGTTTGTTTCCATTTGTATCTGCACGGATTGGAATCTTTTTCCATCAATAATGGGCTATTTGTGCTTAATACCTCGATACTGAGTTATCCACCGTATAGTGTATTGTGTGAGATAAACACAGTTGGGCAAGATAGTCGCGAACCCTTGGTAGAGACCAGCCCCTATTGGATGTCTGTCGATAAGGTTTCTATTGGTAACGTGATTTCTGAAGTGCCATTGCAGAATGGATATGTGGAAGTGGTAATACCTAAGATTGTATTTGAAAGTGAACCTGAAATTTTGTACATTGAATGGGTTGATTTCCTCAGATGAAAAAGAAATGGCTGATTCTATCATGTTTTGTAATAGTATTGTTGATGGGTATTGTGATTCCACACCAATTTTGGTTGACCCAGTTGGCAATGTTGTTAATTGTAGAAACAGGTTCGCTTCAACCTGCTGATGCTATTATCATATTGGCAGGAGATGCAGAGCGCTTTCATCACGGTGTGTCACTCTATGAAGCGGGATATGCGCCGCACATTATATTTACGAGTGATTTGACCGCTTTACAGCTTATAGATTTACATATGGACTGGAATGAAATTATTCGAAATGCGATTAAAAAATCAGGTATTCCTGAAGGGGTCACATCACTTGTTCGTTCAACCTCGACTTATGACGATGCTAAGTATTCTTATCAATTGATGCAGAGGGAAGGGTTCCATTCAGCAATTGTTGTTAGTTCGCCTTATCATATGCGGCGGGTACGAATGATTTTTAACAAGATATATAAGAATTCAGAAATTGTGCTTCAATATAACCCAGTTAGAAATAGTTGGTTTAATGTCCAGAAATGGTGGATGAGAGAGCGGGAACTAATAACTATCAACAACGAATATGTTAAGTTGATCTTCTATTTGTTTAGATACTAGTTTTGTTTTCGTTTGATATTTGAAAGGTTGTTTAGGTTGATGCCTCGGCTAATGTAGGTAGAAACAGTTTGGTAGGAGTAAACGGGTCTGGATTTTGTTTCAATGGAGGGTCGGGAGAGTTTAACTTAGAGTTGCATGCCCAATTTTCATGATATTGCACATGAGGCTGGGGGGATTTTTACTTGAGTGACCCTAATCTCCAGTTAAGGGGTTTGCCACAAGTCGAAACTTGGGAAATCTGCTGATGCAAGAGGAGAGGTTTTTATAAGTAAATATTATCAGGGGGTATTGTAAATGTCATTAAGGCCTGAACAAGTCCGGTTGTTTCTTGAAAACACTGAGCCTCTGAAATGGTCACGGAATAATCGTCTACCTTTGTATTTATGGCCTATTATGGATTTGGAGGTGGATGATGAGGCGGAAGCTGAATCTATCATTCAACAGTTTAATGAGCGTGGAATTGGGCTGATCTCCACTTGGGACCCATCGGATCGGGAACGAACATTAAACAGAGGGTTGGAGATTGCTAGAATTCAGATGGAATTAGGATTAAGAGTCAACGTTAATGCTAATCCGTGTACGTATTCGTTTTGTAATGGTGATCTTCGTACTGCTCATATTGGTGAGGATGGTGAGCCTTTTTTCGACTTATCATTTGGTAAAGCCCACAAAATGGGGTGTCCATTTGCCCTCGATTTTCGCCGGCCGGAAATGCAACAGCAAGTTGAGTTTTTTGTTCAAGCGTATTATGAAGCTGATTTGGAAATTGGCTTCATTTTTGCCGATTGGGAGATTGATGGCCCTATTGAGTGGAATGGTGCTTGGGCGGCTTCCAGACGTTGCCAGCGTTGTCAAGATCAAATTGAAGACATTCATGATTTTACGGCTTTTCAATCTGCGTTACGGCAGAAACGAAGTGCACTGCAGCGGGAGATGTTAGCTGATACTATTATCTCCTGCTTTCCTGATGCGTTGGTTGGAAATTATGGCGTTTACCCCCATGATGGTCATCGTTATTGGTACGATTATTTTGAAGAATTTGTGGATGGAGTTCCTTATGAGCAGGAAGGTGGAGCTAAATATCGCCAGTGGTTTGATGAGTTTCCACTGACTGGATATACTTCTGCTATGCCGGTGGTTTATACTTGGGACAAAATTTGGCGTTGGTACGATTTTGATCAAGTTGACTATCGTTGGTTTTATAATATGCTAAAAGTAGGCAGCAACGCAGGAAAATCTACTTCGTCTGAAATTCCTATTGTGACGTTTGTACATTGGCATACTGTATATACTGATGATAACAATTTAGGTATACAACAATTTAGTGAGAATATGTATCAGGAACTTCTATGGCATCTTCTACTGAGGGGGCATGATACGTTTTTCATGTGGTGTCCGTTGGACCAAGCAACTCAAGAAGCACGATTAGTGCATCAGGTTTACGCTGCGTCGCTGGAATACAAAGATTTTCTGGAGTCAGGTATTCCTATAAATTTTGATGTCCCGTCCCTGCCTGGACCAGTAGTCTCAGGACTTAGGCTAGGAGATCATTTGTTATTGAGACGAACTGATTTTGACGATACAAGATCTGATGTGACTTTGACAATTGATGGCTTGTCAGTAGGAGTGCCGCGTGTTTTTGGGAAATGCATGATGAAGTTACTTTAGTTTGATTATATTGCTGATGTGTAGTTCATCGGTTATATTTGGCACTGCACCGGCTTGAGAGCAGATAAAAACTGCCACACGGCAGGCATAATAATTAATGACTTCCAGATCGTTGCTAACAGCTTTATAGTCGTTGCTTCTGTGAATGTATCTCCTGCGCCGGCAGTCCAACCTCCACCTGAACTCCTTGGCATTCGCTGACTTGGTTGTTTGAAATTAAGATGGCATCTTGCTTTCCTTGAGTCAGTGCAATTAGGTGTAAATCGTATTGTTTTATCAATATTTTGATAATAGTCATATTAGAGCCAGATAATTTGAAGACTAAAGCTAAGACAGGCAATTCTTCGTCACTCAGTTTTAGTACATTAGCAAATTTGAGGGATTTCTGAATCAATGTAAAGTCATAAAACTGTTGCCGGAAATTGACGTTGAAGACGCATAAGCAGCTGGGTGGCAAAGATTTGAGGAAACGTTAGATAGCATCTCACGACATTTGGCTCTGTTGACTCAATGTACCATAGCAGACTGCACTCGCTGTTGAGGTTAGTATCACAATTTTCTCAGGCCACGGAATGAAATCCCAAGCTGAATCGGCACAAATCTCAAACTTTGGATGACCTGATGGGTCAAGTTGGACCCGAACTGTTCCTGTTTGAATGCTGGTCAGAAAAGGCGATTGATGATGTTTTGATCTGACGTGTTTCTGAAAATGATAAGATTTTTGACCTAGCTGATTTTGGCCAACACAACTGACTATCTGTGCATTTGCTCCTAATGCTTGGGCTTGACAGACAAAGTTGGATGGCATACCTCCAAAACGTTTCCCTCCAGGAAAAACATTCCATAACACTTCTCCAATTCCTGTAATTCGAAAATTGCTTCCCACTTTAGAATCGATCATATTTATAATTCTATTTGAGTTTGTTCCGGAAGCGCAACATTAGGTGAA
>PAQF01000034.1 GCA_002709695.1 Candidatus Poribacteria bacterium
GCAATCTCATTGCTGATTTCTTCTCGTCTATAGCGGATAAAGCTACCGATTCCCCTTTTGCTTTGCCTTCCAAGGTTTTAACCTTGAGTAAGCATTTTCTAATGCGAAATTATGTAGGGTTGGAGCAAGGCTTCCAGCTGTTCGATTTGAGCTAGTATTTCATTTTCCTTCCAATGTTTGGCTAGTATTTCTCTCAAAGTTCTCTCATAACGTTGGCGACAGGATTCGATTTGGTAGAGTCGATATGCAATTAAGCCTTGTATTTTAACAGACATGGGTGGAAGTTTGTCATATTGACGTTTCCCGTGGAATTTGCTAAATCCTTGATCCGCCCCCAAGGGATAAAGTGAAATCTATCTGCCTTGGATTGAGATAAATGAAGAAGTTATTTTCGTTACCAGTGTATCCGTCCCAAAGACCCAGCAAGCTCTCCATAACCCAAAAGGTATAAAAAGAATCCAGATCAACCAATTGGCCAATAGCTGTTTCTATATTTTTATTTTCTAAAACTTCTATTAGTTGCTGAATCTTCTGGCGACCAACTTGATCTGAACCCAGTTTGTGTTCGAAACTGCTAACCCAACCTAGTCGAAAGTCAATCAATGAGCCTTCATATAAGATGCCGTTATGGTTGCCGAATGATCGCTTCAAGAACGGCTTGTGTATTCTTTCCACGTGAGAGTATATACCTAAGCTTTGGCCGTTAACTGTTAAGTGAGCATAGGCACAACGAGGGGCTGGAGAACCTGCTCGATTAAACAGGTCATAGCTCATAAGCTGGTTCATTAAACTGTTATCTTGCTGGTTGTTATTGAAGGTTAAATTAGTTATGCTATCGATTTTACTTTTTTTGTTGAGGTAGTTGAGTTTGACTTTCAGTGGAGGCCGGGTGCTACTTAATGAACCCAACAAACCTTTTTTGCGAATACCAACCCGAGGGAAAGTAACACCATCAATTGTGACCTCAGCCTCTACATAGGTAAAAGGATTTTCTGGGGGGCCGTCTTTTCGCTTTAGGGTCAAAACTGTATTGAAATCCCGCACTTGAGAGCAAATGGTTGCCCAATCGTTTGGATCGACCGTAATCTGTACATTCAACACACGGTCAACGGGGAAGATATCATTTGCATTGAAGATCTTAGCAGAAACTATATTTAGGTCCATTAAAAGAGAGAGTAATGCTACTAATCCGATATTTATTTTCAAGTGATTAACTCCATTTCCATACATCCGTTGTTAGTTCGATACCACTAACTTCAATTCAGCTTTGGCATTGGTGTTACGCTACCAATTGGCAATTCTCAAGCCAGTGCCGTATCGAAGAACGTCTTTGGATTTCTTTCATAGGCTAATACAATGTTCTCAGGGAAGTGTTTCAATAGATCAACAGATTTAATTATATTTTTACTAGAATCATAGGACTAATTGTTATGGAGAAAACCGATTTGTATCAATTCCAAAAGTTATTTCCTACAAGTGGTCAACTCAAGTCTCAGCTGGTATAGACCGTTCGTTGGGAAGAAATCTTCTCCCTGAATCAGGATTTTTTTAACACTCCTTTCCTCCAAATCAATAGGCCCCAATTTCTGGTGTCCCTCTTGCTCCAAAGTTCCGTATGCCCGAAACGGTATAAGAATGGTTATCTCAAGGCAGTTAACCAACCAAACGAATATTTAGAAACTTGGGTGCTAATTACCAAGTTCTATTTTCCTGCGAATATTGATGGTTCCCGGAAGGTCCTCCACCAATAGCCCAAGTCCCACGAAAAAGTGATTGGCGTTTCAACGGCATGGTTTTGATCTTTTCATGACTAAGGTTCAGCTTATGCCATTGAGCCCATACGGAATTGTAACAGTTAAATACTGCACATCGAGGATTTTTGGGATTGGTCCAGTCGTTGGCTGCATGGATCAAACTTTCAGTGAAAATAACCACGGACCCTGCGGGGCAACTATATTCGGACATAGCCTCTCGCATACTACTTTCCCAAGGAGATTCGCTAATATTTGGCCGAAACGGGTCTGGCCCACCATAGTTAAAAAAAGACTTGTGAGAACCACTAAGAAACGAAGTTCCACCTTGCCCCGCTTTTACTTCTTCAAGTTCCCATACAACCCGGGTTAAGCCAGAGAATATCTTTTCTCCGGCTACTTGGTATCGCATGGGATTAGCCTGCTGTGGAGGACGTACAACGTGTGGTAGCCCCATGTCTCCTCGTTCCAATTTACTCCATCCAGGAGGCCGAATAGTGGTGAAGGAGCCTTCACATCGGAAACTGTAGCAGTCATCTCGTACGAAAGGCTCTTCAGAAAGAATTTCGGATAGGATTCCCACGATTGCAGGATGATCCAGAAGCCTTTGCAAAGCTCCATCATAACTCTGCTTGGCACCAGCATAAACTTCAGATCTCATTTCTTTAGTCTCTGTTGTTGATAGTACAGAGGGTAGCAAAATCCATCCGTGAAGGTCGAAAAAAAACTTTTGTTCATCGGTCATTGGAATTGCTTTATCAGCAGTTTGCATACTTTTGGTTTCAATCGGTGTTTTTGATTCTGACTTTGCCATTTTCCTTCCTAAAGTGGTCTGCTGAATAAGCACTGGCATAATCACACTCATCTCGTCAGTGTTTAGTAAGACAGCCCAACTCATAAAATTGATTTGAGATCAATTCTATCATAACATGATTTTGAAATTATTAGCGCGAAAACAAAGACAGAATTAAAAAGCCCTTGTACAGATAAGTCCAATTCCCATTGACTAAAGTATACTCATAGTTCCTTTCACAAATTACTTTACTAAAGACCTGTTTAAGCAAAAGCTAGATGTTATCGTTAAGAGATGATTTTTTTGTGCTGCGGTTACAATTACTGATTAGTTCAAGAACAGGTTTTAGCCTGTAATTATCAGAGGAGCTTGGAAATCGGGTTAGGCATTTATCTGTAAGGGATTTTGAAATTTGGGTATCTAATGGGGGGTACCTATGACAGACGTGGAACCTATTAATCTTATGGTCCCGCCCTGAGGAACTATGAATACGCGAGCAACGTCTGATTCCTCACTTGGATGTTGCGTGTCAGATGTGATCGAAGGAATGTAGGGCAAACCTTCCATTCTCCATGTTTTAAAGGATTTTTCATAGACCATATCCACATAATTTTCATCGCTCCAGTATTGATAGTACCATTGGTTTTGTCCTTGTGTACTACTGAAACCTTTTGAGGCTTGGTAGGTTGTGCCATCCTCATATTTTATTGTTGGGTTCCAAAAGGTTGTATCGAAACTAAATCCTTTGTTCATGTTAACTTGGAAATAGAGTCTGTCACCCAAGCTAACGTCGACCGTGAAATCATGTGGTCGCTTATCCTCACTGTCCCTACTAAATTCCCAACCGTCTTTTGGCCAAATTTGTTGGTCGTTTTTTAAAATCTTCAGTTGGACACCATCCCCAACTTTTTTCCTCCCGCTATATAAAACATGACGCTCATTAGTGGAAGCAAATATGTACTTGATAAGAGGCGATGACTTTTGAGTTACACGTTTTAATCGTATTTCTTTGTCGAGTTTAAGGTTCAAATCGTGTTGTTCCTTCAAGTGTCCAGTCCAGGTGAGAAGCTTTGTTTTTTCCACACTTAAACTGTTCGCCATGCATATTAGGAAAACGGCGTATACTGCGTAATTTTCGAATAATTTGGATTGGTTCCAATACCTGAGAAGTGAGAGGATAAGCACGAAGCTAATAGCTAGAATGAGTGCTACACTTTGATAATAATATCCGCCTCTCCAAATATCGGGCCAAGCAAGCGGATTGTGACGCAAAAACAAAAGCATAGTCATTAGTACGCAGAAGGTTAAGCTGGTTACAAGTATTGTCGCCAACGAACTTATATCCATTAAACTTTGTTTGGAATTTTTGCTAATGTTAGCAGAATCATCCGTAGTTCCCTTGCGGCATAACAGAACTAGTAAAATGTACGAAACTACTGCGGCTAGCCATGAAACCGGGTTTCCATCCAAGATATTCCCAAAGACCATCTGAATTTGCAACATTACCAATTTAAAACCAGTCCAAAGACCTATAACATAGGATAATGGATCTATTTTCATAAAAAAGCTTAAGGACGACCAACCGTGATCTGGATAACTTCCTCTCATACTCTTAATGATATAAGGACATAAACTATAATCCCAATAAAGATAAAAACAGAAAGCTGATACCAAAGCTGAGGCAAACAATAGAAAATCCGATCTAGGGGATTTGTAAAATAGGCGAATAAATGCTATTACAAGGCTTAAACCAGTTAACCATAATCCGATAAGAACGCCCTGCTTATCCGTGATATACGACAAGAAGATACCTAGAAACAATAAAACATATAGAGCTATATTTTTCTGCTTAATGGACCGTTTGAGATTTCTGATTAAAAATAGTATCCAAAGGGAAGTCCAAAACGCTATGACGGTCTTACCACATCTGAAGTATACTTTTTGCATAACAAGCATCTGCGTTGAAAAAGGAAAGAGCATTGCCAATACTAAACAAGATTTTCGTGAAAATCCACTCAGTAATTCTCTTGTGATGAAGTAGAGCACAATTCCAGTTAGAATAACAAATATTATTTGCGTGATACTGCGGAAACCGTATGAAAAGATGGGAATTTTATTTGCTAGTAAAACCATTTGAGCATCAATATATTCGAATACATAACCTAATTCTCTCGCTTGGTAGTTATTCCAATCAGTTTGTGCTGGTTCGAAGAACTTTTTAATCTCCCCTCTAACCCCTTCGCTAGAAGGTTTCCCGTAAAACATTAGAAAGGATTCAGTTTCATTATGTATCATAGGACGTGTATAGATTATATGAATTCCCCAATTTATTACTAAAATGATTAAGATCAGCTCAGTTAAGAATTGAGACCTTCGGGTGAATCTTTGTTTTAAATTTTGTATAGTCGTATTCATCTAAATCATTTAATCTTAGTAACAGAGCATTGATATTTGCTTGCTGATGTCTTCTCACAATGAGTAACGATTCTTAGCAAGCTTGGTCAGATTAATAAATACTTACTAGAATGTTCACCCATTTGTTAGTTGAGAAGGCTATATAATCAAGCTTATATTTCCACCTTGCTTAGTAGTGCTTAGTTTAGTTTCTTTGCCAAGGTGAACTGGGAATTTAGGTAATGAAACTTTACTTTTGTTTAATTTGAACAACAGCAGACACATAAATAATTTTATTTGTCGCAAGCTAAGATTTATTTGAATTCACATTGAACACCTATGTATAATGCCTTAAATTATATACCGAAACAGTCAGAAAACAAACCACTAATACGCTTAAATCTGAATTTAGAGAGGCTTGGGAAAAATAATGCAAGGTCTCTAAAGAAGCAGTTCATTTCCTAGATTACATAATCTATGTATATTATTAGTAAATTCCTTGTATTGTGGAGAACGTTATGCTTTTAACCGAAAACCAATTAGACGAATTTCATCGAGATGGTTTTATTCTAGTCGAAGATTTGTTCGATGCTGAAGAAATGACAACAGCCTTAAATGACATGGAACAGATATTTTATGGCAAACCTTACGCGGCGTATTTGAAAAAGCTAGATGAAACTGGTGAGGTCGATGCTGTAGAACCAACCGTTACCAACGTTGTAGCACATTATGGTGACACAGAATATGGACGTGCGCAATTTCCAACGGGATTTGACGCTTTAGATCGCTTGATTGAAAACGAAGCATATCTTAATGTTTTTGCCCAATGTCTTGGAACAGATGATGTCAGTTATTGTAATGCACATTTGTTTATGCGCTCTGGACCAACTGACGAACGGTGCCCGGAGCACCCTTGGCAAGGTTACCATGCTGATCATGGTACTAACACATTTTTACCATTAAGTCATGCTGTAGGCTCGTTTGATTATGTCAACAGTGGCGTTTATCTTCATGATGTGCCAGATGATTGTGCTCCTATGCATGTTATCCCTGGATCGCATCGTCAGGCAGCAGATGTTCTATTGCGTGGAGGACTCGATGACATTCGGAAAGTTCCAGAGTTTGCCGAACCTATACCAACATCAGCGAAAGCTGGCTCTGCTTTGTTTTATTCCTCATATTTGATACATGCTGCTGTGCCCTTTAAAAATAAACGCAAACAGCGTGCCTTTTGGACATTGTCTATGGCTAGAGGTGACACCAGTCGTTGGACTAAACTCGCTAATCCCTGGAGTGGCCCAGAACAGCAATTTTTCCAGCCTTTTTGGGAAAAAACGACCCCACGAGTACGTACGCTCTTCGGATGGCCAAAGGTGGGACATGAATTTTATACAGAGACAACGTTAAAAGGAATATCACATCGTTTCCCAAATATGGATCTTTCACCTTATCAAGTTTAATGTCATACTTTACTTCTTTAATTTGTTCTCAAAATTGTTTCCAATGGCTCTTCTGACCGCAAACTCCATGGATGACACAACCAAGAAGCTTGCGGTGAATTGTTGATGCTTATTTGTTTCTTTGGAATGAAATTATCTAGCTGGCGGCTACTTGGTACTAGATGCAATGTACTTGTATTGCGTGTCAGTGGAGCTTGGTAAAAGGCAGTCTTGGCAGTAAAAACTGTGCTAGACTTCCATCCGGGTGTCAACGAGTATCTCCAGTGTAATCATGAACACCACCTTCACAATAATCAACAACTTCAAGTTTTAGGTTCAGTGGTTTGTTATCTATTGAATAGTTAAACTGAGTTTTTCCCTATGGTTTTAATGTAGATTCCAAATTGGAACCCTGTTAGAATTTGTTAGTCTTTAAGTTGATTTTTAAAATGTCGAAGTCCTACAGCCATAGTCAAATGGAGCGTCATTGTTATGCCTCTAACTAAAGAGCAAATCGATCAGTTTCACCAAGATGGATTTATCATTGTAGATGATGTTTTTGACAAGAAGGATGCCGAATCAGCTTTCGTAGAAATGGAAAAAATCTTTTATGGAAAAAGTTTTGATGAGTATCTGGCCGAATTTGACAAAACTGGAGTAGCAGAACCTGTTGAGCCGAAAACGACTGGTACTGTCTCCCATTATGGAGAGACACAATATGGCCGTCCTCAGTTTCCAACGGGAATTGAGGCTTTGGATAGGCTGATTGAGAATGATGATTGGCTTGATATGTATGAACAATGTTTAGGAACACAAGACTTGAGTTACTGTAACGGACATTTATTCCTGCGATCTGGGCCAACCGATAAGAGACATGCCGATCATTCGTGGCAAGGATATCATATTGACAACGCCACAAATAATTTTTTGCCCCCACATAGAGAAACAGGTCTCTACCATTACGTAAACTCTAGTATTTATCTTCATGATGTGCCAGATGATTGTGCCCCGATGCAAATTATTCCTGGTAGTCATCGCCAAATTATGGATTTGTTGCCCAAACTCATTCGTGATGGAAATTGGATTGGTCGTGGAGGCATTAAGGATATTCGGAAAGTTCCTGAATTCGCTGACCCTGTACCAGCTACGGGCAAGGCTGGAAGTGTTCGTTTCAATAGTTCTTTTGGGGTACATGCTGCGATCCCTTTTGAAAATAAACGAAGGCAGAGAGGATATTCGACGTTCTCATTTTCTCGAGCGGATACCAGTCCATGGATAAAACTCTCAAACTTATGGCGCGAACAAGAATACTCTGTGCCTTTTTGGAAAAACACTACTCCGAGAGTTCGGTCTTTATTCGGATGGCCCAAGCCGGGGCATCCGTATTACACGTTTGAAACACTTGATTTGTTGAGTGAATGGTATCCAGGAATAGATTTAACTTCGTATCAGGATAAGTTGCAGACAGAAGTGGCAAACAGCATAGATTTGTAGGCAATGTTACTGTACTGCGGATTTTTTTGATTCTGATCGTCTCATAGTCTATTTGGAAACATGCTTCCGTGGTTTACTTGGTAATGATTTGTTAATTCTCAAGTATCTTGAGTCAAGAATTTAGAAAGGAGAACCTGTATGGTTAGAGAACAGTCTGATCTAGAAAAGGAGGAGTTGGCTTCTGAAAAGAGCCTGAATAGCTCACCTTTGGAGTCAGTAAATTCGGGTGTTGACATGTCTCAAGCTGCGTGTTGGGACGATATACAACAGTGGATAGAAACAAACCTATCCAAACTTGGAACAGCACCATTTTCGTTCGTTTACGATGGCAAAATTTCAGAGGTGTTTCTATCTGATTGGGATTTTACTGTAACCGAGGTCCCATTAGATGAAAAAAGAACTCAAAGGATCTTGACATACACTGACCCTCAGACTGGCCTTGAAGTTCGCTGTGAAACTACGATTTTTAAGGATCACCCTGCTGTAGAGTGGGTTTTGAAATTCAAGAATTCTGGGGAATGTGAAACTCCCATCATTTCAGATATTCAAGCACTAGATACTACAATAACGAATGAGCATAACGAATTTACGCTTCACTATGGATCAGGTGTACAGGAAGGGGTAGCTGCTGGAGCCGATGATTTTGGGCCGAGAACTCGACCGTTACCACCTAATTCCAACTTTGGTTTCTCTCCACTTCATGGTAGGTCGTCTTGGGGAGAAAGCCTTCCTTTCTTTAACATTGAGACATCGAAGAAAGGAATTATGGTTGGAATAGGTTGGACAGGTCAATGGTTTGCAAATTTCTCTCGGGACTCACAGTCACTAGGTGTTTGTGCAGGAATGGAGTTAACACACCTTAAGCTATATCCAGGAGAGGAAATCCGCACTCCAAGAATTCTACTTCTTTTCTGGCAAGGTCACCGAATCTTTGGGCAAAATTTGTTGCGACGAATGATACTAGCTCATTACCATCCACAAAGAGAAGGAAAACCATTGACGGTTCCTTTACTGGCGAGCTCTGCTGGATTGTATAATGAAGCATTCGAAGCAACTGAACAAAATCAAGTCGAATACGCATCCAAGTTTGCACCACTTGAAGTGGAGTACTTGTGGATGGACGTTGGGTGGCACGTTACAGTACCTTCTACACACATTGGGCCTGCGGATCCTGAGCGTTTCCCTGATGGGCTTCGACCACTTTCCGATGCACTCAAAAAAATGAATATGGGACTTCTGGTCTGGATGGCCCCAGAATACCAAGGTGGTGGTACATGGATGGAACGCGATCATCCTGAGTTATTCCTGACTCTAAAGGATGAAGAAGTTGCGGATTTACCACCCTTTAAAATACTGAACTTTGGAGATAAGCGAGCACTCGAGATGATTACTGACTACATCTCAGATTTAATCCAAAAAGAAGGCATTGGCATCTATCGCCAAGATGGTCCCATCGGTGCGAATTTGCGTTACCCCGATCAACGGCCTTATCCACATGGGCAACCCTTGCAATGGTGGCGAGATGCAGATGCTCCAGATAGACAGGGTATTATGGAGATTCGCTACATTGAAGGACTATACTGGTTCTGGGATGAACTCCTAAAAAGAAATCCTGGCCTGATTATTGATATGTGTGGAGGTGGAGCAACACGCATTGATTTGGAGGCCATGTCTCGTTGTGTTTACCTCTGGCGTTCGGATCATAATCATCCTGGGTTTGAGCCAAACGATTACCAATCACATACCTATGGAATTAGCCAATGGGTACCCTCGACTTCGATTGCCAGCGGGTACCCCGATACTTATTCTTTTCGTAGTTCAATGAACAATGGTATATCAGTTGCTTGGAACCCATATCAACCAGAGGTAACGCAACGTTGGCCCTTGGCTTTCCCCGTCAATCAAAAAGAGCCCTATGAACTGGAAATTGTAGCACGTAATACTGTCGACGATAAGGAAAGAGTAGGTTATGTAGTCAATGAGCCATTTCCTTGGGAAATCGCTGAAAATCTGATTCAGGAATTTAGACGTATCAGACATTTGTTCCAGGGAGACTTTTACCCCCTCACGCCATATAGCTTAGATAATGATGTATGGCTGGCCTATCAGTTGCATAAGGAGGATCTCTGTCAAGGAATGATTCTGGCTTTTCGTCGACCTGAGTGTTCTACTCAGAATTGCAATTTGAAACTATGGGGTGTTTCATCAGATGCTAGTTATGAAATTCACTTTGAGGATTGTGGACGTAAACAGGTACTATCAGGCAAAGAAATGATAGACGGGCTTGACATTGTTATAGAATCCCAACCGGGATCTGTGTTGATTACTTATCATCAGTGTTAATAGTTTTTGTGCGAAAGTGCTGTTTTTTTTGTACCTCTTCAAGTTCTTCAAGTCTTAGACATCAGAGAAACCTGATCTTACTCCTCAGTGTTCATTTCAGTTGTCCAAGTGTGTAACATGGATGTGTCTCCTAGCTGCATTGAGTTTAGTCCAACAAGTTTATGGTTTCTCTCCAACACTTGTAGGGATGAAAGCAACTGAACCTTTGGGTAACAGGTAACTTCTATGTTTAGTAGAGGATCTTGGGTGAACAACGAGTACAACGTGTTCTATTTGTGCATTTCCTTCGATAGGGCTTGAGGTGCACTTTGTAGTTACTATCTACAACGACTATTCAGTGACGGAATGAATAGTCTGCTTTCAAAGTAATGACCAGCACAGCACACCGATTTTGGGGGAACGTGCGAGCGTTGGGTTTCTCGATTCTTAATGTTCAATAGGAGGACAACAGATATGATAGTAACACGGGTAGTCATATTGTACATTCGTTTAATTGTTATTAATCTAGTGTTAATAGGAATTAGTGAGGCTAAACTGGATATGGCGGGTGTTGTTGGTGTATGGCTTCTTAATGAAGGAGAAGGTGTTATCGTACGGGATTCATCCGAGAATGGCAACCATGGAGAATTTATGGGGAATCCAAAGTGGGTTGATGGTAAGATTGCAACAGCGTTGGAATTTGATGGTGACGACCGCGTGGATTGTGGAGATATAGAGGCTATTGATGGATTCACAGGCCTGACGGTGATGGCTTGGTGTAGGTGGGATGGGAAAGTTAATGGTTTGACGTCTGCGGCAAGAGTCATTAGTAAACAAGATCCCAATAAGGGAGATAAGGGGCCTTTTTCACTTGGTTCAGGATGGCGCGCTCACAAGTTGACTTTATGGATAAATTCTGGGGCATGGGCTGGAGTACATAGCATAACAAGCATTGATGATGGCAGATGGCATCATGTAACAGGGGTTTATGATGGCAACCATCTCAAGGTATATGTCGACGGCCTTGAGGAAGGTAAAAACAAAATTGGAAAAGTGATTGGAGGGTCTACTCCCGAACATGTAGCTATAGGGTCTGATGGATTTGGTCGGGAGTTTTGGCAGGGAGTTATCGATGAAGTTGCTCTTTTTAATGTTGCTCTTACAGGCAAAGACGTTAAACAGTTTATGAATGAAGGACTTAGTTCGTTGGTCATGGCGGTTTCTGCCTCGGGGAAGCTCGTCGACACTTGGAGTAACTTGAAAACATGTCAGTGAATATATTCAATATAAGGGGCTGAAAATGACAGGAGTGTCTGCCCATGAAGGATTGACAGCGTCAGTTTCAGCTACTAAGCTGGCTACAGCCCACCGCTGGATACGAGCCAAATTTGAAGGGCTTCAGGAGACGAAACCTGCTGAAGGTTGCCTAATGGGGGGCTGGAGTCTAGTCAGATTCAAAAGAATGAGGTCACAACACAGGGGTATGGACTCTATGCAATTGCTAATCGACCTCTGCGTGCCGCAGATCAGGATTATCCACGAGGTTTGCACTTTCTGAAGGCGAAGTTGTGGTTCATCTTCCAGAACCAGCAGATGTCTTTGAAGCCATTGTTCGGGTAGATAGTAATCGGGTGAC
This sequence comes from Candidatus Poribacteria bacterium, assembly GCA_002709695.1. GTDB lineage: Bacteria > Poribacteria > WGA-4E > WGA-4E > UBA9662 > UBA9662. Next base: position 11,830 of record PAQF01000034.1, read on the forward strand.
GGCTTTCTATTCAAATGCAGGTCGTGGAAGTGTGATTGCTACAGTTGAAATTTGGGGGTAAGAGGTCTTTCGCTCAAATACAATGTGTGAGGGCATGGTAGGGGTACCCTTGACAGTTCAGCTGGGTGGTGCCACTGAGTTTGTGCTTGGATTGAGTAAAGCCCGGAGAGCTCAACCACCCAGATGAACTTTAAACTTCGCGGGCTGGATCCCTCTTCCTATTACTCTATAATAAATATGGGTATAGCAGCGATGGCGGAAATGGCAGGGCAGGATTTGAGGGAGAAAGGACTGCTAGTTTCTATTACGGAAGAACCAAGTGCAGTTTTGATTGTTTATGAACGTCTCCGATGAATTCAACGAGATATAATCAGCTTCCAACGTAGCATCGATTTGGTTACATATAGGCTAGGCTCTTAGGTCATTTGTCTCTATTTTTAATCCCGAAAAATTGTTTTTTTCAAGAGTAAGTTCGGTAACCTTTTGGCCAATTTGAAGTCCAATATGTGAAGCAGTTTTTCGCGTTTCAATGATCTGATTCCTTCGCAAGGTTATGGAACGCGTTTCACCTTGGATGTCAATACCTATTTCCCCGCTGTTAATAATCTGATTGTCTTCTAGCAGGTTGTAGTGGGGACAGCGTCCTTCATTCGGTTCGTCACGAAAAATGATTCCTACTTGGCCGCTCTCCTCAATCCGATTTTGACGAATAATGTTGTTGGTGTCCCTATGGCCAATAGAAACACCAAACTGGCGGTTGTTGGAGATCCAATTTTTTTCGGCTATACCATGCTTGACCCCCCAGCAAAAAAAAAGTCCAATCCCATTACCTTCTAAGCGGTTTTGGCAAATGATTGGTCGTAACGAACCTGAACCAGGGTGCAATCCCAAGTCAGCATTGTTTACACTAAGACAATTGGTTACAGTTACATCATGACAAATTTGCCAAGAGATACCGTCACCATTATAATTTCGTGTTTCGATATTTTCGATATGGATTCCTTCGCAATTTTGTAGAAAAATACAGCCAGCATAGTTTCCATCCAAATGTTGGTTTTGAAATCTATTGCCATCAAGAACAAGGTCACGAATTTCCAGATTGCAAATATGTTCTCCAGTCAGAAGAGGAAACAGCGTGGCGATTTGCGCTTGGTGATCGGCCCAGAAATTCTTATTCAATGGCTCATCAAGCCAAAACCTATTTTCTCGCTTGGCAACCAGTGTACGTTTGATAACATTGAATCCTCCATGATTAGGTTCCTTCGCTTTCAAGCAGACACCATATCCCACTTCAAAACCCTTCCCGTTGGTCAACGTTATATTATCTTCATACCAATCTGAATCAGTAACCAGAGTCGTCTGAACAGAAGGATTCTTAGTCAGTATTGTTTTATCACCACTACCCTGAATACAAATATTGTTTCTCAAATAGATGGCATTGTTAAGTTGATATCGACCTGGCAGGATCCTCAGCGTTCCTCCACCTAGTTTGGCCAAGTAATCGACCCCAGCCTGAATTGCACAATTGTCTTGGCCATTGATCTCAGCACCGCTGATACCTACTGTAACAGAAAGGGAATGTTTCATACCGAATCCTCATTTTTCGCGTACATTTTATCTTGACCAATGAGTAGTGCCTGAAGATATAATGAGCTAAAAAATTGTTGTACATTTAGTATCACCAGAAACTATTTTGGTTTATATGTCTTTCAAATCTTTGATATTGTAATACAGATTTAGTAATAACCCCTGCTGAAATGTATTTGCATGTGCTCCTCAAATTGGAGTTTTTACCTGTTTATGTTCCCAAAAAGTCCATGAATAATGCTAGTTCTACTGGTAAACCAACTATTATTAATCCCCATCCTTTTCATTTTGCAATTAGGTGTAAAGATAAAATTGGTAAATCCTAACAAAGGTATTTAACTATAAGCTTAGATATGTATAGTTATTTAGTAACTAGCGCTAATTGACTGGCTTTTTAATAAGGTTAGTCTATAATTTATGTAGTAATTGACAATTGAGTTAATTTTAGGCTTCCAGAGGTCGAAGAAATCAGAATTGAAATGGTTGCGTATAAAGTGTAAGTTTGGTCTTGGCTTGATCAGGAACAAATTGGGTATAATATAAGGATGGTAAAGATTTGCTTTTTAAGATTGGTGCTATTTTAAGATGAATCTAAATATTAACCAGTTTCTTGTTTTGATATTCATTTTTTTGTTAACCATAGTATTTTCTCCTGTTTCTATATCTGATTATATCAACATTACGGAGGAATCGGGGATAGACTTTAAGCACAACAGTGGTGCCTTCGGTAAAAAATATTTGCCTGAAACAATGGGGGCAGGTTCTGCGTTCATCGATTATAACAGGGATGGATGGCAAGATATAATTTTTGTTAATGGCAAGGATTGGTCTGGACACCCAACTGGAAAAAGACAGGAGATGGCACTCTATCGAAACGATGGTGGTGGGAACTTTACAGATCAAACGAAATCAGCTAAATTAGATATAAAACTTTATGGAATGGGAATTGCCGTTGGGGATTATAACAACGACGGAAATCAAGATTTTTATTTAACTTGTCTTGGTATGGATCGTCTTTTCCTGAATCAGGGAGATGGTACATTTGTTGATGTGACCGAAAAAGCGAATATCATTAACCCCTATTTTGGTACTAGTTGTGCTTGGTTTGATTACGATAAAGATGGTTATTTAGATCTCTATGTGGCTAATTATGTCGAATGGTCAATTGAAACCGATTTGTTTTGTACACTTGATGGAACCAGTAAATCCTATTGTACACCTGAATCTTACATGGGACAGCCTAGCAAGTTGTTTAGAAACAAGGGTAACGGAACGTTTAGTGATGTGTCTAAAATTGCCCGAATTGCTGATCCAACAAGCAAATCACTTGGTGTTTGTACTTTTGATTACGATTTAGATGGATTAGTTGATGTCTTTGAAGCCAATGATACACAACCAAATAAACTCTATAAGAACAATGGTGATGGAACTTTCATTGAACAAGGGATGCTTGCTGGTATTGCTTATAACGAAGATGGTAAAGCCACAGGTGCAATGGGAGTTGATGCTGGTGACTACGATGGAAGTGGTACCGAGAGTTTGGTCATTGGGAATTTTTCGAACGAAATGATTAACCTTTATCACAATGAAGGAGGTTTTTTTATCGATGATGCGCCAATTGCCAATATTGGTATTGTTAGTCTTTTAACACTAACTTTTGGTTGCTTTTTTTTCGATTTCGATCTTGATGGTAAGCTGGATATCTTCACCGCTAATGGTCATCTTGAAAACGAAATTAATCTTGTTCAAAGTGAAGTTACTTATAAACAGTCTCCCCATCTTTTTCGTAACATTGGCAAGTCTAAATTCGTTGACGTTGCGAACCAAAGCGCGGATTTGATGGAACCAATTGTTGGACGAGGGGCAGCTTATGGTGACATTGATAATGATGGTGATTGGGATTTGTTGGTTACCAACTGTAATGGTATCCCACGACTCTTTCGAAATGAAAACAAAACTGCACATAACTGGATCAAAATTCGGTTGATCGGGGAAAAATCGAATCGCGATGGAATTGGCTCAAGAGTCAAAATTACAACTGAGTCAGGCACGCAAGAACGCACATTGAGAAGCGGATCAAGTTACTGTTCGCAAAGCGAATTATCAATAATCTTTGGTCTTGGTAATGACAAGAAAATTTCTCAACTCGATGTCAGTTGGCCAAGTGGACAGGTCACAACGCTAACAGAGCTTGCATTGAATAAATCGATTACCATCAAAGAAAATTAAGACGGCGAAAATGATAAGCCAAGGTATTATACTGCTAATTTTAGCGAGTACTCAAAATTTTCGGTGAGTAAATGGAATCTCCAAAAAAGACAACTGGATTTGTTTATCACGAAGATTATCTTGAACATGATACTGGTCATGAGCATGTTGAGCGGCCTGACCGACTTAGAGCTTGTTTACAAGCTCTAAGTCGGTCAGATTTCTGGGATCAACTTCATCATATTGAAGCAACACCCGCAACGCTGGATCAAATTTATTATGTGCATGATCGCGCTCACGTCGATCGAGTAAAGTTGCACTGTCAACGAGCAATACCCCTTGATTATGATACGCCAGTATCACGCGAATCTTTTGACGTTGCTCTTTTAGCTGCTGGTGGCGTTTTACGAGCTATTGACCAGGTTATCGTGGGAAATGTCGATAACGCCTTTGCTCTTATACGCCCACCTGGACACCATGCTACACCGAATCGAGCAATGGGATTCTGTTTGTTTAACAATGTGGCTATTGCCGCTCGTTACCTTCAATCAGAACATGGTTTGGATAGGATTGGAATAGTTGACTGGGATGTCCATCATGGAAACGGTACTCAAGATACATTTTATGCAGACCCGTCTGTTTTTTTCTTTTCTATTCACCAGCACCCGCTCTATCCTGGATCTGGTCTCGCTAATGAAACTGGGAACAAAACTGCTCTCGGTACAACATTAAATTGTCCAGTACCAGCTCATTCCAGCATTAATGACTATATACGTGTTTTTGAAGAGATATTAGCTCCCAAATTGGTTGAATTCAATCCTGATTTCATCTTAATCTCATCAGGGTTTGATGCACATCGACTTGACCCATTATCAACTATTGATATTACTGCAGAGGGCTTTGGGGATTTAACTGATATTCTTTTGTCAATTTCCGATCAAATTTGCGGAGGAAATGTCATCTCCATTTTAGAAGGTGGGTATGATCTTTTCGGGCTATCTGAGTCTGTTGCAGAACACGTAAAACGTTTGATTAGTCATAATGCATTGTAGTACAATATTAATTGTGAACAATAGTGTTTATTAAAAATTAGAAAGGACAATTAACTATGGATCAAATCAGAATTGGGCATAGTCCAGATTCTGATGACGCGTTCATGTTTTACGCGTTGGCGAAAAACCTTATTCCTACTGAAGGAGTTGAGGTCGTACATGTCATCGAAGATATTGAATCATTGAACAGACGTGCGTTAAATGCAGAGCTCGAAGTAACGGCTATTTCCATACATGCATATGCTTATGTGTCTCAGGATTATACCTTGATGCCCTGTGGGGCCAGCATTGGGGATCGATATGGCCCAATCGTAGTATCGACGGTTCCAACGGATCCATATAAGTTAGCCGGCAAAAAAATAGCTATCCCTGGTGAAATGACAACTGCTTATTTAACACTTCAGTTATTTGAACCAGATTTTACTCCTGAGGTTGTTCCTTTCGATCAGATTCTTGATCATGTAAAGCAAGGGAAAGCAGATGCGGGGTTAATTATTCATGAAGGTCAGCTTACATATCAAAGTCAAGGGTTTCACAAAATTATAGATCTAGGAGAATGGTGGCATCAGGAAACTGGTTTGCCTTTACCTTTGGGAGCAAACGTCATTCGCCGAGACCTTGGATCGGAGAAAATCAAAAAAATTACATTATTGTTGAAAAAGAGCATTCAGTATTCTCTCTCTCATCGTCAAGAAGGACTGGAATACGCAATGGTTTATGCTCGTGACATGGAATCTGATGTTACTTTGGCAGATCGTTTCGTAGGAATGTACGTCAACGATTACACGTTAGATTATGGACCAAAAGGTCGAGCTGGTGTACAAGAGTTGTTGGAACGCGGTTATCAGTCTGGCATCATCACATCGTCGGTTGATGTTGATTTCGTAGAACTTTAAAATTTTTAGATTAAAATGCAACAGAAAGACAAAGAGAAAAAGCGGGCTAAGGCTTTTATTGGAGTAACTTTTAGTTGTTGTAAAGTCTATACGCGGATTCATATCAATAAACAAAGAGATGCTTATGTTGGTTGGTGTCCCAAGTGTTGTAAAAAGGCTATTGTAAAAATTTCGCCCCATGGAACTAAATCAAGATTTTTCAGCGCTAATTAGCTTTGCTTTTGTCAGTTTAGGAGAGTGTTTTTGAAGGTACGTTTTTGGGGAGTGCGTGGTTCTATTCCTTCGCCAGGAGCAGAAACGATTCGCTATGGTGGTGATACCACGTGTATAGAACTAAGAGTAGGTAACGAAATCATCGTATTTGATGCGGGTTCCGGTATTCGGCCTTTAGGACTGAAACTAATGGGTGAGGCTCAAGGGGCTCCTATCAAAGTCCATCTTTTCATAACACACACACACTGGGATCATATCCAAGGTTTCCCATTTTTTGTACCTGCCTTTATTCCAAATAATCATATCATCGTTTATGGGGCTGATCATGAAACAATGCCCCTCTCAGAACTGTTCTCTGGACAGATGGAAAGAGAGTATTTTCCTATTCCAATTGTAGCCATGGGAGCTAAAGTCGAATTTACTTCGATATCTGAAGAGACACTTAAAATCGGAGATATTGAAATTTCGTCTATGTTTGTGAATCATCCAAGCATGGCATTTGCGTACCGTATAGACTACAATGGCCATTCTGTTGTGTTTGGTGGTGATCATGAACCATATAACAACATGCTATCATATAGCAAGCTAGCATATCAGGTCAATGGAAAACAATTGGATATTGAAGTAAATGGGCAAGAAGAGTTCTCTCAGCTATTGGACAAAAAGTTAGCGCTCTTTTGCCAAGATGCTGATTTGCTTATTTTTGACACTGCTTATACTTTGGACTTATATCCGCAACGAGAAGGATGGGGGCATTCTTACCCGGAATACGCAGTTCACATTGCTAATATGGCAGGCGTGAAACGACTTGCCCTCACCCATCACGATCCGACTGACACCGATGAAAAAGTAGATGCAAAAGTGAAACATACGCGTCAGTTTATTAAATCTTCTAAGTTGAGCATCGAATGTTTCGCAGCGCAATTTGGGCTTGAATTAGATATTGAATAACCTGCCTGAGTGAAAACACATTTTCGTTATAGTATATATTTGCTCAAGTCCTGATTTCGGACGATATCTGATAATTCCCGATTTACGTACTCAGATGAAATTCTAATCTCTTTCTTTTCAAGATCTGGAGCCTCAAAAGAGACGTTTTCAAAGAGCTTTTCCATAATTGTATGTAATCGGCGTGCGCCAATGTCTTCGATAGATTCATTGACCTGAAAAGCCAGCTCGGAGATACTTTCAATAGAATCATCCGTCATTTCAATCTCAATTCCCTCGGTTTTCATCATCGCAATATATTGTTTTGTCAATGCATTTTTAGGCTCAGTTAGAATGCGCTTCAGATCGGATTGATCTAAGCTTTGTAGTTCAACACGGATTGGAAAGCGTCCTTGCAATTCGGGAATCATATCAGCAGGTTTAGCAGTATGAAATGCTCCCGCTGCAATAAAAAGGATATGATCTGTTTTTACCATTCCATGCTTGGTCATTACATTACAACCTTCAACAATGGGCAATATGTCACGTTGAACCCCTTCACGAGAAACATCTGGGCCGGATGTAGAGGACGATTCCCGGCCAGCAATCTTATCGATTTCGTCTAGAAAAACAATACCCGAGTTTTCAACTCTACTAATGGCTTCATTGACAACTTTGTCCATATCAATTAGTTTTTCAGCTTCTTCTTGAACCAAAATTTCTCGAGCTTCAGCAACAGTAACAAGTCGTTTTTTTGTTTGCTTCGGCATCATGCTTCCAAAGACATCCTTGAAGTTAATATCCATTTCTTCGATACCACTGGGAGAAAAAATCTCAATAAATGGCATAGTTCGATTTTTTACGTCTATTTCAATAGGTTTGTCTTCAAACTTTCCATCCTTCAACATCTGGCGGAATTTCTCCCGTGTTCGAGAATATCTTTCGCGCTCTGGATCAACTTTCGTTTCAAGTTGTCCTGTCTCCTGTATAATATCTTCGGCTTGACTCTCTTCTTCCATTAAGAAATCGCTAATCTGAATTTCAAATTGGATTTCGTTCTCACCCTGATCCTCATCTACAGATTGACCCTCCGGTTCTTCTACAACTTGTTCTTTCTTCTCTGGACGTGTAGGTGGCGGTGGTATCAGGAAATCCAGTATGCGTTCTTCAACCAATTCAATTGCCTTTTCTCTTACGGATTCAGTTTGCTCGGACTTCACCATGTTAATTGATAGGTCACTGAGATCACGGATCATTGATTCAACATCACGGCCAACATAACCAACTTCTGTGTACTTTGAGGCTTCGACCTTAATAAACGGAGCATCAACTAGCCGAGCCAACCGACGAGCGATCTCTGTTTTTCCAACTCCCGTTGACCCTATCATAATAATATTTTTAGGGGCAACTTCATCTTGCATATCAGCTTCCAACATTTGACGGCGCATTCGGTTGCGAAGTGCAATTGCTACTGAGCGTTTAGCTTCGCTTTGCCCAATAATATATTTGTCCAATTCTTCGACAATTTGCTTGGGTGTAAGTGTTTCTTGTAACTTGTTCTGGAAAGGTGAAGGCTTACTCATAACCTACACGGACCTCCAATTCACCTATTATTTGTTTTATTTTGTTAATTCTTCAACCTCAATTTGGTTGTTAGTATAGACGCAAATTTCGCTCGCAATCTTGAGCGATTCAGAGACAATTTCCACTGCACTCAACTTTGAATATTGTATCAAGGCCCTTGCTGAGGCTAGAGCAATATTCCCTCCAGACCCAATTGCCAAAACTCCGTCATCTGGTACTATTAGGTCTCCATTACCAGAAATCAAATAGGAGCTGTCAGCATCTGCAGCAATCATTAAAGCCTCCATACGTCTGAGGATGCGATCTTGCCGCCATTCCTTGGCAAGTTCATGAACAGCTCTTTGTAAGTGCCTGTGCTGTTCTAATTTACTTTCTAGCATTTCGTATAGTGTCAGCCCATCTGAAGCTGATCCCGCAAAACCTATCAGCACTCGATCATCGTAGATTTTCCGTATCTTCTTAGCTCCGTGCTTAACGATGGTATCGCCAAGTGTTACCTGACCATCACCGCCAATAGCGACACGACCATTCCTTCTAACTGTAATGATCGTTGTTGATTTAATTATCTTGTTCTTTTTATTATCCAATTAGTTCCCTTTTCTATTGTCCAATACCCAATCGGTTAGCATGCCAGCTTGGAAGTCCTTCTTCGCGGATTTTGTCCTGAGCACTACGAATGTCGTACTCAATTCGTTTCCAATAAATCATTTTTTCATTGGTATCCAGAATTGCAATACTTGCCCGTGAATCGAGATCACGGGGTTGGCCCACTGCACCTGGATTAATCAGGTAACGCTTTTTCCTTGAAAGGGGATAGTAAAAATCGTTTTCTGGATATAGCGTCGAAACCTTGTTATCAATTGAATGCATTGCCGCAATATGTGTGTGTGCAAACAAGGTAATCCAATTCTGGGATTTCTGGAAGGCCTTTTTAATATCTCTGCGGTTTAAAATATAAACATTTCTCCTATATGGACTACAGTGTACGATTCCAATATTACCTTCAATCTTTACTAATCCATCATTGAATGCGGCTAAGTATCTTTTGTTGTCGGTCGTAACTTGCTGTTTCGTCCATAAAATGCTGTAGCGTGCTAGCGTCTGAAAATCGATTACTTGCGTGTTACGAACAACTACCCGATCATGGTTTCCACATACTGCAGTGTGTAAATTGATTGTTCTGAATAATTCAATAGTTTCGTTTGGTTGCGCTCCATACCCTACAAGATCTCCCAAGAAAATAGATCGATCAACTTTTTCCTGTTTGAGTACCAACAAGATAGCTTTTAAAGCCTCAAGATTTGCGTGAACATCAGCAAAAACACAGTAACGCATGAAAATCCCAACTTTATATGCAATTTATTTTCCTTTTTCTCAAATCAATTTCAATACCATCGGCTCTGCATAAATGGAAAATTTATTCAAATATGGAACTTGGTTTAAATATGGTATAAAGACGAAGAATAATAATTTTCGGTAGTTAGAACAAATTAATATGCTGGTGTGTATCGAACGAACTTTATTTTTATTGCTAGAAAAACAACTGTAGATCAAATAGCTCCAAAATATTAACAGGTTTGATTATAGCAGAACGTTTCAAGAGGTAGCAAGCCAAAGTAACTAGAAACCTAAATGTAAATTTGTAATTATTCTATCGTCAGTTAGACTTTAAAATATATTGATCAATTGCATTTACGTTGATAGAAGCGTATTTCAGAGTCATCGCCTGGTGGATAATACTCTTACCATTTGATTCAATAGGAGTAGGGTTGGCTGTGCCTGCATGATTTTGTAATTCATAGTTTTTGTATTCCTTAGCATAACATTCATAGTTTTTTTTACACAGCTCGGCCAGAAAACCCAAAGCGATTGTAAAACTTTCGAAAAAGTATCATTATAATTTTCACTTTTATTCTGTCTGATGAGGTTGTCTATCGTTGTGTCGAAGATTATGTTCTAGATATTGTGAGAATTCCGATTCAAAATTGAAATGAAGAACTAATTCGCTATTATCGTTTTCAAACCCAAAGGATCTATGCTACAATTTCTTAGTTTATAATAATATTCACTTATCAAACTTGCCGATTTTTCAGATGGTTTATTACTTTTTCTTTGAAGTCCTAAGAGAATATTTTCCTCCACTCAATGTCTTCCGTTATATTAGTTTCAGAGCAATTTACGCGACTATTACAGCTCTTGGCATATCACTTGTTTTTGGCCCATTCGTCATTCGTAAATTAAAACAGTTTAAGATTAAGCAATTTATACGCGACGATGGTCCTAAAACGCATCAAGGAAAAGCTGGAACGCCTACAATGGGAGGGATCTTAATTCTTATGTCGATCCTAATCTCGGTGTTATTGTGGTCACGGTTGAACCAACCTTCGACACTTCTGTTACTCCTCAGCACCTTATGGTTTGGATTGCTCGGTTTCATAGATGATTACCAAAAGGTTGCCCGAAAACAGTCATTGGGACTAAGTGTAAAGCAGAAGATTTTTTTGCAGTTATTTGGAGCATTATTAATAGCTACTTATCTTTATTTTACAGATAGCTTATCAAGTAAAGATACTCCTAATACTGCCTTGGTTTTCCCCTTTTTCAAGAACTTTCGGCCGGATATTGGAATTTTATATATACCTTTCGCATCTGTTGTGATCGTTGGAGCTTCTAACGCTGTTAACTTAACAGATGGGTTGGACGGTTTAGCTATTGGATGCGTCATCTTTGTAGCAACTACGTTTGGAGTACTTAGCTACCTGACAAGTCATCAAAAGTTAGCAGATTATTTAGATATTGTCCATCTCTCGGGGAATGGAGAAGCTTCAACTATCTTTTGTGCAGCACTCATTGGTTCTGGACTTGGGTTTTTATGGTACAATTGCCATCCTGCACAGATTTTTATGGGAGATACTGGGTCACTGGCACTTGGCGGTGTAATTGGTACTATTGCACTGTTAATAAAGCAAGAGATTTTGCTTGTTATTGTTGGGGGAATATTTGTCGCTGAAGCACTTTCAGTTATTCTACAAGTTGGCTCATTTAAAATTCGCGGCAAGAGAATTTTTAAGATGGCTCCATTACACCACCACTTTGAGCAAATTGGCTGGAAAGAAACACAAGTTGTTAACAGATTTTGGATTATTGCATTGATTTTGATGTTAATTGCACTCAGCACCCTGAAAACCAGGTAAGAGGTTCAAGATCCATTGCGATGGAAGTGTGGAAAGAAACGTTTAGGTTGAGAATCTGTGTGATTCAATTTGTATACACTTCAGCCGAGCCTAGGAACAAAAACTAATGATAAATGATGTGTTGAAAGGCAAGATTCCAAATATTGTTCTTGCATCTGCTTCACCTCGCAGAGCAGAATTGTTGCGCCAGATTGGACTTGAATTCCGGGTTTTACCAAGCCAAATTAACGAACCGGATATTAAGAATCATCCTATTGAGGCTGTTAAACACATTGCTTACCAAAAAGCAGAGGTTGTTGCTGATCAATTGGAATCAGGGTTGGTCATTGGTGCTGACACCACGGTGGTCGCAAATCAAGCAATAATTGGAAAGCCTGCCAGCTACCAGCAAGCAGTTGATTCGTTGCAGAAATTGAGCGGATGTCGTCATCAAGTAATGACTGGAGTTGCTTTGATCGATGTTAGTCAGAAAACTGAAATGGTATGGTCAGAGACAACTTCAGTTTTTTTTCGCCAACTACACAATGAAGAAATAGAAGCGTATGTGGCAAACGGTGAAGCAAATGACAAAGCTGGTGCCTATGGGATTCAGGGGGAAGCTGCTACTTTTGTTAACAGAATCGAAGGTTGCTACTTCAACGTAGTTGGATTACCACTAGCCAGTTTAACTGAGAATTTATACCAGATTTATTGGTCATAATTTTACAATCTCTCATCTTTTACCTCGATTTGTTGACGCATAGCACTATACCAATTATTATAGGTACTGTTTTTCTTAGATTGGAGTAAGGACTTTCGTACTTTTAGTTGCTCTCTGATTTCATTTTTTAGTTTCCCGATGTCCGGTTCATCAATCTCTGTCAGTTGAATGATAAAGCAATCACTGCTTCCCTGTATTGGCCCACGAATTTCGTTTGATTTCATTTGAAAAGCGCTAAACATAGCTTCCTTTGACGACCCCATGTTTGAGATGTAATCGCTGGTAGCAGAAAGGGAGAATAGTCCGCTTTCTTTAACTTCTAAATTTTGTCGTGATAAACCTTCTGGAGCTATGTATCTACTTACTAAATCATCAAGGGATTCACTTTCAGTCAATTGGTTGAACAATTTATTGGCATCTTTCAGTGCTAGCTCTTTTGCCTTCTCACTTTTTAAATCGTCGACAACTTTATCCTTAACGTTTTCAAAAGAAGGGATACCTTCAATTTTCTTATCAATCACTGTAGCAATGAAATAGGCTTCAAGTTCCCTTGACCCAGAACTTTTTTTTACTTCTATCAAATCGACACTTCCAACTTCTACATCGAAGACTTTTTCCAATAGATCTCCGTAGGTCCATTTTGACCCCACATTTGGGATTGTACTATCATCTTGGGAAAAAAAACCAGTTTCTTCTACCGTTAGCTTTAACTTCGCATATAACTCATTTTCGATCGCTCCATCATAACCATCCATATCAACATCAAATTCCAGTTCTTCCGCAATTTGCTTCGCTTCTGAACTTCCTGTGATTTTGACCAATTTATCCTTGATATCCTTTTTTACTTCAATGAAAGTTTGCGGTTCGCTTTTTTTATCTTCAAGTTTTATGATATGATAACCAAATTCTGATTCCACTAAGTCACTAACTTCTCCAACTTCAAGCTCATCAAAGCATGCGCGTTCAAACGAAGGCACCATTTTCCCACGTTCAAAATAACCAAGTGAGCCTCCATTTGTTTTTGAAGGACCTTCAGAGTACTCTTTGGCGAGATCCGCGAACTGTTTATTTTCGTCAATTGCTTTTCTTATAGTAGCTAATAGCTCTACTGCCTCTGTTTTAATTTCCAATTTCTTTTTTTCATTAGCGCCCTCGGGAATTTTTTTGAGGATATGGCTAGCTTTAACTGAGGTTACTTCTGAATACCGATTTCTATTATCATCATAATATGTTCTAACATCATCATCTGACACAAAATCCTGTGGAGATATCTTAACGAATTTCAGATTAATTTGATCTTTTTTTGCGTATTTTTCCTTATTTTGTTCGAAATGTGCTTTGGCTTCTTCATCAGCAACTTCCACCGTGTTATTATAATCAGAATTTCGGAACTGAATGAATTTCAATTTCGCCTTATGATTTTGACGACGGTACTCATTTTCGATTTCTAAATCTGTAACCAACTCCAGTGCCTGAATTTTGTCTCTTAACATCGATTCACTCAACTGGCCACGGATTTGATCACGATATATAGTGGCATTACCCGAGTTCGCATAAAGATTGTACGTTGATAGCCAGTTCGAATCACTTTGGATGTGGCGATCTACTTCTGAGTCATCAAGCGTGGCATTTTGGCGTAATACTTCCATTCTTACAAGCTGATCCTTGACTTGATTTTCTACTGTTTCTCTATCAGGCAAAGTTCCACTTTGGTTTTGTTGCTCATAATAACGGGTGACGTTTGAAACGTAGTCTTCGAAAGCCCGCCGCGTAATCTTTGTCTCACCAATAGTCAGCACGGTTTCTTCCCCTAGGTTGCCTGTGCGCCCAAATAATCCATCAAGAACGTTGAAGCTACTGTCGAGAAGTAAAACCGACCCTCCTAGGAAGAGAACGGTCACTGCTACTAAGAAAAATTGGGCAATACCTTTTTGCCTTAGAAAAAGAATCATTTAAATTTCGCTCCCAATTGGTATTGTCTTGAAACTTGATTTTAAATTACTTCATATATTTTGGGTTGAGCTAAGGGTAATTTCGAATAGTTAGTTGAATCCAAAGAAAAATAAATATAGTATGTAAATCCAGTAGATTGATTTACTCTATGACTTCAAACAAGCTATGATAGCATTAAGGAATTGAGCTTTTCAACTCAAAACATCATCCTGAACATAATCAGATCTGATAGTGAATGAGTAAATAGTAATGTTCTTGAACAGTGTTAACACTAAGCGTATAATCACTAAAAGTAAGTTTTAAGAATTGTGAAAGGTGTTGGAATGAAAATCGTAGTTTACGATCGGTTGGAAGATGATCTACAGCAGATGATCCAAAAAGCCGCAGATGGTTATACCGTGGTCTTTCCAGAATCTGAAGAAGCCTTGAGGGAAACTGGGTTTGATGCAGAAATTTTCTATGGATTTTGCCACGAAAGGATCTTCCAATTTCTACCCAGTCTTAAATGGATCCAGTCCTCTAGTGCAGGGATGGATAATCATTTGTATCCTGCACTCCGAGATAGTAAGGTTCTATTAACTAATGCCGCAGGGTTGTACGGTTCTCACGTCGCTGATCAGGGTTTTGCCCTGCTACTTGGCTTAACTCGAGGTATACAACATTTTGTCCGTAACCAAGACCAAAAAGTATGGGGAGGGAGTAAATCCCCAATGGTTGAAATTGGTGGTTTAACCATCGGAATCGTTGGTATGGGTGGAATAGGACAATATATGGCTAGTCGTGCCAAAGGCTTTGATATGTATGTCATTTCCGTAGATGCTTATAGGGATGATAGACCGAATTTGGTTGATGAACTGATGTCGATAGAACAACTTCCGGATTTGATGTGCAGATCTGATGTAGTGATGATAGCATGTCCTTTGACGGATGAAACACGCGGCTTGATTAATGCTGAAAATCTGGATCAAATGAAACCAACAGCTTATTTGATCAACGTTGCGCGTGGTCCAATAGTAGATGAGGTAGCACTGGTTGATGTTTTGCAACAAAGGAAAATCGCTGGAGCAGGGCTTGATGTTACCGAAATGGAACCACTTTCTGAAGAAAGCCCATTGTGGGAATTGGATAATGTGATTCTTACTCCACATGCCGCTGGAGGTTCGCAACATCGGCCTCGCCGGACGGTTGAGTTCTTTTGTCAGAATTTAAAGAAGTATTTTAATAAAAAACCGTTGGAAAACTTAGTTGACAAACGGTTGGGATTCTAAAATGTATTATAATCCCTCAAATTTGGTTTGCTACATTTATATTGCATAATGAAAATTGGTAATTTTTCCTAATTTAACCAATCTTTCTTGCAAGAATTGTTTAGTTGCTAGTCCTTAAATTATCCTTTCATTGCGGCCTTCAAGATGTTCTACTTTATTCACCCAAGTTTAAACTAGCTTTTCATTTTTTTAGCTGCTGCTTGAGCCATTGCCTCCTCCGCTTCGGTGATCATTCCCTTTCGTTGGTAGAACATAGACAGACTACTGTAAGCTAAGCTATCATCGGGATTAAGATCTATAGCGTTTTTGACCGCTTCAATGGCACCATCATAATTTTGTATTCGTTCATATGAATGTGCCAAACCCATATGTCCTTCGATGTAATCTGGATGTTCTTGGGTTATATCAAGAAAAACTTTAATTGCCTCTTCCAGTTTATTTTGTGCAAACAGGGTCAAAGCTTGATCATACAGTTCTTCTTTAGATTCCATTTGGTCCCCCTATTAGTTATCATTAAATTTTGGTGCTAAACGTATCACAGAACATAATTGCTGGTAAAGAAATGGAGTAGTTTCCTGCCAATTTATGCTTTTTGTTTCCAGTCTTTAAAGGTAACCTTCGTGTAGTTGAGTTAGGAGAATTCAACATAGCAATTCGAGTTAGATTTCCTTCACTAAGTCTCTAAATACTACCTCTTTCTGTTACAATTAAAATTCAAAGTTTAGTTAGATGTTTTTTGCCACCACTGACTGAGAGCATCTTTTGGTGAGAAACCCAGAAGACGTTTGGCTTTCTCATTAGAGAATTTTTGGTGTGGCAAATTAGTAAAAATGTTAAAAATTTCACATTTGGATGGTAAATTGGATAGGCTTGTTTCTAACCCCAACCGGAAAGCCTCAGCTGCATCGTTCCAAGAAATGGAAAAAGGCGTTAAATCAGCTCCTACTAATGGTTGATTTGGATCACGGAAACTATAAAACAGGTAACAAAGTACATATATATCATTACCTTCTGTGAATACCTTACAGATTTCCTGACCTAGTGATTTGGTCAAAGCGTAAAGATTTGTCCCAGGTTGTGGTGGAATATCAGGATTGAGTTCGTAATCAAAAGTTTCGTATGTTCGGCCTGCTAAAACGAAATGAGGTCCTGTATTTATGACTCGATTGATACTGTGAGTAACAGCAGCCTGCATCATATTATAGCTGCCTCGTGTGCTGACATCAAAGGCTAGTCTTCGGTCTTCGCGCAAAACAGAGAGATTGATAATTGCGTCCATTCCTTCTGCAGCTCGAACGACCTGTTCTTGTACAGATACGTCCACCAACATAAATTCGTGTTTTGTTTTCATCGGTGATACATCAGTCAAGCGCAAATGGTAACTAGATTCTAAGGTTTTTACAACGTGAGGTCCCAAATTGCCTTTTGCTCCTAGAATTAAGACTTTCATAATTTAAATTTCCGTGACATTGAAGATCTGATTTTTTCTAAATCTAATATTCTAATTGTATTTGCTCCTGCTTCTCTCTAGGTGAAGCATCTAAATTCTCAAGATGATTTTACCAAAATTGCCGTTGGATTCCATATGCTGATGCGCTTCATGAGCCTCTTCAAGAGGCATGATTGTATCAATAACGGGATTGATTACACCTGTTTTTAGCAGTGGTAGCCATCGGTCGACAAAACGTTGCGTTATACTGATTTTCTCTTTTAGAGGCAATGGTCTCATAATTGATCCGAAAATCTGTAGCCGTTTTCTAAGGATCAGTCCTAAATCTATTTCCGCTTCCGTGCCTCCCATGAGTCCGACGATGAGCAACCTGCCATTAGGTTTAAGGATAGAACAGTTTTTTTCAAAGTATGGCTGACCAATAAAGTCCTGTACAACGTCGACCCCTTTTCCCTCAGTTAGATTTTTGATCGATTCAGCAAAATCATGGGTTTTATAATTAATTCCTTCTGTACAACCAAGCATCTTAGCTTTTTCAATTTTCTGGTTCGAGCCAGTAGTAATAAAAACTTTTGCACCTGCATTATTTGCCATTTGGATACCTGCTGTTCCTACACCACTTCCACCTGCATGAATTAGTACACTTTCGTCACAAGACAGAGAGCCTAGTTTAAAAAGTGTCTCGTTGGCAGTAAAAAAAACCTCTGGTACTGCAGCTGCTTTTTCAAAACTCCAATCCTCGGGGATATGCATCGCCATCCGGTAGTCAATAATCGCATATTCGGCGTATGCACCACCACTAACTAAACCAAAGACGCGGTCGCCAAGCTCAAAACCTTTCACCGCAGCACCTTTTTCCTCAACTACGCCAGAAAGTTCTAACCCAAGTATTTCAGATTCTCCCATTGGAGGTGGGTATAAACCTTTTCTTTGGAGAGTATCAGCTCGGTTAAGTGCTGTTGATTTGACATTAATCAACAATTGGTTTGATTTTGGTTTTGGTGTTTCTACTTCGCTGAGCTTTAAGACTTCTGGTCCACCATCGCTTGTTTTGACAATTGCCTTCATTTTGCACACCTAAGATTAAAATAATATCGGTTGTTAGCAGATAAACAAAATTGACCTTAAACCACCAACATCAAAATTCTATACTTTTATTTCGCCAAAAGGAGACAATTAGTGGAGCAGGAAAACTTTGCATTTAGTGTTAAGGTTGTGATATATTTATACCTTTGTATTTCTAGGTTAAGTAATTAAGAGCTAAAAAGGAAGTGGAACAATGGCGCGTGTCTGCCACTCTTGTGGAAAAAAAGTAATGTTTGGTAACAAAATCAGCAAATCAAGAAGACATACTAAACGTAAATGGTTGCCGAATCTACAAAAAGTTCGGATTCAAACCTCCGAAGGCAATAAACGTGTTAGGGTTTGTACGCGGTGCATTAGATCCGGAAAAATCACCAAAGCAATTTCAGGTGGGCAGCGCGTTGCATACGGAGCATAAATTATTATAGACGTTAAGAATAATGCTCAGTTACCTTCGCGAGACACGGATAACTTCTTTTAATTGACGAATTGCTCGCATTGCCTCTTCTAATTGTTCTAAACCTGTAACTTCTAGTATCATTTTGTTGTATCCTACCCCTTCTTTTGCTGGATTTAGATTTGTCTTCCCGTTTAGATTAGCTGGTCCAAAGTTCCCTGCACGAATATTAATTTTCTGTTCAGCAATTGCGGTTGAGACCTTACCAAGTATACCTGATCGATCTTGAACTTCGAAAGTAATCTCGGTTGGATAAGACAATTCATCAATTGGTTTCCAGTTAACTTGGATTAATCTATCTGCATCCTCTCTAGGAATGCGACGGCAATCATGCTTATGTATTGACAACCCCTTTCCTTTTGTCACATAAGCTACGACTTCGTCTCCCGGAATTGGATGACAACATTTCATGATTCGGATAGAATCTGGTTCCAGAGTATTCAGATCAATTGTTGGAGTTGAATGAAAGATAACACCGTTGGTTGATTCTATGTCTTTGGGGAAATTATCAATTGAAACTAATGCTATTATATCAGCGGGCAGTTGTTGTCCTGTGCCAATATGCTGCAGCAAATCTTCAGATGATTTCAAATTTAATATTTGGAGAATCTCTGCGACTCTTTCCGATTTTAGCCATATATTTATATCAGTTCGAGGCCGTTTCATTTCGATTTCGAGGAAACGCTTTCCAAGCTCAATAGCTTGTACTCGATCCTGCTCCCGAAACCATTGTCTAATTCTGTTTTGAGCTTTGGCTGTTCGCACCCACCTAAGCCATTCTCTGGCTGGATGTGCGTTAACATCAGTAATGATCTTCACTCGATCGCCATTGCGTAATTGATAGCGTAACGGCATAATCATTCCATTAACTTCCGTACCTTTACATGTATCACCAACTTGGGTATGGATTTTATAAGCAAAGTCGACGGACGTTGATCCAGCCGGTAGTTCTATGACTTCACCTCGTGGTGTAAAAACATATACTTGATCTGCAAGAAGCTCATGCTTCATTGACCTTATAAACTGATTAGGATTTTTCAATTCGCGAATATCTTCCAGCATACCGCGTAACCATTTGAATATTGTTTCGCTTTCGTTCGTTGAGGGAACTCCTTCTTTATAGCTCCAATGGGCTGCTATGCCATCTTGAGCAACTTCATGCATAGGATGTGTCCGAATTTGGATTTCAATCCGACGCCCTTCGTCCATAATCGTTGTATGTATAGAGCGGTATCCGTTTGCTTTTGGGAGACCAATAAAGTCTTTGAATCGTGCAGGAACATGATGCCAATTATTGTGAATCACCCCTATACATCGATAACAATCAGGATTATTCTTAACTAAAATACGTAATCCCATTAAATCGAAGATTTCTTCGAATGCAGTCCCTTTTTCTTTCATTTTCTGATGAATACTGTAAATGTTTTTGGGTCTGCCATAGACTTCTGCTTCTACCTCTGCTTTTCTTAGTGTATTTTCGATTTCCTCCGCCATTTGATTAGCATAATCTTCCCTTTTAACTAACTTTTGATTTAGTAGTTTAGCAATCAATTGATATTCTTCAGGGTTTGTATGTTTGAAGGCGAGATCCTCCAGCCGGCTTTTAAGCCTCGAAATTCCAAGACGCTGTGCCATTGGGGCGTATACTTCGAATGTTTCTTTGGCTATTTCCCGCTGCCTCGATTCTGGTTGAAAGGAGAGCGTTTCCATATTATGCAAGCGATCTGCTAACTTGATGAGGATAACCCGAATATCCTGAGCCGTGGCCAGAAGTAATTTCAAATAGCTTTCTGCTTGTCTTTGTCGTACTCCTCCTTTAAAGTGATATCGGCTAATTTTTGAAACCCCTTCAACTAAGTCTGCAACTGTTTCACCAAATTGCCAAGCAAGTCTATCGCGTGTCACTTCTTTATTATCTTCAATCGTATCGTGCAATATCGCAGCACATATTGTGTAAATATCTAGTTTAAGATCGATAAGGATTTTGGCAGTTCCAATGCAGTGCGAAAAATATGGAGCTCCTGATTTTCTTTTTTGTCCGGCGTGACATTCCTCCCCAAATTTGTATGCATATTCAAGTAAATCAAAATCTGCCTCGGGGTTATAATTTTTAATCGATTGAATTAAGCTTCCCAAACTCATAATTTATTCTTTCCCATATATCTTCGCTGTTTTTTCTAAGTATTCCTGTGAAGTCTTCACTCATCATTTTAATTTCTTCACCATATTGATAAATTTTTGAAGCGTTGAGTTGACATTTTTTAGAAGACAAAACCTCGATCTTATTGGAATTCATATGATTAGTTACCAATTTGAGTTCAGCTAAAACGGTAAGCGCATTTAAAATAGTATCTTCGGATATGCTTTTGGATTGTACAGTGGAGCAGATAAACATCTCTAGTTCAACAGGCTCTTTGTGTTTTGTCAGCACCCGTAAATTTTGGTACACTACCCCTAAAGTTTCTCGGTCAGGATATTGTTGCATTAACAATCTGCGTTCAAATTCGAAATCCCTATCGTGATAAATTAAATGCAAGTCGGTAGTATATTCATGATTAAATGCAGATTTACACCGTTCAAAAAATAAGTCCGGTATGGAGAATGGATGGCAAATAATAACATGCTGAACTTTTGGCAAGAAATTAATCGTTGCAGCTGAGATAATCGCCCTGATTTTATCTTCTGCCAACATTTCAGCCAAAATCTGTTTTTTATCATTTGGTGTTTCGGCTTCGCATTTACCAACCAATTGTTTGCCTGATGACTGTATTAGACCTAAAAGTTGGTCTATTGCTTTATCATTTCGCACATAGATCAGAGTGGGCTCATCTTGAGCCAAAATTTGAGAGATGTACTTTGGTTTATCATCTACACCACGTTGATCTATAATTCTAGCTGGGCTTTCAACATTGAGCGGAGGATAAACCCGGCGATTAGAGCTACGGTCCACGGATCTTATTTGGATATCCTTGATCATTAGTTGAGGTGATGTTCTTCCTTGCCACTCATTAATCTCAGGTGAAAAAGCAAGATTCATAAGGCTGTTTTTATTGCTAATCGCAGTTTTATGATCAGCCATATTGAAAGCTATTGCTTCAATTGTGTAGTGTCCATCTGTTACAACAAATTTGAGATGTTTTTTTTCGTGACCAATAATTCGTGGTTCGCCATGAGGTCTCAGGTTTTTCATTATTAACATGGGAGCATCATTACCTGCGCCACGCGGTTCGAGATCACTTAATTCCTTGATTGTTTCTAATGTTAAGTTTGGTATATGAACTTCAAAATCGTAGTGTAATTTTGGTGCTAAGTCATCAGGAGAAAGCCTTTCTCGCGCATATTGATTGAAATGATCTTCAAATAATGGAATATTTTCGGTTTTTATAGAGAACCCTGCGGCAGCTTTATGACCTCCATGTTTAATTAGTAAATCACTGCAAGCATCTAGGCTTTCAGCAAGGTTGATCCCGTCAATACCACGCCCGGATGCATGCCCTTCTCCGTCCTCAATAGCGATAAAGAAAACAGGGCGATGGTACCGATCTTTGATGTTAGAAGCTACGATGCCGGTAATTCCACGATGCCATCCCCGTTTGGCAACGACTAATCCGGAAACTTGACTCAAGTCCTTCTGTTCAATTTGACTAATTGCTTCTCGTTCAATTTTTGCTTGAATTTCGCGACGATCATGGTTGAGCTCATTTAATTCATTAGCAAGCTGAAGTGCTTCTTCTTCTAAATCTGTGGTAAGGAGCTTAATCACTGTTTTAGCATGATCCATTCTACCTGCGGCATTCAAGCGAGGGCCTAACGTAAAACCTAGCGTTTGGCCGGTTATTTTTGTGTTAGAGGCAATATCTGCCACTTCACACAATGCACGTATACCTAGTCGTTGACGCTTGTTAATCACTTCCAATCCCAATTTTGAAAGTGCACGGTTTTCGTTTACTAAAGGCACCATATCAACGACTGTACCAAGAGCCACAAGATCAAGTTGAGATACTAAAAATGGATTCAAATTACCGTCCATCAACCCATGAGCTAGCTTAAAAGCCAATCCGATTCCAGCTAAGCTATCAAAAGGGTATTGGCTCCCTTCCAACTTAGGATTTATAATTGTGTATGCAGGAGGAAGCCCTTTAGGGGATGGAAGATGATGATCAGTAATAATCGTGTCGATACCAAGTGAATTCCCAAACGCAACTTCAGGAATAGATGTAATTCCACAATCAACTGTAATCAGGAGATTACATCCTGCGTTTGCTATCGACTGAATAGCTTCTTTGTTTAAGCCATAGCCCTCAACAAAACGGTCTGGAATGTGGCATTCAACAGAACAACCAAGGTAATGGAACGTGTTTATTAGAAGTGATGCAGCTGTAGTACCATCAACATCATAGTCACCAAAAATCCAGATCTTTTCATTTGCGTTGATAGCTAATTTGATGCGATCAACCGCATCTGACATACCAGGTAACAGAGAGGGAGAATGGAGATCATTTTGAGTTGGATACAGGTAGGACTGAGCAACTTCAGGGGCTTCGATTCCTCGACTCACAAGCAATTTTCCCATCAATTGTGAAACGCCAAGTTGCGATGCTAGACGAAAGCTTGTTGCACTATCAAACTCTTTACTCTTCCATGTTTTTCGTATCATGTGATGGAACGTGGGACTAAATTGCCTTAGGAACGACGATTGATTAAAATACCACTTCCAATTAAATTCCCACCTGCATCCCTTCCAAGCCGAATTCGTGATGGGGAGGTTGTGAACGAACGTTTTCCAATTGCGGTTTCTGCTTGGGAACTTCGAGAAGCTTGGGTGGCAACAACACGAGACCTCTGGAAATCAATCATTTCCAGTTTGTTCATTTCGCCAAGTTTCTGAGTTTCCACGAATTAGACTCGCAATTGATTAAATGATTTAGGTTAGTGAATGAATATTAGTTCTAGTGTTGTGAAGGTCAAAGCATTCATACTGATTATCATACATGATTTTTGTCGCTATTGTCATTGCTTGCTTCTCACTCATATAACCGTCGGCAATTTCATCTTCAAGTGCTTTTTGAATTTCTCGTCGAGCCTGAAAAGCATAGGCGACACTGCTGGTTGGCCAACCAGTATCACCACCGAAAGTAAAAATTTTATTGATCGGTACAGCATGAATAAAGCGCCGTAGAAAATCACGCGAGCTGTAAGGATCTATACTCCATGCCCAACACATGTCTACCCAAACGTTGCTGTAATGCTTAGCTATAGCAACAAGCTCATCACTATATGGATAAGCTATGTGCATTAACACAAATTTAGCCTCTAAATATTTGGCCAGTAAACTACACATATTTCCAGCAGGAATACGGCTAACTGGCATCCGGTCACTTCCTGCATAATAACCCGTGTGGATCTTGAACGGCAGGTTATGTTCAATCGACAAGGCAACTCCTTGAGCCCAAGCCCAGTCACCAAGACAAAGCCGCATTTCCATGTTAATTTTTTCTTCTGGTTCTTTCAGAATATGATCCAAAGCTTTTCCTGCATCTTCGTCGCTACGCTCAACCCAATTCAGTGTGCGGTTGTAGGCATGTTGGGATTTGACTGCAATGGCAATTGGCCCATACTTAGCAAAAATCGCTTCCATTCCCTGTCTCAATGTTGCTAAATTGGTTACTTCAATGCCGACTTCTTTGTGAATCGACTGAGGGTCAACTTGCCCATTACAAAAACCTGCCCAAGATAGGTCATACAGGAAGAATTCAGGTCCAGAATCATCTGGATAACATTGCCAGCAAAAATCGTCTGTTTGTACATGATCTAGGTTTGCAACATCGTGCAAAAGGCGATAACGTTCACCCGGCTGTTGAAGATCTTTATTCTTGTCTTGTGCTGCAGCCAGACTTTTGCCTGTAATTTCGTCTATGCCATAGATCTCAGAAGCGATAATCCTGACCGCTTCACCATAACCGGTAAATTGTGTGGCTTCCCAAGCCTCTCTGATACCGTCAAAGCGGTCAATAATATCTGGGTTAGAACTATCCATTAAATTTTTCATAGCTTGGTCTGAAGCACCAGCTGTATGCAAATCCGCGGGAACATAATTACCAAAAAGATCCTGGAGAATATCAGGACCATCGTCCAACCACTCGGATTCTTTACGTAGGTGTTCATGTGTATCAACCAATTTTACTGATTGAACATGATTTGAAAGGTCTGTCGCCATGTTACGCCTATTACCATCATTTTGATCATTTATTCATTGGTGACACCTGCCACCAACGCACTCATACACAAGGTTACATTATACTTGAAACCAAACAGAAAGTCAACCGTGTTACAAGCGTTAGTAATTGTGCCAAAGCAGTTTTTGAAAACTAGGATAGAAGATTGCCTTTTATACTATACGCATACTGTATTATTATTTGTTTGTCTTTTAATTTGTTAGTTGAGTCATCTGTGATTTTGGTGTTCAAGCGTACTTTGTGGGAAGGTGTTGACCCTGATTTTTTTAACGATTATTGTGATTGATGAATATTCTAGTTTAATTTGATTGTAAAGGAATAAGGTAGATTTGTGTTTGTTGTGATACTTGCTGTCTCAGTGGTCCTGTCAATACTACTTCCGATCCCAGCAGTTGTTGTCGATTTTCTGATTATCTTCAATTTTGCATTCTCGATTCTGATCCTGATGTTAACAATTCTGATTTCGAAACCAACTGATTTCTACGTTTTCCCGCCGCTCTTACTGCTAGCAACAATTTATCGATTGTCGTTAAATATAGCATCTACACGTCTGATTTTGACCAGTGCTTCACAGGCATTTGGGGCAGGACTGGTAATTTTCACTTTTGGTACCATGTTGACTAACCAAAATTTAATTGTTGGATCCATTCTTTTTTTGATCCTGATTACAGTTCAGCATCTAGTTGTGACTAGTGGTGCTGAACGGATAGCCGAAGTTCGCGCGCGATTCGCGCTAGACGCGATCCCTGGCAGGCAATTGTCCATCGATGCGGACCTGAGTTCTGGGCTTATTACTATCAACGAAGCTTACGAAAAACGAAAAGCTGCGGCAGTCGAACAAGAATTTTATGGAACTATGGACGGTGCCACCAAGTTTATTAGAGGCGATGCGACTGTGGCTGTTATCAGCGTGATCGTCAATAGCCTTGTAGGTTTGCTAATTGGAATTGGCCAAGATAAACTTCCAATTGGTCAAGCACTGGAAACCTACACAATTCTGACCATCGGCGACGGACTAGCTTCGCGAACCCCTGCACTTTTACTCTCTGTGGCTACTGGGTTCCTTATCACCCGAAGCCGAGTGAAAACAAGATGAATAGGACTGCTACTAATGCCCATTTTGGTGGTGGTGTCTAAGCAAATCGAAGCCAAAATCGTCATCCAAATGCCGCCATATGGAGTGGACATGATTGGCATCATTTTGAACATTATCATATTCAACAAAAAACGAATGTCCATGCAGACGATAATAATGTGGTTGGCCACGTTCTTCACCACCTGCCCAAGCAAAATGAATGGAGTTAAGATCTGCATGTTTTAGTTTCTTTCTCTCGATTCCTGCCAGTTGATCTGGCATACGATCAATGTATTCATAGATCAGATCCATGGTCATTTGGCGTTGCTCGGTGGATAAAGATTCGATGGCAATTCCTTCCGCGTATTGGATTTCAACCCTAGGGTTATCCCGAGTTAAAATATCAGGTGGAGCATCTGCATTAACGATTGTTTTTGAACGTTGGTCAGGAGTTAAGGATTTGAGTAATGAACGGGCTAAATCCTCTTCTACGGACAAAATCCGAAGGCCTTTATGCTCTCCTTGTTTGACTTCGCCAGGGTTAGCCCCAAAGAATGAGGGATTGGGTGAAATAAGTTTGCGATTGACAATCGTAAAATGAAGAGAAACATGATGACCTTCTACCCGCCAACCCCAAGGTTGACTCCCGTCTGGATCACCGAAAACAGTGAAGAAATATAGCTCTGGCCCACGTGGGTGATTATAGGTTCCCTGTTTCCGTTCAATGTCACCTAGGATTGTTTCTAAACTTATGATTGCTGTTGCTTTTTGATACCCTTTCTTGCTTAGGCCAGTTTCTAGAAGCCTGAATGCGGCATTCTGCTGCTTCTGGCTCATTTCTTGAATCAACACACCTTTCCGTTCAAACATATCGATTGGGATAAAATGCCATCGGAGTCTTTCTCCTTGATCAAATGGGATTTCTGCTTTTCGACGGAGGACAGGATTCAGAGTTTCAAGGAATTCTACACAAGCTTTGGACATCTCCTCAGCTGTTTCCAAAGCTGGGATAATTAGTGAGGGGGCTTCGTGTTGGTGGTGAGTATGTTCTGCCATTTGTAAAAGTCTCCTGATTTTTTTAATAGATGAGATAAGCTTGTCGTTTTTTTTGAAATTGTTCGCTTTTATGTTGCCAGCTTTGGCTGATTTTAGCTACGGGTGTGTTGTTTAACAATGCCTCCTGAATTTTATCTGTACCTGTTAACAGGTTAAAAAAACGGGACCGGAATTGAAATTGATCTGGATAAGATTCTATTATTGCCGAAATGAGATGCAATAAGATTTCGGTTGGTTTGGCGGACACCCGATCTGTGATGTGGATTTGTACTCCATCACACATCTCTTTAGCATACTTTGAAAACTCTGGTTTAAAGTGAATTTGACGAAATAATACACCCTCTAAATCCAATTGGTTCAGCCTTTTAACCAAGTTATAGCCGTTGATCCAAGGTGCTCCAATCCATTCGAAAGGCTTTGTAGTCCCACGACCTTCGGAAAGGTTAGTACCTTCAATCAAGCACATTCCTAAATAGGTCACCGCTGTGTCAACTGTGGGCATGTTGGGTGATGGTGGTACCCACTGCAGACCTGTTTGGTCAAACCACATCGATCTATTCCAACCTTCCATGGCAACAACAATTAATGAAAGATCCAGTTCCGTTTCTGCCTTAAAGAGTTGAGCTAATTCTCCTACAGTCATACCATGTCTAACGGGTATTGGGTGTGCTCCTATAAAAGACTGAAATTCTGGTTCGAGTATATTCCCTTCAACTAGAATTCCGCTAATCGGGTTTGGCCGATCCAGCACCATGAAATCAATCCCACACTCACTAGCAATTTCCATTGATAAAAACAAAGTCGAAATATATGTGTAGAAACGCGATCCAATGTCCTGAATATCATAAATTAGCATATCCAACCCGTCAACCATTTCCTGTGTTGGTTTTCGTATGTCACCATAAAGGCTATGGATAGGAATTAAATGCCTCTTGTCAATCGAAGAATTAATTTTTTGACCATCTTGAGCACTGCCAAAGAAACCATGTTCTGGCGAAAAGAGAGCGGAGATATTACAAAAATCAGAAAGTAGATCCGTATTGCGTTCCAGATTCTCGTTCACACCTGTTTGGTTGGTGATGAGACCTACGCGTCGCTGTTTGATAATATCCCGCTTTTCATTCAATAAAAGATTTAAACCAAGTTGAATCATAGCCGTTTGAAATTTATCTGTAGATCTCCTAAGGACACCACAATATAAATACTAAATACGTATTTATTTGGAACATTGATTTTCATTGTTCCGAGGATTCATGGTTTTGGTTTGTCAATTTAAATTTTGTCAGGGCTATTATGAGACAATTTCGATCACGATACCCATACCAATCAACTGCTTCGTTTTTTTTATTTCGAATTTTGTACCAACCTGCATTGCCATTGGAATTTCTAATTCGACCAAAACTATGGCATGTTCACCAGGGTTAACAATGGCAGTACTTGAAGGAAGTGTGATGTGTCCATTAACATCGGTTGTCCATAGATAAATCTCAGGTTTATCGTTTCCAACAATTGGAATGTGAATTCCCGATTCCTCGACTGGCGTTAGATAAATAGCTGCTCTGAACTGATGGTAAGACCTAATTTGCTTGGGAGACGAAACAATTTGTCCAACTGTAATCCAGCCTGGTTCTGCATCAATCTGGATTCTGGTTTGATCATATCCAACACACCGTGTTCGTATTCTATCTCCTTTTCCAACAATATCAACATTTTGTCCAATTGCTAGTTGTCCTTGCAATTTTTTACCTTGGATTGTCGTTACACCTTTTTCTTCTTCTAAGACCCTAGAAATTGGTGCTATTAGTGGCAATTTACTGGAGAGAATCGGGATTGGTGTGTGCTGAGCAAGGGAAAAGATAAGATCAACAATTGGCTGCCAATCTGTTGCACCAAGGTCCTTCCCTTTGTATTTTAAGGCACTAGCAATATTTCCAATGATCGTTAATGGTTTTTTTTCGCCAGTATACCCGTATTTTGTAAGGAGTTCCTCTGTTTCATCTTGACACATCCCAATAAGTTCCGGATCTGCTATATCAACTTCATTCAGGAAGGGGAAAATCGTTCGAATTCCGATTTTATTGGCCAATTGAATCTGCTCGGTAATTTCCTTTGTGATTCCTTCGTTTATACTGACAACTAGAATGGCTGCTTGGATTTCTGGCAAACCGCCAATAATAGCCTTAATTAAATCGACATGGGATTCTCCATCGATCAATTTATAGTGTTTTCCGCTGGTTTCAAACTTCGCAACTCGAAAAAAGGTTGAAAGTTGTTCCGTTATTCGAAAATTAACTGGATCCATTTGCTGAAATTGGGTGTGTGTGATCTCAGTAGCACCTATATATTGGACCACTTCCAATATTACGGTAGCTAGGGCTGTTTTGCCGTGTTTGACACCCCCGAATATACAAATTGTAGGATAAGGTTGATGTTTACCTTGCATTGGATTATCCACTAATCTCCTTAACTAGTTTAGCAAATATGCTTGGCTTAATCAATTCGAAAAAGGTAAGTTTATATCTCAAAAATTGAGACCTAACGCCAAAGAATTTTACTGAGTTTGTCCATCATAATTGGAGATCCCCATAGTACAACAATGAAAAAATCATCCAATAACCTGTAGCTCATCAAATAGAGTATTCCCTTTCCAAAACCAAAGGTTAGGCATTCGAATTTTCATAGTTACATTCTAATTATTATCCTTTGTACCCAGAACACATCAAAATCCACTGGATTTTTTCTTCTTGCAAAATAGACAATTAGTTTAATAAGAAAATAACCGTTAAAATAGTCAGTCTGTCTAGATTAGAAAAAGACAAGGTTTTTGACTGTTTTGTTAGTGTGTTGAAGGGGTTAGTTTTCCAAACTTGAGCTTGAAGGGTTACTAAATTGCAATTAGGAGGGTCATAACATCGAAATAGATACTTGAGGATTGTACAGGAATGTAACTTCCCAGTTTTACAATCGTGTTTTAGTCTTTGTTCTGTTAGATGATAATACCACATAATCCAGCTAGATACATAATTTCCCAATGTCAAACTAATTTAAAGATCGTTTAGTGGAATTCTTTCTTACCATTTTTAGTTATCATAGGTACTTTCCTCATCCATAACGATTTTCTCCACCATTTTGGATTGTGCCTATACCATTCTATTGTTTTGTCTCTTCTATCTGTGAAGTTCGTTTTAGCTGCCCATCCCAAGATGCTTTTTGCCTTATCAGTGGAGGATGTATGCCTAAAAACTTGACCAGGCCTATCACCAATGTATGTAATGAGCGAGCGTGGCTGGCTCATCTTATCCACGATAATTTTAGCTATTGTTTTATATCAATGTCACATCCAGTTCCAATATTTATCACTTGGCCGTTTACTTCGCTTCCTGCGTGTACAGTAGCGTCCAATGCTCGACAGAGATCTTCTACAAATAACCAATCTCGACGTGCTAATCCGTCTCCATGAACAGTAAGTGGTTCCATCTAGAAGACAGGAAGTAAAATCTCGGGACAACCTTTTCAAGGTGTTGTCGTGGTCCATAGTTATTAAAGGGACAAGTAATAACAGCCGGAATATCATAGGTAATCCCATAAGAATAAATTAACCTGTCTGCACCAACTTTAGCACTCGCATATGGACTCATTGGCATCAACGGATGTTCTTCATCCATAACGTCTTTTGTTGCTGTGCCATAAACTTCTGAAGTAGATATATGGATTAACCGTTCAACCGAACCGCTTTTTAAAACAGCATTAGCAATGCTGTGGGTTCCTAGCACATCTGTTTCAAAAAAGATAAGATTATCAAAATAGAGCGAATAACATGAGTTTCTGCTGCAAAGTGGATAACTACATCAGATTGGTCAATTAGCGTGCCAAACTAATTCAGCATTTCGAACGTTACCATACCAAAACTCGAGGCGAGTTTCATCAGGAATATTATCCATGTTTGCAGCATAAGTCAAAACATCCAGGACTAATACATGATAATCTTGATATTTGTTTAAAATATACCGCACAAAATTGCTGGCCATAAAACCATCTCCACCTGTTACAAGTATTGTCTTCATAAAATTTCCTTTCTACCCAAAAGAACAAAACTTATACTAAATACTAATTGAAAGTCTAAGCTTGCCGAATTTTGACTAATACTTCAGAAGTGAGTGTGTTGTTCTTTTGAGTTATCAATTAATGGGAAAACTAATTGAGGAAACTCAA
This sequence comes from Candidatus Poribacteria bacterium, assembly GCA_002709695.1. Taxonomy (GTDB): domain Bacteria; phylum Poribacteria; class WGA-4E; order WGA-4E; family UBA9662; genus UBA9662. Next base: position 42,981 of record PAQF01000034.1, read on the forward strand.
TCATAGCAAATAATTGAATCGTAGAACGCAAATCTTCAACCTACACGAACTGCTTAGTTCTTCAACTCCAAATATTCGAATCTTAGCTAGATCAGTCATGTAATGCGAACGAAATTATTCTTGTTGATTTATCAAGTCAGTACCATAGTTCTTATCAAGCTTTCATAATTTAAAGGTTATCGGAATTTTGTCTGTCAAAAATAATTCTTTGTTATTGTGGAGTCAGTCGAAAAATTTTGGGAGGGACTAGTAATGCCGTCATCGATCTACCTCCATAAGAGTTTAAAAAACCAAACAATCCTTTAGGACATGGGTAAACCAAAAAGTAAGATCTAAAAGGAGGCAAGTTGTTTAACAGTGCACAGTTAATAACCCCCTTTTCAATTCCTTCAAAATCATCTACTACGATAATTGTATCTTCGCCTAAAAGTTGTGCAATATACTGTAGATCGCTATCTTGCAGTCGTCCATCAAAATAGAATAGGTCTATACTGTTTTCTTTCTCACACACTTTCTGTAGTGCTTCTGTACTTAATGTTTTTCCCATTCCTTCGATTCTACACCCAAGTTTAAGTTCATCTAGATAAAAATCGTTATCTTTATCACACGTATAAATGACTCCATTGTCGCAATGTTGGGAGATTCCTAATGCCATTGAAACTGTTGATCTGCCGATGAAAGTGCCGATTTCAAAAACCTTTCTTGGTTGGAAATATCTTGTTAACATATAAAGTGTTATGCCGGACAGAACAGATATAGACCCCGTTTGAAAATCCATTTTGCTAACATAGCTATCCAGATTTTTATAATGCTCTAATAACTCATCAATAGTCTGGGGAAATTCAAAACTGGTGTTGTCAATAATACACTTCCAAATAATTGGTGAAAGCTCAGGTGAAGAAAGATTAATTGAATTCATCGAATTGTCCATATGAAATCTATTTACAGCTTACTTTTTCGAAATTGTTTAATAATATCAAGAATGTGGTTGGTACATGTTTCTGTCATTAGTTTGGTGCCCATTATCAAACGGTTGACAAACATGCATGAAAGCTCCCCAATACAATGCCTGAAATCTCCATCTACAACCAACTGAACAGCTGTGTTGACATACCTATCGAAATCTTCCACGATAGGCAACAATATGTTACCATACTCATCCAACCATGTGTGTCTGATGTCTTTCTCTATATTTTTGGGGCTCGACTGCTTCGAAAAGCTCGAAGTATGTGGGTTAAGCTTCCGGATTCTAAACTTTCGGGTGTATTCCTAACAATAACCGGGTATCCCGTTGCCATTGATTCAAAGGCTGTATGCCCAGAGGTAAATGGAAAAGAATCTAAAAAAACATCTAAGACTTGTGCGTATAGTGCTGTATTAACCCAACTGATAAATCGACAACGATCCAAAATTCCTAGTTTCCTAGATCTTGATGATATTTCCGGGTGATTAATACGTTCCATCCAAATCTAAATTGAATTAGGTGCTTGGGTTAAGATTTGGGCAACGACTTCGGCATATTCGTCATTATTCATTTTTGCCTCTTGTTCTAAACAACCGAAGATGACGCAATCCTTGTCATTTGTCAATTCTCTTCTTTAAATCTCGGAATGACCTTTGAATTCCGATTTATATAAAGGACCAAATGCAGCATGAACTACACACCATTTCTTTCCATTTGCTATTAAGTGTTTAATTTTGATTCCACACTTGAATCTGACTAGAATGTTTTTAGTGTTTTAACGTCATACTGCAATAATACTATAAACATCAATTTGTGAATTTCAACATCATTCCCATAATTACTCCAATATGATCCGTCGTCCTTCAGTTTGTGAGGTGATTGCTCCTTCAGCTATAGTCACTATGCGGCGCGCAGATTCTAAGGAAACTAACATGGGGGATTTTTCCAACACAGCATTGACAAAGCCATCTATTTCTAGTTGCCAGGTATCTGTAGCAGGGATAGGTATATCCACTTCGCCAGTAGATGATATCTTAAGCACGTTTGAATCATTATCTTGGAATTCGAGTGAACCTCGACTTCCAACAAAACGACGTCTGCTTTTACCAGGTTGGGATAAACCACGTGCATAGATCACTTGCCCAATATTACCTTGTGCAAAGCCAATTTGCATTGTTGTAACACAACTATCGAATTTTCCAGTTGTATCAAGATTTCGAAACGAAGAATTTGCTTCAACCCAAATGGCTTTATGACATAAATCAAAAAGTGGAAAAGCCAAAGTTGTTCCCATAAAAAATGGATGGCCAGTCGTCTCCATTTGAAGTGCCGGATTTTTTTTGTCACTGTCTTCACTCCAATGGATATGCATTATCGCAAACATCATGTCCCCGATTTTATCTACTTCTTGCTTCATTACCATGTGTACGCTTTGTAAAATACTGGTATGTCCAACACACAAAATTCGCTGTGTCTCTCTAACACATTGGATAAGCGTATCTGCATCGTTTGAGGAAAGTGCCATGGGGGATTCAGTAAAAACATGTTTTCCTACTTGAAGGGCATTCAAACACATCAGCGCATGTGTATTTTGATGTGTTGCGACAAGGACCGCATCTACATGATCATGTAAAATGAGTGAGCGCCAATCTAATAGGAACGGTACTCCATAGGCATCGGCCAATTCTTGGCCAGTTGAATGGTTCCGGGAAGCAATACACGTTAATTGAGCACGAGGGTTTTTTATAATTCTTTCGGCACGGACATGCGCCATCTTACCGGAACCAACAATTCCGAAGCGCAGAAGATTCATTACCTATTCCTTAATTTAACCTAAGCCTCGACGTGCAAAATAGTTTTCCCTACGGGTGTATCTTTTATAGGGAATGTTATTTTTTTGCCACAACAGCAGATGACCATAGGGATGTTGAAGACAATTAAAACTGAATTCGACATCCAATTCAGGGTGAGTTAGAATTCCTCAAGTTTTTTGATTCGTGATTTTCCAGATTCCAATTTCATTTTATGATGACCTGTTTCCCTGTTTTTGCACTGTCATAAAGCCCATCCAGAATCTTCATAAATATGTAGGCATCCGTTGATGAGACGTCTGGTTCTGCCTCCCCGGCAATTGCCATGGCAAAGTGCTCAATCTCATGGAAGAATATTGGTACATCCCTTTGTAATTCAGTATGGGGAATATCTGACAATACATCAATTTCTGCATGCTTGAATTCACCTTTATGGAATCGGGAGATTTCACCATTAATGATAGCCCCTGTGCGTCCGTAAAGTTCAACCACCGTTGGCGAATCAGAATGACTCATTCGGGAACAATCAATCTGAATTGTCTGTTCATTTTCGAAGCCAACAATACCAGTAAAATAATCTTCAGCGGGCCCTTCAGGGCCACTGTAGATTGGATAAAGTGTATGTTTCGCACCAAAAGTCCATATAGGATTGGGACATCCCATCCACCACCATGCTAAATCTAGTTCATGTGAATAGTGTTGTCCAAGAGAACCCCCTTTATAGCCATAAGCATGTAGCCAGTGATTATTTTGGTTTAGTGGTGGAATGTAGTTATATTTTCCGAAAATCCGAGAGTGATAGGGATTTCCAATTTGACCATTAAGCACTGCCATCCGAATCTTCCTGTTATGAGGAACGTGACGCATAAAATAACAGAACTGTAATATTTTACCAACGTCCTCAGCTACAGATTCCATCTCTAGTATCTCTGGCGCACGGATAGCATGTGGCTTCTGTACAAGAACGTGTTTGCCAGCTTTCAATGCGTCAAGTACCATCTGTAAGCGCCCAATAGGTGACGTTGCAAGGTATACAGCATCAATTTGTGAATTTGCCAATAAATCATGGTAATCTTCGTACATTTCAGGAACCGAGAATTCTTTTACTACCGACTGTCGTCTATCCAAACAGATATCAGCAACAGCATGAACTTTTGTTCGTGAAACAATTTTGGCAGCCTGTACTGCTTGACTACCGGCCCATCCGCAACCAATAATACCCAATTGAATTGTTGAGTCTGCCATATGATTTCCCCATCTGGTTCTGTTTTTGTTCTCGCCTGTCTAAGTGCTATTGTTTGCCCTTTTCTTGCTTAAAAGTTTCATTATCAGCAACTAAACAATTAGGATATTTATTAGTGAAACACAAGCAGTTGCATTGTTGAAATTATAGCACTATTTTGTCCAAGTTAGTACCGTTTTCCGTAGACCAAGTTAAGGGCTTAAGCTACAATACTAAGCTGTTAGCTGTAACCAAATGATATAGAAATAAACATTGATTCAAGGATAAAAATGAACTCAGTTCGATTTGGTATTCTCGGGGCTGGACGCGGTTCGGATTTAGCTCAGGCTATGCATCATGTGCCAACGGCCGAACTCGTCGCGATCTGTGACGAAAACAAGGAGCGGTTAGTTACTGTAGCTGATAAGCTTCCGACTTTGAAAACTTATAACTCGTGGGCAGCAATGTTGGATAGCGATATTGACGCCGTGATTGTGGCATCGCCGATGCCGCTTCATGTCCAACATAGTATAGACGCATTGAAAGCTGGTAAGCACGTTCTTTCTGAAGTCACTGCCGCGACGAGTATTGAGCAATGTTGGCAACTGCTTGAAGCGGTTTTATCATCTAACCGAAAGTACATGCTGGCTTCTAACTATTGTTATATGCGGTCATGGAGCATTGTCATGGGACTAGTTAAGGCAGGCAAATTTGGTCAGATTTACTATGGTGAAGCTGACCAAATCCAAGATTTCAAAGCAGGCTTTCCTCATCCTAAACAAGGATACAATTGGCGAACAGAGGAGCTCGCACTTCGACGTGGTCATCATTACATTACCCATGATCTAGGACCATTATACCAAGCTTTTGGCGAACGTATTACACAAGTAGTTTGTCTAGGGTCTGGTCAGCATCATTTATCATGGGCAAAAGCAGATGATACCTGTATTGTGCTATGTCATACAGAACAGGGGAAACTGATTCGTATTCGTCTCGATTTCTTTTCTAGTCGTCCAACAAACTTCGTTTACTATGGGCTTCAAGGTACCGATGCTTGTTACGAAGCACCCAGAGGACCACAAGATCAACATAAAATTTACATTGATGGTCAAACACCCCAAGGAACATGGCAAGATCTTTGGGAGTTTAAGGATTATCTTCCTGATGCATGGAAGCAAGTATCGGAAGAGTCAGTAGATGATAGCTACAATGGAGGCACACCATTGATGATCGAAGATTTTTCGTGCTGTATTATTGAAGATCGTCGACCACCAATAGATATCGTTGATGCTCTAAATATGACTGCTCCCGGCTTGGTTTCAGAAATTTCGCGTGAGCGAGGAGGGATCCCGGTAGATGTTCCTGATTTCTCAAAGAGTACCTGAAGTGATAATTTAGACAATTAAATATATTTTTTCAGTTTAGGAAGGAGGAGCCTAATGGCATTCTCGCTTGCTTACAGCACTCTTTATTGGCAAAGCCCTGATTTAGAGAAGGAACTTACACTACTTAAGAAATCTGGATGGCACGGTTGGGAAACTCGACAGTCACTTGATTGCTTGGGATCCGCTTATCGAGTTCGCCGAATCTGCCAATCAATTGGCATAGAAGTGGCTGCAGTTTGTGGACCAAACGTTACTCTGAGTACAATTGATGAGGTCCATGAAATTAATAAACGCCGGATTGAGTTTGCTTCGGACCTCGAAGTTTCAATCTTCATGACTAAAGGACCTGGACGATTCGATAGATCGACAACTAATCAAGACTTAGATCAAATGGCTGTTGTTTACGAAGATCTCGCTGTTTATGCCAAGCCTCTTGGTGTTACTGTTGCTTTTCATCCACATGTTAACGATCTTGTCGATAGTGCTAGTGAATGGCAGAGTTTTATGAGACGTCTTGATCAGTGTCAACTTTGCTTTGACATGTCTCATGCTATTCATTGGGGGTATAATCTGACACAAGCTGTTTACGATTTTTGCGACCGGATTTCTTATGTTCATTTGCACGATTACAAAGATAACAATAGTGTACAATTAGGTGAAGGTATGATGTGTGGCTATCCAGCATTCCTGTCAACCTTGAAACACATTGGTTATACAGGTTGGATTACTGTGTGCTCTGGACAAACAAATACACCAGTAAGGGAGAAAATCCGTATTAATCGGACCTGCCTAAAGAGTATTGGATATTGATTACAGTCTAGAGAGCATAAACCAGTCCCGTAGAATCAGCATGGAGAACAATGTTAGTTGTTTCCATAGCTGATTGGGAGGGGCTTATGGTCGATTTTTGATGCCACACCGAATAATTTTCAATATGTTTTCTCGTTCGTTTTCCTTCAATGCTAACCGTGGAGGACGTGTCGTTTCAGTTCCCAAACCGCACTCAGTCATAGCCAATTTGATGTATTGAACCAACTTGGTGTGTGTATCCAAGTGAAGTAAGGGTGTGAACCAACGATAGATTTCTAAAGCTTCTTGGTATTTTCCATTTATTGCTAGATTCCAAAGTAATATGTTCTCTACAGGGAAAGCATTAACCAAACCTGCTACCCAGCCGACAGCACCAAGCATAATACTCTCCAAGGCCAAGTCGTCAACACCACTAAAGAGGAGATATCGATCACCAACAGTGTTGATCAAATCTGTTATTCTCCTCACATTTTCGGACGATTCTTTGATGGCAACAAGTGTTTCTTGGTCGCTCATTTCAGCAAACATATCTGGTGTAATATCTACATGGTAAGCAACTGGGTTGTTATAACACATAATTGGCAAGTCTGTTGCTTTGGCTATTGACCTATAGTGAAACATCGTTTCACGTCGGTCAGATTTATACACCATTGCTGGCAAAACCATCAGTCCATCGACGCCTGATTTTAATGCATCAACTGCATAACGACAAGCTAAAGAGGTTGTGTACTCAGCCACACCTGTTAGAACTGGGATACGGTTATCGACAACCTCCACTGTGGCTTTAAGCACATCCAGTTTCTCCGAATATTCCAGAGAACTGTTTTCGCCAACGGTCCCTAGCATAATGACACCATGGATGCCAGCCTCAATCATGACTTCAACATGTTGGGTCGTTGCCAGTAAATCAAGCGAATAGTCATCCTTAAAATGAGTAGTGGCAGCAGGAAAAACACCTTGCCAATTTATGTTTTTCAATTTTGAGTCCTTAGTGATGAATTTATAGTTAGTTGATTTCAAAAACAGGATCGCCTAGAACATCGTTTCGCAGAGTTACACCCAACCCTGGTTTAGGGGAAGCTGACATGCGGCCGTTTTCACGTTGTGGTGCACCTTTTGCAGTACTAACTGTAACGTAACTGTTAAAATCAGTAGATGTAAACAAAAAGTCTGGTGGCGTACTGTGTGCCAGATGGGCAATAGATGCAGTCGTTAAATCTCCTCCCCAACTATCTTCTATGGTCATAGCAATGCCTAATTCAACGCACAGGTCTCTGGCAAGTTTAGCTTTGGTTAAACCACCAAATTTACTAATCTTGATATTAACGACATCCATTGCTTGGTCAGCATGGCCTCGCAATAAAACATCAATATTATCTATTGATTCATCTAGAACAAAAGGATGATCAGTACGTTGTCGTATAGAAAGGCACTCTTGATAACTTAAACAAGGTTGTTCTATGTATACATCAATATCCTTTACAGCTCGAACGACTCGGATGGCTTCATGCTTCAACCATCCAGTATTTGCATCAGCGATCAGTTTGTCTCCAGATTCTAACTTTTTGGCCACAGTACGAATACGCTCGATGTCCATTTCTGCGTTATCTCCAACTTTGAGTTGGAAACGTCGGTAACCCTCCTGTCGATATCCTGCTACTTTCGCTGCCATTTTATCAGGAGATTGTTGTGATATTGCGCGGTACAGGACAAAATCGTTTTCGTATCTCCCTCCAAGCAACTCGCATATACTTTGATGGGATGCTTGTCCCAAAATATCCCAGCAGGCAATGTCGATAGGGGACTTAACATAAGGATGACCTTTTAATGCCGTATCCATTAATTGATTTACTGGTCCTAATTTGGTTGGATCTTGACCAATTAAGTGTGGTGCCAGTTCACGAATTCCTGCACGAGCCCCACTGGCATACGCAGGTAGGTAATATGGACCTAGAGGGCAAACTTCGCCATATCCGACTAACCCTACATCTGTCTCCACCCGAACAATCGTACTATCGAAAACAGAAACGGATTTGCCGCCAGACCAATTATAACTACCTTCTTTTAGCGGCAAATTGACCTGGTAAGTCGCAATAGATGTAATTTTCATATTTTAAGACCCTTCTAATATTTAAGAGAATGTAGCATCCCTTGTTGTTTCTGTCAACAACGGGACCTTTTGGTAATGTAGAATCAAGGAACTAAATCCAGTATTGGGCAAGCAGGAAAACTGTACATGCTGTGTCAGGAAAACCGAACGAAGATAGAAAATTTGACGAAAACTAGGGGAACTAACTACCGTCACCCATTCCAAAATATAACAGAATTGAAAGTAGTATATCTTTAGGGTGCAACAAGAATATACCTCAAAGTCAATCAAAAAAATACTTCTTACAAATGAAGAAGCAAATGACTAAATCATAGAGCTGATTGAGGATAGAATTCAACAATAGTAGTCAACATAAAGAATGGTATAATATTTTAAGAGCCCCCGTTTTTTAAACGGAAATAATTCACAGAATGCCAGAAGTTTTTTTGATGCTGAAATTGAATTTCTTGAAGCTTTTTGGAATTACGTGTTTAGACCTTAGTCTTGACAATTTTAAGTTATCAGGATTTGTCCTTTTGTTAATAAATTTTATTTTGTTTATTTGGGTTCGCTAATAACTTCTCCCATGGATATAGAAAAAACAGGTAAAAGTCAAACCAATCAAGCTTCCAACGCTTTTAAGTCAATAGATATTGAAACCGAAGTAAATCAAGCGATAGTCTACCATCGATCAGGTAAACTACAACAAGCCGAGCAAATATGTCAGCAAATACTCGATATAGACCCTCAAAATGCAGAGGTTTTAAATCTTTTTGGATTGATTGCTTGTCAGGCTGGTAAATACGAAATTGCTGTTGATCTCATCAATCATGCCCTAGACATATCCTCTAACCAACCACTCTTCTTAAATAATCTTGGTTTTGTACTGAAAGAACAAGGCAAAATTTCAGAAGCTATTGCAGCTTATTCACAAGCCCTTGATATGACACCTGAGAGTTTTGAAATCTACAATAATCTAGGTGTAGCTTTATACAAACAAAGAAAATATGATAAAGCAATTGAAGCGTATCAAAAAGCTATCCAGATTCAACCTGACTTTATAGAAGCTTACAATAATCTAGGTGTGGCATTCAAAAAGAAAGGAGAGTTAAACTCAGCAACTCAGGTCTACTATCAGGCTTTAAGGATTCAACCTGACTTCGCTGAAGCTCACCGTAATTTGGGAGACATTCTGCAGAAACAAGGAGAATATGATAAAGCAATTGAAGCGTATCAAAAAGCTATCCAGATTCAACCTGACTATGCCGCTGCCTACAACAACCTCGGAATTGCATGGCAGAAACAAGGCAAATTAGAACAAGCAGTCCAAATCTATAATAAAACTCTCGTCATCAGGCCGAATTACCCTCAAGCCTATAACAACTTGGCAAATACACTCAAGGAACAAGGCAAATTACAAGAGGCTGTTCAGGTTTATCACAAAGCTATTGAAATTAACCCCAGCTATATTGATGCTCACAAAAACCTTGGTATTGTGTTGTTACTTCAAGGTGATTTCCAACGTGGTTGGCAGGAGTATGAATGGCGATTGAAACCTGATGACCTTTGTTCTGGAAATCGCGCTCGGACAAGATGGGATGGTTCCTCACTTAGTGGGAAAACGATACTTCTATATGCTGAACAAGGGTTTGGTGATACCATTCAGTTTATCCGATATGTACATCTACTGATGGAATATGACACGAAGATTCTGGTTGAATGTCAACCAGAATTGTTGCAATTGTTCGGAAACATTGGTGCCATACAAAAGACGATTGCTGTTGGCCAATCCCTTCCCAAATTTGATGTGAATGCTTCACTACTCAGCTTACCTAGCATACTTGGAACAGATCTCAGTTCCATCCCAGCTAAAATCCCTTATCTTTATGTTAAGTCACAATCAAATACTGATCTTGAAATGCCCTCTGAATACAAGGTTGGTGTTGTGTGGGCGGGTAACCTGAAGCATCCAGATGACAATAATCGCTCTGTCGGACTACAGCAGTTCTCGGTTTTATTCGACGTAGTAAACTGTCAATTTTTCAGTTTGCAAGTTGGAAACAGAAGAGATGACATCATACGATATAGTTACTCTGATGAGATTACTGATTTAGGTGTTAATTTTTCCGATTTCTTTGATACAGCGGTTGCTATTTCAGAATTGGATTTGGTCATTAGTGTCGATACAGCTGTCGCCCATCTCGCAGGGGCTCTAGGTAAACCAGTATGGGTATTGTTACCATTTGTGCCAGACTGGCGTTGGTTATTGGAAAGAGAAGACACACCATGGTATCCAACGATGAGGTTATTTCGACAGACAAATACCAGAGATTGGGCTGAAGTACTAAAAAAAGTTAGATTAGCACTAGAGAAAACGAGTATAGGATCAAAAAAAGCATATAATAATTGATATCAAGCATATACTGTGATATACAAATTTTCAGTACATTAATTTTTCCTATGTACATGTTTCAAATTTAGCCTTCTCAGTTCATGAACTTGTTCCGATAATTTTTGGGCAAAAGCTGTTAAGCACCTGACTGGGTTTTGGAGATTTTCTCCCTGTAAATTTTAAATCGATAATTGACTGTGAAAAAGCCAAAAAATCACACTCCTCAATTGCCAAAGTATGGGCTGGCTGCTGGGGCTGCAGAGACAATTATTACACCTGAAGCCGAAGGCACATTCCTTATTGGGCCAATGCAACCAAGTACAGGTGTTAATGACGCGTTGTGGGCCAGGGCTCTGGTACTATCAGATGGCATAAATCAAATTGCTATCTTAACTCTCGACTATCTTGGTTTTGATTTTGTTTATAACAATATTCTGATTCAAGCTGTGTCCGAATCTTCTGATATTCCCGCTGAAAATATAATGATCAATTGCAGCCACACTCATAATGCTCCAATTACCATACCATGGGGACCTTGGGAAAAAGAAAAAGACAAACCCTTCCACCGTTTCCTGCCAGAAAAGCTTGCTGCGATTACAAAACAAGCGAGTTTATGTCTTGAACCAGTACGTTTACGGTATCGTCGTGAAGCTACTCAGGTTGGATTTAATCGCCGATTTTTTGATGGACAAAGCATAAGTATGGCTCCCAATCCAAATGGAGTAATATTGCCTTGGGTTGACGTCTTGTCGATTGAACGAATCAAAGGCAAACCAGTTGCTGTCCTTTTCAGCCATGCAGCTCATCCAGTGATTATTCATGGAGCAAGTACCTTGATTAGTGCTGATTACCCAGGGTTTGCTGTCGAGACACTAAAACACGAGCAAGGAGAAGAAACAGTATACATGTTTGCTCAGGGTTGTAGTGCTAACATCAATGGATTTCCATTGCGTGGTGGTATAGACGCAGCTAGTGGTGCTGGTCGCGATTTAGGCGTAGCGGTTTGTCGATCGATCAAGGCTATGGAAGAAGAGATTACAGTCGAAAACATTCAAATTGAATCCATGGAGCTAGAACTCCCGCTACAGGCCCCACCTTCAGTCGAAGTATGCCAAAAGATGCTAGCACAAGAGACAGATGATAACAGGCAACGAGCTTTCTCCGAGTTACTTATCAGCAGCCAATCTGACCAATTACCAACGGTTCGGTTTCCAATTACGGCTTTCGGCCTCGGCAATCTGTGCATTCTTGGTTTAGCACACGAAATATTTGCTGAATACCACCACTATATTAACAAGATCTCACCCTTTCCAGATAATATGGTTTTGGCCTATACCAATGGAGTAGAATGTTATGTTGGTACTGAAAAAGATTATAATCTTGGTAATCATGGAGGTTATGAGACAGCATCTATGGGAGCAGCCTTTCTCTATCAGCCCCGGTTACCCCTGTCTCCACAATCCGAGGAGTTAATTCAGTCTAACTTAAAACATTTTCTTGATCAGTTGGTGATTAAATAGATCCTTTGGAATTTCTCCTGTCACTTCTGCTCTACCTAACAATGGTGAACAAACAAAACAGGTGTTTAATTCAGCCCAGGGATGTCTATGATGGACGAGACAAATGCAAGTTATTAGCGGATACCAAAAGTCCATTGGAATTGATCCAAATGATGCAAACAAAAATTGCAAGTTTCTGCCAGTTATGATAGGTTTGATCCCTGTTTTTTTAAACTATAATTGTGGACACATAAATTAAGGAGATATTTAGTATGAAGAAAACAATAATCAAGTTTGGAATTCAGAAGCCAATGGTTTTTCTCATCTGTGTTTCATTATTAGCCCTTGAAGTGTTGGCTGCGGACGAACCTACAGCTATCTGGCTATTTGATAAAAAAGATAATAATATTGTCAAGGACCTATCTGGCAATGGTCACGATGGAAAAATTAATGGAGCGGTCGATTGGACAAAAGAGGGACAGTTTGGTGGCGCGCTCGCCTTCATCGGCAAGGACGGTTGGATTGAAGTGGAAGACCACAAAAATTTCCATTTTCCCAAAGGGACAGATTTCACTTTGGCCTGCTGGGTAAAAATAACTGGAGATCATGCTCAACCACCAATGCTAATCGCGAAAAGTTATGGGCTGCAGGGGCAGAAAAAGCCTTGGTATGCACTCTATTATGCCAATCAGGGAAAACAATCAGATGGCGACATTAGCTTTTTCTGCAGAGATACAGCAGGAACAAGTTTTCATATTGCAGCAGGTCAGAAAATTAATGATGACAAATGGCATCATGTGGTTGGAACCAGAGATAACGGAACCATGTATTTATACCTAGATGGCGAAGAAAAAAACAAGAAAACAGACGCCGATTTTGATGTTGGGGTTCATGATGGTCATCTTCATATGATGACTCATGCTAACCGATTCATGAACGCTATGTTGGATGAAGCCTTAATATATAAAGGCAGAGCCTTGTCAAAAGATGAAATCAACCTACTAATGAAGGACGGAACTGAGTCATTTTTATCTGTTTCGGCCGCGGGAAAAACAACAACAATTTGGGGTAGAATCAAGTTGATTTACCAGTAAAAATTGTCTGCCCTCATAATCACTGAATTCTAGTTTAAGAAAAACTTTAGGTTTTTGCTCGTAATTAGTCTTATGGTGAGTTCCGACGCATAATACTTAAAATCTGTCCTGTCATCCCGCTGGATGGTAATTGCGCAGCCAGGAAAATAGCCGACGAAACCACCTGCTCGGGGGATTTCCACGGGTCACTGCTGGCACGAACCTCGCCACTTCCTTCCCACATTGGACGTGATAATTCAGTTTTGACTGGACCAGGGATCAACACATTTACAATAATACCATCTTCCCAAACTTCCTCAGCAATGGACTGAGACAAACCGTGCAGCGCGAATTTAGAGGCGCAGTACACACTAAGGTTACCACGCCCAACTTGCCCCATTCCGGACCCCATGTTAATAATGTTGCCGTGGCCTTGGCTCTGCATAACAGGTAGAACAGCACGGCAGCAATTTACCACTCCTACAACATTTATTTGCCACGCTTGCTCCCATTCGTCCGATTTCGAGTCCAAAAATAGCCCTCTGGGGTTAATTCCTGCATTGTTAACTAGAATGTCGATTTTTCCAAACTGATCTACAGTTTGCTGGGCCAGTTTTTTGGCCTGAGGCAAAGATCGAACATCAGTCGGCACTGAAATGGCTTGTCCTCCCAGACTTTGTATTTTTTCAACGACTTGGTCCAGTTGACCTGTATTTCGAGCAGCTACTACTATTTTAGCGCCTTCTTGTGCATATCCAATTGCTAATGCTTCTCCAATTCCTCGGCCACCGCCTGTAACAATTATCACTTTATTTTTTAGTTGCATTAAATCCTCTTTTTTAAAAGCTTATCGTGTGCGATATTAAGCGTCATTTTATAGTTTCTTAAACAAGATCAGGTTTTCAAAAATCGGAACCATTTTATGTGTATCATAATTGCGGTGTCAACTTAATAAGGCCTTAATTGGTGGACTAAACCTCGGCTGAGATAACCAGATTGTTGTTTACACTTTTCTTTCTCCTTAGTAAAATGCTCCATCATTCCTTTGAATTTTTAGTTTGTTCATACCACTTTCGTAGCCACAGATGATAAAGAGACATATCAAATCTACATTGACTTTAAGTAATAAAGGAATTATTTGAGCTGCTTCTTTAAGAAAGAAAATCATCAATTAATAACTAATCAGAAAGCAAAACAGATAGAAAGTTCGTTGAGCCGATGAACTTTGATTCATGGATGAATATAAACTATTAGTTATCGATCAAACCCGGAAAGGACAAACTCAGTATGCTGTACGTTGCGAAAAACAACTCGATAAATTAGCAAAAAGGAGATAGCAGGCGGATTGAATGATTTTTCTGCAGAACGACTTCCACTTAGTCATTATTTTACAAGCATTATTTGTTTTTTTTGAAAAAAAGCATAGATTGTAACAGAAGAGGTTCGTAAAATAGGAGTTGAGAGGCCTAGATCAAAAAAAGAAAATTTTATTTAAATTCACAGGAATCAAGATTTCAGAAAAAAAGTTCTCCATGATACTAAAGAAATTTAGGCATAATACCCACTAAAACTGATGAGAAACAAAACAAACGATGAAAAAGAGCAACAAAACTTTTATCGGAAACCTCTTGAAGCAATTAGTAATGTGGAACCCAAATTGCAAAAAGCTTTTTCTCTTTGTCAAGAAGGTGAAACACAACAGGCAGAAAAAATATGTCAACAGGTCTTAACAGACTATCCATTAAATGTTGAAGCCATCCACATCTTGGGTATTATTGCTCATAGTGAGAACAAGCATAATATAGCAGTGAGTTTAATCAAACGAGCTATCGAGCTAGATCCAAGTCAACCCGCGTTTCACAACAATTTTGGAAACGTCCTGCGAGAACAAGGGATGTTAGATGAATCTGCTCAAGCCTACAAAAAAGCCATACAACTTCAGCCCAATTCTGCTGAGATTTACAACAATTTGGGAGTAGTTTTGCAAGAACAAAGAAGACTTAAAGAGGCTATTTGGGCTTATGAGAAAGCGATTGAAATTCGTCCCGACTGCACTGGGGCTCATATTAATTTCGGGAATGTTTTGCAAGAACAAGGTGAACTGAAAAAATCAATTCAAACCTACCGCAGGGCCATACAGATCCAGCCGGATTCAGCTGAAGCACGCAAGAATTTGGGTATGAGTTTGTTGTTGACGGGAAGCTTTGAAGAAGGTTGGGAGCAATTTGCCTGGCGGTGGCAATGCAAAGATTTCATGTCGAAAAATCGGCATTTCCCTCAACCAAACTGGGATGGAACAAATTTGAGAAGTAAAACTATCTTGGTCTGGGCTGAACAAGGAATCGGAGATGAAATCATGTTTGTCAGTATGCTTTCTGATCTATTGGAAATAGGAGCCAATATAATTGTCGAGTGTGATGCGAGGCTTGTTCAGCTATTTCAACGCTCTTTTCCCCAGATACAATTTCTTCCTCGGCAGGCTCCTCCAGACCCTCAATTATTTGACATTAATATAGATTATCAAATTCCCATGGGGAATTTGGGCCAATGGCTTAGACCTAATAAAGATAGCTTCACTGCAACTCGCTACCTTTTGCCTTGTTCAAAAAGAATCTCACAAATGAAAGAGAAATATAGAAGCCTATCGAATGACAAAATGTTAATTGGTATTTCTTGGAAAAGTATTAATCGAGATGTTGGAAAAGCCAAGAGTACATTGTTGGAAGATTGGACTTCGATTCTATCACAAGGTGGTTGCTATTTTATTGACTTGCAATATGGAAATACAAAATCAGAGGTGGAGAAGTATGTTTCTGATAAAAATCATATTTTAATCTACCAAGATGAAGAGATTGATCCGTTGACTGACTTGGACGGATTTGCAGCGCAAGTATCAGCCTTGGATTTGGTTATATCGACATCTAATACTACAGCACATCTTGCTGGTGCCTTAGGGCAGAATGTTTGGACTTTATTACGACTTGTTCCAAGTTGGCGATGGATGACACAAAGAACTGACACTCTTTGGTATCCGGAGATGAAATTGTTTCGACAGTTACAACTTGGCAACTGGTCACCGGTTTTTAATGAAGTTAAACAGGCATTGGAAAATCATATGGCAAATGATTGGAAGCAGTAGAGTGAGTTAATAACCTTGTTAGTTTTTATGCCACATTTTTTCAAAGTTGTCTCGAGCGATAAAACCAAGCACTTCCTTAGCTTTATCAAACTTGAATTTTTCATGTGGTAGATCCGCTGATATGTAAAACACTTCAAACTGCGAGGGTAAATCAGTCAGTTTGATTTCTAAACCTAGCCGAAACAACTCCGCTGTATCCCTCCAACTTAACATAAACGGCGTGAGATCCTCACCTTCCCTCGGATCATCGTGATCAGTGAAACCGAAGAAGAGATAGGTTTGTATATACAAATTGTGCTGATTTTCTGTGAATATCTTGCAAATCTCTTGGCCAAGTGATTTGGTTAAACCGTACAAATCGGTTCCAGGATGGGGAGGGGAATCAGGGTTGAGCTCAAAGTCGAAATTATAGGTTGTTTTTCCATGAACCGCAAGAAAGGGTCCGGTGTGAATCACACGTTGAATTTTATGTGCTAATGCGGCATGCATAGTGTTATAAGCACCAAGTGTGCTGACATCAAAAGCCAGTTTCCTATCAGGTCGTAGTACTGAACAATTGATGATAGCATCCATACCTTCTGCTGCTTCCATCACCTGATCAAGATTAGCCACATCAACAATCGCAGTTTGGTGTTCTGATTCAATAGGTATAATGTCAGTAATTCGGAGCTGATGAAATCCCTGGAGAACTTTGACAAGATGTGGTCCCATATAGCCATTGCCACCCAAAATCAAAACTTTCATTCATTTACTCCCGCTTTAAAGATGTGTAATCTTCCATCTTTCCTCAGAATCAATGGCTTGTCGAAATGCACCAATAGTATCTGCACCTATGTTGTTCCCAAGTCGAATGATACTGATGTTAATGTTTCCTTCACGTGCGAACTCCCGACACACAAATTCCCCTAAGTGCCGTGATAAAGGAAACAGTTCTGTGGTCGGGCGCGGACGCCAGTTTGGCCCTATAGTCATATTCTGATCGAGTTTAGCAAAAAGTTGGAGAGTACTAGCAAAAACAAAATTCGAGATGTTCTGTGCTACTGCAGCGTACAGTAGATTGTATGTGCAACGTGTAAGAAAATCTATCTCCAGATTTTCCAAGTCATCTGAACTCTCAGATAGAGCTAAGGGCAACGTAGCAGGGTGAATGATTGTATCGATGTCTTTAACGAGTTCATCCGTTTCAGATTCGTGTCCAAGATCAGATTGAACAAAATCAAAGTCAGTTTCAAAATCAACAAGATCTGTAAGCCGAATCTGGTGATCTGCTGATAGGTCGGTTGTTAACTGTTTTGCAAGGTGCGAATTGGCTGATGTAATTAGTATTCTCATTTTGTAGGTTACAAAAGTCTAGGATGATATTGTTTGCTAATAATAACTTAACTAGAGATTTGAATCCAGTGTAATATTTCATTTTGAAATAAGATTGAAATTAAGGAAAGAACTTGTTTAAACGCTAATATATTTTGTTTTGTTGTTCAATTGATTTGATCTATTCATTTCTAGGTTTTACGTCATACGGATTGTTATCAGGTTTAAGACTTGTATTTTAATACAAAGTAAAATACAATCCCAGTTAGTATATGCCTAATTTATTTAAGTTTAAATAAAGGATAAAGATTCACCTATGTCTTTAATAACAATTATAGGTCGTGGACACTCGGGAACACGTGCAATTTCGCATACTTTGTATGCTAGCGGTGTTTTTATGGGCTCAAAGCTAAACCGATCCGGTGATAAATTGCCTCCGGAACCAATGTACGATGCCTGTAGAGTTTTAGCCAAATATGTCAAGTTAAATGGCGATCTCTCATGGGATTTTGAACAATTGCATAAAATGGAGATCGATCCAGAATTTAAGGAACTGATTAATACCTATTTGGCTGATGTACTAGCTGATAAATCGACCCATCGTGGATGGAAAATACCAGAAACTACGCTAGCATATCCTTGGATTATACGAATGTTCCCCGACATAAAATATATTCATTGGATACGAGATCCCAGAGACTGTATCTTGGGGGGGCATAAAACCGATGATCTACGCGATTTTGGAATTGACTATCCATTAACAGATGATGTTAGAAAGCGAAGGGCCATTTCTTGGTTGTATCAGTATGAGTTGATGAAATCAACTCCAAAACCCAAAAATTACATTGTGGTGCGTTTTGAAGATTTTATTCTTAAACAAGAAGAAACACTTGAACGCCTAGAAGATTTCCTTGGTATGCCATTGGCACGGATAATTGTGAGACCAGATTCAGTTGGTCGTTGGAAAACTGCTGATGGAAACTACAATTTCGATTTTCTGGAAGAATCACTCGAAGAAAATCAATATCACCAAGACTCTGTTTGAAAACTGGGTTTTGTCAGGTATAGATGTCAACACATTCGATGCCAGAAAGGATCTATAAAGAGTGGAAACAATATAACAGGCAAGAAGATATATCTTTCTTCGGCTTTGTTAAGATGGCTCTTAAAAATAATCTTTGGTTCTGTCATCCAGCTAAACAGTTAAACTTTATTGGAATCACTGGTACAAATGGAAAAACCTCGACGGCACTTTTAATCGAGTCTATTTTTAATTCAGCCCATATAGATGTCGCATTGATCAGCACACTGGCATACCGATTTAAAGGTATAGACTTAGTTGCAGACCTAACCACACCAGATCCAGTGAAATTGCATCATCTGCTTTCTAGGGTAGTAACTGCTGATATTAAACACGTAGTTATGGAAACCTCATCTCACGGCCTAGCTCAGAATCGGTTAAAAGGAGTAATATTTAACACTGCAGTATTCACAAATTTGTCACATGACCACTTGGACTATCATATATCGATGGAGCGGTACTTTGAAGCAAAATTGCAACTTTTTCAACAACTTGATTCTGCTGGCGGCCGAGCAATTGTTAACATAGATGATAATGCGTCTAAAAAGATTATACAGAAAACAAATGTTCCTTTTGTAACTTATGGTGTTCACGCAAAAGCTGATTTAACAGTTAAAAACGTGCAAGTACAGGAGACTAACGTTTCATTTTCAGTTCTCACACCCTATGGCAAACTACCAATACATCTTCAATCTTCTGGCGAATATAACATTTACAATGTCTTAGCAGCTATCGGTGTAGCACAACAGTATGGGTGCACAGATGAACAAATTATTAATGGAATCGAGTCAACTAGAACGCCTGGCCGATTCGAATCTATAGATTGCGGCCAGAATTTCACGGTTATCATTGATTTCGCACACTCACCTGATGCGTTGAAATACTTGCTCTCTTCTGCCAAAAAGACCACTCAAAATCGGCTGATTTGCGTCTTCGGCTGCAACGGCGATCGGGATCAGTTAAAACGACCCATCATGGGGCGGATTGGTGTCGAAATAGCTGACTCCCCGATTATTACTACCGGTAACCCTCGCTCGGAATCAACAGACCAAATTTTTGACGACATTATTCAGGGAATACCAAATGGTAATAAATATCAATTAATTCCTGACCGAAAAACTGCGATTAAGCGAGCACTTGAAATAGCTGATACTGGGGATACTGTTGTCATCGCAGGGAGAGGCTGCCAAAAATATCAGGAAATAGGTGATCATAGAATTCCTTTTGATGATGCTGATATTGTGAGAGCTCTACTTGACGGATCATTTAAATAGAATTACCTTTTTACTTTAGTCAGATCATTTGTTTTTAGAAGATCGGAAGTAGGTAAAATTTGTTTAGAGGCTTAGTAATAAAAGTTATTTTACAGAAAATCACAAAAAAGTAAGGATGTTCAAAGAGATATGGCAGGATTAGAAACAAGACGAATGGGACGCACAGAAATGCGCCCCAAATCCCTTGCACTGGGGGCTGCTTGGTTGCATAGTGGGCTGGAGCAAGACACTATTGATGCTATTCATAGGGCAATTGAACTCGGTATAAATTATATTGACACTTATCCGGGCCATAAAGAAGAAAGATGGGGAAAAGCACTATCTGGAGGGTTAAGAGAAACGATCTATCTACAAGCCAAAGTTGGAACACACCCGGAACGAAGCAAGGATTTTTCTGCTGAAACAACTCGTTGGAGTGTCGAAGGGAGTTTAAAAGCTTTACAAACCGATTACCTCGACGCTGTACTAATCCACGATCCTATTCAAATCGAAGATGCAATTTCCAAAGGCAGAGCACTGGATGAATTGCTAAAGATGAAAGAAGAAGGATTAATTAAATATATTGGATTGGGAGTTCGTTCTCATGTTTTTCATCAACAAGCGATCGAGACGGGCTACATTGATATTGTTTTAACTTTTTTAGACTATACATTACTAAATCAGTCGGTGGCAAAAACAACATTGCCGCTAGCACGACAAGAAGATATTGGAATTATTCTCGCTAGCCCTTTGGGAATGGGCCTTCTCACTGGTATTGAACCGGATATAGAAACTGACCGTCGACGTCATCCTGAAGGAAAAACGGTAGCTTATGATATGTGGAAGTGGTGCATGGATCGCGACGTAGATATTCGGTCCCTAGCTATGCAATTCTGCTTGGCTGCACCAGTTGATGGTATCGTTATGTTTGGTCCTTCAAACGTTAGTCAAGTTGAAGAAGGTTATGCAGCTGCTACGACGGAGGTACAATCTGATGTTTGGCACAACTTTGAAACAGAATTTGGTATAACACCAAGTAAAATATGATCAGCATTTAATTTGGTTAAAAAGATTATGTTTTGTATTTAAACCTGTTTTAGTGCATCAACCAGACTTTTCTCAATTAGATCCCCTAATTCATCTATATCCGATTCTGTAGCAATTAATGCTGGGGCGACTGCAAACCAAGATGGATCAATACGTAGGATTAGACCATTTTGGAGTGTAGTTCGTTTTAAGGCTTGGCCCAGCTCTGGGTAAGGTGCCATTGTTTCCGTGTCTTTGACTAACTCCACTCCTAGGAGAAGGCCCTTACCACGAACCTCACGCACGACACCGTATTGCGTCAATTTCTGGAGCTTCTCAGCCAAATAGTCACCCAGCTTCTGAGCTTTCTGGTCCAGTCTTTCCTGCTGAATTTCATCGATGACAGCAATGCCAACAGCGCAAGCCAAAGGGTTTCCAGCAAAGGTATGACCATGTGCAAAATTGATCTCATCCTCAACCTCACCATAGAAGGAATCTCCCATATCTTCTTTGGTTATCATTGCACCTAAGGGAATAGCTCCACTTGAAAGTCCTTTGCCACTACAGATGATGTCGGGTGTAACACCAAAGGTTTGAGCTGCGAACATGGCCCCCGTGCGTGCAAATCCAGTGATAATCTCGTCATAAATTAAAATCACCTTATAACGGTCACAAATTTGACGGATGATCTGGAAATACTCTTCCGTTGGTGTGATAATTCCTCCCGTATTGCCGATGGGTTCAATGATTATACCAGCTACGGTGTCAGGGTCTTCGTTGATGATAACATCTTCGAATGATTGGGCGCAAAAACGGTTGCACTCTTCCCAAGTGGAAAATCGATCGCGGTAATAGGTTGGCGGAAAAACTTTCAAAAAGCCTCCCATTTGAGGTTCAAAACCAGTTTTACGTTTCCCTGTTCCACTGGCAGACATAGCACCAAAAGTCGCACCATGGTATCCGAAGTA